>NZ_JAPNKC010000001.1:7892500-8211428 GCF_026626705.1 Pyxidicoccus sp. MSG2
CGGAGCACCCGCTCCGTCTCGCTCGGCCAGCCAGGGAGGGATTCGAGTGCCTTGCGCGCCACCTCGAGGAAGCCGGGCGCGCCCGCCTCCGTGGGCACCTTCACCTTCTCCGCGCGCAGCCACTCCGCCATGCGCGTGAGCAGGCCCGGGTGGTTGCGGCGGAGGATGGCCACGTCGCCCTTCACCTCGTAGCCGCGCATCTCCAGGTCGGCGATGGCCATGGCGCGGCTGGGGACGGGCAGCTCCATCCGCGCGAGCGGCTCCGGGCCTCCGTGGGCGTGCGCGTCCTCCTGCAGTTGCGTGAGGACGTCGTGGAGGATGCGCGCCACCATGGGGCCGTTGGAGGCATTGCCCACCTGCAGCTCGGGCGGCACCGCGGGCCAGGCGAGCACCAGCCCGCGGCCTTCCGCGAGGCGCTCGGGCCGGTCTCCGGGCAGCAGCGCGTGGTAGCCGCGCGGCGCGGCCGGGCTCTCCGGTGTCTGCACGTAGTGGAAGGCGTCCGCCGCGCCGTGCACCAGCCCGGCCAGCACGTCCCCGCGCGTCACCGTGAGCTGCCCGGGCACGCGCATGGGCGCGTCGCCGGGCCACGGGCCGGACAGGTGGCCGTAGAGGTACACGGGGTCGTTGAAGCCCTCCGCGTTGGCGGGGTGTTCCACCAACTCCACGGCGAAGAAGTACAGCTCCGAGGCGGCGATGCGGCGGGGCGTGCGGCCGGACGCCACTTCGTGGTGCGTGAGCTGGGCGCGCGTGGCGGCGGGGAGCAACTCCCGCTCGCTCGCGGGCACGACGTGCACGTTGCCCACGGCGTCGACGCCGACCACCCACTCCTGCTCCAGCAGGTGGGGCGCCTCCAGGCGGAACGCGTCCACCACGTGCGTCATCTCGGCGGCGTCCGAGCGGACGGGCTCGGCCGCGCTGGCGGCATGGGGGACGAAGTAGCGGGGATGGCTCACGGCGGAGGGAACGCTGTCCCAACCGGGCGGTTCTCGCAAGGGCGGGACCCCGCTGAAATGAAACGGGCCGGACGGAGCGTCTCAGGAGACGTTCCACCCGGCCCGCGAAGGCCGAAGCCGTGAAGCGAAGCGCTACTGGTCGTCGCAGGGCGTGCCCAGGCGCATGCCCTCGTAGACACCCAGGTCGTTGTAGATGAGCGGCAGGTTCTCGTGCACGGGCACCTGGCGCAACTCGAACGTCTTCTTGGTGTTCTCGATCCACATCGAGGACTTGTCGCGGTCCAGCACCAGCCGCAGCTCGCCCTTCTTGGTGGAGAAGATTTCGCCCTCGGAGTCGGAGACGACGTTGGTCATCTTCTGCGGCTTGAGGGTGCCGCGCGGGCCGATGAAGACGCGGTAGCTCTTCTGCTGCGACGGCTGGTAGCCGCGGTCCACGAAGTAGTAGTTGCCCTTCGTGTCACGCAGCAGCGCGTGGGGCGTGTACTGCTGCGGGTTGGGCTGGAACGTGGCCTTGCGCAACATCTCCGCGGCCTGCGCGCCGTCCACCAGCGTGAGGGGAATCTTCTTGGTGCCGCACCGCAGGTCGCAGGACTTCTCCTTCGTGTCCAGGTCCACCGAGGAGATGACCCGGTAGTCCATGCCGCGGAAGTTGGGGTTGGAGTCCTTGTTGAAGAAGCGCGGGTCCAGGAAGGAGTTCGACGACGCGTACGGGCCGGGAGGGTCCACCACGACGAAGGTCTTCCCGTCGCCGTAGTACATGGCGTTCTGGTTCGCGTCCTCCTGGGGCGCCATCACCACGTAGTGCCCCTTGCCGTCGGTGCATACGGAGGTGGCCTCCATCAGCATCTTCTGGCCGAGGTTCTCCTCCTTGCCCCAGGGGGGCGTGACGGGGTCGGCGGCCAGGGAGGCACCACACGCGAGGGACATCGCAACCGCTGCGAATCGCTTGAAGTTCATCGGGAAGGCTCCGGCTACAGGTTCTTCTTGAAGAACTTCGTGGCGTACGCGTCCTGGTTGCTGGCGTCCTTGTTCGTCTGCCAGATGACGCGGTCGGCCTCGACCTTCGTCTCCAGCGCGGGTCCGAAGCGGCAGCTGACCTGCTTCACCTTCTCGCGCACGGTCTGCTTCGCGACGTTGGAGACCTCGCACAGGCTCTTGAGCGATGTGAGGGGGGACTCGCAGTAGCTGGCGATGCTCAGCTCCTTGAGGAGGTCGTCGTTGACGCTGCTCCAGTCGATGGCGGCCGACACCGAGGTGCCGCACGCGTTGTTCATCTCCAGGAGCGTGTCGGCGTAGGCCTTGTCGTGCCGGGCCTGTTCACCCTTGCGGTCGAACGCCATCAGCTTCGCCAGCGTGCCGTCCGCCTGGAGCTTCTGGTACGTCGCGTAGACCTCTTCCGGCTTCAGGGCCGCCGTGCGCTTCTCGTCGAAGGTGACGCGGATGGCCTGCTGACGGCCGGGCACGTACAGCTCGTAGCGCTGGTCGCGCACGTACAGGGTCGTGTAGTCGCGGCCGTGCCACTGCGTCTTGAAGTTGTACTGCTCGGTGCTGCTGGTGCTCCAGTCGTTCAGCTCGTACGGGAAGACCTTCCCGTCGAACTCGGAGCCCGTGCCGCGCACGCGGAGGATGTACTTCTTGGCGGCTCGCGGCGCGAGCGGGACGACGGCGACTTCCTCGCCCTCGGTGCCGGAGTAGACCTTGCCTGCTTCCACGGGCGCCGCGGCCAGGCCGGTGGAGGCCCCCAGCGCGACCGCCGCGACAATCACTGCGACCATGTTTCTCAAGCGAATCACCTCGGGATGCGGGGAGGGCCTCCTTGGAAAAGGCCCTTTGGGTCAGAGAGCGGGATCGGTGTCGTGCTGCTGGCAGAACTGACGGAGCTTCGGTTTGTCCGAGGCGGGAACCTTCGACCATTCCTGCTTCGCCACGGTCAGGTTCCCCTGCAGGCAAGCGGCGCGGACGATGATGGAGTACGAGGCCAAGGGGATGATGCCGGGCTTCGCGCGCTGGCTGCGCTTGGCCAGGCGGATGGCCTCCTCGGCGTTGCCGGCCTTCAGCGCCTGCGCCGCCTCGTCCAACACCGCCTGAACCTCGGCCGGCAGCACCTCTTTCTTCGACACGGGACGGGTGGTGTCCGGCTTGTCCGTCGTGGTGGTCGCCACGGTGGGCGGTGTTGTCGTGGGCGGAGGCTGCACGGCGGTCTGCGTGTTGTTATCGGCGCCAGTCGCGGCGGGTTGCGTGCCATTGGACGTGCCGACGGCGGCCTGAGTTCCATTGGGCGTGCCCGTCGTGGGCTGCTGCACGGCGGCTTGGGGAGACGGGTTCTGCGTGCTGATGGCCGGTGCCGTGGGCGGCGTCACGGGGCGGCCCATCCACCAGACGAGGCCACCTCCCGCCGCGAAGAGCGCCACGGCGGCGGCAATCATCGGTGCCCGGCTCTTCGCCACCAGCTGCGCCACGGCCACGGGGACAGGCTGCGGCGCGGGCGCCACGGACACGGGCGCGGCGATGGGCTGCGGCGCGGCCTGCGCCGGCGGCGTCACCGCGGTGATGGGCTGGGCCGGCCGCGGGGGCACGGCGGGGACTTCCTTGGAGATGAGCGTGGGCTCCAGGCCCGGCGGGTCCAGGAGCGGCGCGCCCATGCGGCCTGTGCCACTTCCCACGGGCGCTTCGGGCTGCACCATCCCCATGCGGCCGGTGCCGCTTCCCACAGGCGGCTCGGGTTGCACCAGGCCCATGCGGCCAGTGCCCGAGCCCCCATTCCCGACCTCCACGACGCCCATGCGGCCGGTGCTGTCGGGGACGACCTTCACGCTGCCCGGGGCCACCGTGGCATCGAAGCCCTCGGCCGCGTCCTGCGAGGGCAGGGCGATGCCCGAGGGGGCCTTCGGCACCGCGCGCGGCATGGGCTGGGAGCCCGATGGCGGGGAGAGCGTGTGCAGCGGGCTGCCCGTCAGCGCCTCCACGAAGGAAGTCACATCCGGAAAGCGGTCCTCGGCCTTCTTCGAGAGCGCGCGGTCCACCGCGGCGATGGCGTGCGCGGGCGCCTCCGGGCAGAGCGGGGCGAGCGGGTCGGCCGGCTCGTACACCACGCGGAAGATCATCTGCGCGAGGCTGCCCGCGCCGAACACGGGCTTGCCGGTCATCATCTCGTAGACGATGCAGCCGAGCGCGAAGATGTCCGTGCGCGCGTCGATTTCGCGGTTCTTCCCCATCGCCTGCTCGGGCGACATGTACTGCGGCGTGCCGATGATGGTCGCTTCCTGCGTCTGCAGCGTCTCCGAGGAGAGGACCTTGGAGATGCCGAAGTCGAGCAGCTTCAGGCGCTGGCCCACCACCCCGCCTGAGTCGGTGGGCACCAGGAAGACGTTGGCCGGCTTGAGGTCCCGGTGGACGATGCCCGCGCCGTGCGCCGCCTGGAGCGCCGAGCCCATCTGCCGCGTGTAGGAGAACACCTCGGGCAGCGTCAGCGGCCCGCGCTCCAGCCGGGACTGGAGGCTCTCTCCGCGCAGGAACTCCAGCACCAGGAACGGGGTGCCGTCCTCCAGCGTGTCGTAGTCCAGCACCTCGACGATGTTGGGGTGGCCCAACCGGGAGGCGATTTCCGCCTCGCGCCGGAAGCGGGTGAAGATCTCCTGCGTCAGGTGGTCGCCGCCGCGCAGCACCTTGACCGCCACCTGCTTGCCGGGAAGCCGCAGGTGCTGGGCCAGGTACACCGAGCCCATGCCACCCCGTCCCAACACGGAGGCAATCTTGTAGGTGTTGCGCAAGACGGTGTCGGTACGGAGGTCACCGTCGGAGGGTCGCGTCATGGGTTCGGGGCTCGTGGGGTGTGACGGAATGCGGATTTTCCGCCATTCCATCCTCCCACCCCACCGGGAGGCAACCCTCCTGACGTCGTATCGGACCCGGGAAGGGGAATTGACTCGGGACGGAACCCGTGAGGGTGGGGCCGGTGTCCAAGACTCCTGGTTTCCGGACAGGGGACACGGGACGGCTGCGGAAGCGCTGGTTCCTTTCCGCCAGCCTGCTAAGGAGGCAGGCGTATGTCGATGGACAAGCCCCCGGCCACGCTCGAGGTCCGCGTCCGCCGAATCCACCGCAGGGACCTGAATCGGACCTGGGAGTTCCTCAAGCTCGTCTTCCGCGACGTCAATCGCGAGACGGTGGAATACCAGCGCCCCCGCTCCAAGCGGCGCTTCATGGAGGTCTACACCTCCGAGTGGATCGAGCAGCTTCTCTACGAGGTGGACGGGGAGATTGTCGGCTACTCGGAGTGCGCCTTCGAGGCCACGGGTGACGACAACTGGGTCAACCCGCGCTGGTTCGAGAAGCGGGGCATGCGGCCGCTCTTCGTGGAGGAGCTGGCCGTGCACCCGGACTACCAGGGGCGCGGGGTGGGCAGCTTCATGATGGATCAGCTCCAGCACCTGGCGCGCACGCGAGGCTGCACGCACCTGGTGCTGGAGGTGGCGGAGAACAACGAGGCCGCGCTGGCGTGGTACCGGGCGCGCAGCTTCTACAAGCTCGATGCCGCCATCTTCATGGCGCAGAAGGTGCCCGGCGAGCCGGACCTCCTGCCCCCGCGCCGGCTCAAGCGGCGGCAGCAGGTGGCGCCAGAGGCCGAGGCAAGCCCCAACACCGGCCCCATGCCGGAGGCGGCCCCCGCGAAGCCGGGGAGGCGCAAGGGGCGCGCGGCCGCGAAGAAGAGCGGCTGAGGCTCAGGGCTTCACGGGCGCGGGAGCCAGCGTGCGGGTGAAGAAGCGCACCGCGTCGGCGGCCAGCTCACGGTGGAGCTTCAGGCGGTCCACGCCGGGCGGGTCCATGCACAGCTCCTGCGCCTCCGGCGCGGACTCGGGCGTGCAGGGGGCCATGAAGACGTAGTGCCCCGCGCGCGGGATGAGCGTGTACTCGGGCCGCTTGGGCAGCGACGCGCGCACGTGGCCGGCGTGGTCCGCCACCGGAAGCACCTCGTCCTTCTCTGCGGCGTACAGGCGCACGGGCACCTTCACGCCCTTCAGGCCCGCCTTGTCGAAGAAGACACCCACCGGCGCCATCGAGAAGATGGCGCGGACGCGCGGCTCCGCCGTGTCCTTCAGGTCCGAGCGCGTGACGCGCACCTTCGACAGCATTCCGCAGAGCACGGTCTGTTTCTTCGCGCGGCAGTACTTCTCCAACCGGCCGAAGTCCGGCACCGCGCCCGCCAGCAGCAGCGTGGTGTAGCCACCCGCGGAGAAGCCCAGTGCGCCCACGCGGCTCGCGTCCACCGAGGGGCCCAGCGTCGCGTCCGCAAGCACCCCGTCCAGGAGCGCCTTCACTTGCAACGCACGTCCGAGCCACACCGCGTCCGTGCCGGCCGCCGGGCCATCGACGTCCTTGTAGCTGGCGCCGGGGTGGTCGAGCGACGCGACGATGAAGCCCTCGTGTGCGAGCGCCGTAGCGAGGTCATGGTGTCCCCAGCGGCTGCCGCCATGTCCGTGGGAGATGAGCACCAGCGGGTAGCGGCCGGGGACGGGCTCCAGCTCCCGGCCCGCGTCGACACGCCATATCTCCAGGGGGAGCGGCTCGGCGGTCTGCGAGGACGGGTAGAAGACGAGGCCCGTCATGGCGCCCCCGCCCACGGGGTCCTTCAACGCGAGCTCGCGGAAACCCACGCCCGCGGCCTGCGCGGCGGCGGTGGTTCCCAGCAGGAGGGCGAGGAGCGCGAGGGCTCGGGGGAGGGGAGGGCGGTGCGGTCTGGAAGTACTCATGCCTCCATCACGCGCGGAGGACGGAGCCATTGCAAGTGCCAGGTGCGGGCGACTCGCGCGCACCGCGGTGATGACGAACGCCCGTGCTCCTTTCCTCGCGGGGGAGCACGGGCGGTGGGGACTGCTTCGGAGACGTCGCGACGTCAGGCCGGCAGCGGCACGGAGGGGCCGCGCGGCTCGGGCTCCGCGACGGGGGCCGTGCTCGCGGCGGCGGGCATGTGGGGCGCCGGGGCCACGGGCAGTTCGCCCACCGTCTCGCCGTGCTGGCTCAGGTCGAGCCCCAGGTCTTCCTGCTCGCGGGTGACGCGCAGCGGGACGAAGAGGTCCACCAGCTTGTAGAGCAGGTACGAGCCCACGAAGGAGAAGACCGACACCAGCACCAGCGCCAGCATGTGCATCAGGAAGGTCCGCGTCTCCCCGTAGATGAGGCCCACGTCCTTCGCCAGCACGCCCGTCAGCACCATGCCCACCACGCCGCCCAGACCGTGGCAGGGGAACACGTCCAGCGTGTCGTCGATGGCCGTGCGGCTCTTGAAGTGCGCCGCCGCGTTGCTCACGAAGCTCGCCACCAGGCCCACGACGATGCTCTGGCCCACGGTGATGAAGCCCGCCGCCGGCGTCACCGCGACCAGGCCCACCACCGCGCCCACGCAGGCGCCCACGCCGCTCGGCTTGCGGCCGCGCAGCCAGTCGAAGGCCATCCACCCCAGCATCGCCGCCGCCGAGGCCGTGTTCGTGGTGGCGAACGCCAGCGTGGCCGTCGACGAGGCCGACAGCGCCGAGCCCGCGTTGAAGCCGAACCAGCCGAACCACAGCATGCCCGTGCCCAGCATCACGAAGGGGACGTTGGCCGGCGTCTGCGGCGCGTTCTCCACGTGCACCGTCCGCCGCCCCAGCACCAGCGCGCCCGCCAGCGCCGCGAAGCCCGCCGACATGTGCACCACCGTGCCGCCCGCGAAGTCCAGCACCCCCCACTTGCGCAGGAAGCCCTCCGGGTGCCACGTCCAGTGCGCCAGCGGCGCGTAGATGACCAGCGTGAAGAGCACCATGAACAGCACGTACGCCTTGAAGCGCACCCGCTCGGCGAACGCACCGGTGATGAGCGCCGGGGTGATGATGGCGAACTTGAGCTGGAACAGCGCGAACAGCAGCAGGGGAATGGTGGGCGCCAGGTCCGGGTGCGTCTCACCGCCCACGCCGCTGAACATGAAGAAGGTGCGAGGGTCGCCAATCAGCCCGTGGAAGCTGTCACCGAAGCTCAGGCTGAAGCCCACCACCACCCAGAGCAGGCTGATGACCGCCATGGCGATGAAGCTCTGCAGCAGCGTGGACACCACGTTCTTCAGCCGCACCATGCCGCCGTAGAAGAAGGACAGGCCCGGCGTCATCAGCAGCACCAGCGCCGTCGCCGTGAGGATCCACGCGGTGTCCGCCGCGTTGATGGGTCCCCCCTGCCGCGCCTGCGCCGCCGGACTCACCAGCAGGCCCGCCACACCCACACCCACCAGAAGGGCCACCGCCAACCACTTCTTCATTGCGCCTCCCCACGGAAGACTGACGCAATGCACTATGGACCGGCACTTGGATAATTTCAATCCCGGGTTGCCTTAATGGGCACGACTTTGGCCTAAATCCGTCGGGATTTGTGCTTCTGAAGGGGCTTTGCCGCTGATTCGCTCGCCTGCTCGGCTACTTCACCTGGACCTTGCCGTCCTTGATGTCGAGGTTCTCCCCGCCCTTGAGGACCACGTTGCCGGCGTCCGTCTGCACCGTGCAGGGGCCGGAGCCCTGGATGGTCACCGAGGCCGTCTGGCTGTGGCCGAACGTCACGCTGGTCTTCACGCCGCTGCACACCGCCGACCACGTGTAGTCGCGCGAGTCGCGGTTGTAGTAGCGCACGGTGACGGCCGCCCACGCGGCCGACGACGCGAGCAGGGCCGTCACGAGAGTCACCGCGGAGAGCTTCTTCTTCATGGCGTCATCCCCCTGGATGGGAAGCGTAGCGTCGCGCACCCTTGCCGCGTGCGGCGACGGTTGTCCACGCAGTCATACGTCCCATCCCTGACATCCGCCTGCTCGTGTGCCCAGACTCCGCGTGGAGCGAAATTTCCGGGCCTGCCAGCTTCGCGGGAAGGCTGGCGCCGCGGCGATCAGGGCGTGGAGGCGTCCGAGGGCGCGAGGAGCTGCTTCGCGGGGAGGGTGCGCTCCAGCTCCTCGGGGTGGAGGCGGAACCAGCGGGCGATGAGCATCACCTCCTGCGCCTCGTGCGCGCGCAGGCCGAGCGTCTCCGGCTCCGGGCGCTCGAAGATTTCGCGGGCCCGTGCTTCGAGGGCGTCGCGCTCCTCGGGAGTTTCTGGCGCGGGCTGTTCGGCGCGCACGCTGCCCCGCCGCACGACGTAGGTGTAGTCGTCGCCGCCGTGGCCGGGCACCGTGTAGACGAAGGAGAGCTGCTTGAGCGTCCGGCCCAGCTCGACAATCCAGCCGCGCATCAGCTCCAGCCGCTCCGCGCGGTCTCTCAGCTCGGCGGCGTATTCGAACTGGAGGCGGCGGGCGGCCAGGGCCATGCGCTCGCGCAGCAGGGTGAGCGGCGTGTCGGACGTGCCCTCCAGGAAGGCCCGGGCCTGCGCGACGCGCGCGTGGTACTCCGCGTGGCTGCAGCCTCCCGCGCACGGGGCGAGGCAGCGTGAGAGCTGGCCGCGCATGCACAGCGGCTCCAGCTTCACGGGGAAGAGCTGGAACTGGTCCGCCAGCCGCATCGGCGTGTCGGCGGGACAGTCGCGCAGCTCGAGCAGGTCACTCACCGCGCGCACCACGTCGGAGATGGAATCGCGGCCGTGGAAGGGGCCGAAGTAGTCGCCGCTCTCGCCGTTGGCTCGGCCCACCACGCGCAGCCGGGGAATGGCTTCACGCGTGAGGTGGATGAAGCAGTGGCCCCGGTCCCGCTTGTGCTCCACGTTGTAGAGCGGGCGCTGGGACTTGATGAGCCGGAACTCCTGCAGGAGCGCGGCGAACTCGCTGGCCGTGTAGTCCCACTCGACGCGGTGCGCGTGGGAGATGATCTCCGCCGCCTTCTCCCTGTCGTCCGCGCGGAAGTACGACAGCAGTCGCGTCCGCACCCGCACGGACTTGCCCACGTAGAGCAGCTCTCCCGAGGGCCCCAGCATCCGGTAGACCCCGGGGCGATTCTCGGCGTGCTCGCGGACGTGGGCGAGGAGTGAGTCGACGCGGGAGTCCATGCGCGGAAGGAGACGGGCCCCCAAGGTGAGGGCCGAACGCCCCACGGTACACCGCTCGCGTGGGCTGTTGGCGGATGCGCCCGTGAGGCGTGCCGGTGCATGGCCGGAGGGCGGGCGACCCGGCTGTCCGACGGTTTGTGAAGTTTTGTCACGGCACTTGTCTCACTCACTTAACGGCGTTAAGTGTAGGGGCGTCGTTAACCCCCACCGCCCGTGGTCTCGCGCTTCCGCGCCTGGGGATTCGTCCGTCCCGCGCCTGCCGGCGCGTGGAAGCAAAGGAGCTACCTTCATGGTTCGCGCCCCGTCGCCGACCCTCTCCGCCGCGCTGCTCGGCGGCTTCGCGGTCCTGCTCTCCGGCCTGCTGTCCACGGGCTGCTCCGGGTCGGCTTCCGCGGCCCCCACACCTGTTGCCTCGGGCGAGGCTCCCGTGCGGGTGCGGCTCGCGCCCGTCGTCACGGAGGAGGTGGCCCGCCCCGTCCGCGCCAGTGGGACGCTGGCCGGCAAGCAGGAGGTGCGCCTCTCCACCAAGGTGGGCGGGGTGGTGCAGGCGGTGTCCGCCGACGAGGGTCAGAAGGTGAAGCGCGGCCAGGTGCTCGCGGCGCTGGACCTGTCGGAGATTGGCCCGCTGGTGGCCCAGGCCCGCGAGGCGCGCGAGAAGGCGGCGCGGGATTTGGAGCGCGTGAAGGGGCTCCACTCGCAGCAGGTGGCCACGCTGGCGCAGCTCCAGGACGCCACCACCGGTTACGAGGTCGCGGACGCCGCGTGGCGCGCGGCGTCCTTCAATCAGCGGCAGGCCACGGTGCTCGCGCCGTCCGACGGCCGCATCCTCAAGCGCATGGTGGAGCCGGGAGAAGTGGTGTCTCCAGGCCAGCCGCTCTTCTTCTTCGCCAGCACCGACGGCGGCTGGGTGGTGCGCGTGGGGCTGGCGGACCGCGACGTGGTGCGCGTGAAGGAGGGCGACCCGGCCGAGGTGACGCTCGATGCGTACCCGGGCCGTACCTTCCGCGCCCGCATCAGCGAGGTGGCCAGTGCCGCCACGCCGGGCGTGGGCACCGCGGAGGTGGAGCTGGCGCTGGACGTGCGCCCGTCCCCCGGGAGCGAGGCGCCACGCCTGCTGTCCGGCCTGTCCGCGAAGGCGGTGGTGACGCCCTCCGAGCGGCAGGCGGTGCAGCTCGTCCCGGTGGAGGCGCTGCTGGAGGGAGACGGCGAGGTGGCCAGCGTCTTCACGCTCGACGGCGACGGCCGCACCGCGCGGAGGCAGCGCGTCCGGGTGGCCTTCCTCTCCGGCGCGGACGGCCGCGCGGCGCTCTCCGAGGGTCCGGGTGGCGGCGCGCGCGTCATCACCGACGGCGTGGCCTTCCTGCGCGACGGGCAGGCGGTGGCGGTGGTGGAGGCGCCCTCCACGGAGCCCACGTCGCGCCGCTGAGCTTCTTCCTCCCTTCCCAACCGCGAGACGCCCCATGAAGCTCTCCACCGCCGCCGTGAAGAACCCGCAGTTCACCCTCGTCGTGTTCGCCATGCTGGTGGCGCTCGGCGTCTCCAGCGCGCTGTCCATTCCGCGCGCGGAAGACCCGGTGTTCCCCATGCCGTCCTTCACC
Source organism: Pyxidicoccus sp. MSG2 (assembly GCF_026626705.1). NCBI lineage: Bacteria > Pseudomonadati > Myxococcota > Myxococcia > Myxococcales > Myxococcaceae > Pyxidicoccus > Pyxidicoccus sp. MSG2. The sequence continues at coordinate 7,904,038 of NZ_JAPNKC010000001.1, forward strand.
CTCGTCGCCGTCTACCCGGGTGCCAGCCCGAGAGACCTCGAGCAGCTCGTGGTGGACCCGCTGGAGGACGCCTTCGACGAGCTGGAGGACGTGAAGAAGGTGCGCAGCCAGATGGAGGACGGGCTGGCGCTCATCCACCTCGAGTTCGACGCCTCCGCCGACCCCGACGACAAGTACTCCGAGGTGCTGCGGCAGGTGAACGCCACGCGGCCGAAGCTGCCCGCGGACCTGGTGCGACTGGAGGTGGAGCGCTACAGCGCGGCCAACGTGAGCGTCGTGCAGTTGGCCCTGGTGGGCCCCAACGCCCCGGCGCGCGAGCTGGAGCGCCAGGCGGACGCGCTGGCCGAGCGCCTGTCCAACGTCACGGGCGTGAAGAAGGCCGAGGTGTTCGCGGTGCCGAAGCAGGAGGTGCGCGTGTCGCTGGATTTGGAGCGACTGACGCGGGCGGGCGTGCCGCTGCCGCAGGTGCTCCAGGCGCTGGGCGGAGCCAACCTCAACGTGCCGGCCGGTAGCGTGGACGTGGGCACCCGGCGCTTCAACGTTCAGACGAGCAGCGAGTTCACCTCGCTGGACGAGGTGCGCGCCACGGTGGTGGGCGGCGGCGCGCAGGGCGTGGTGCGCCTGGGCGACGTGGCCGACGTGTCCTTCCGAGACCAGGACGCGGTCCACCTGGGCCGCTTCAACGGCGAGCGCGCCGCCTTCATCAGCGTCACCCAGAAGGAGGGGCAGAACGTCTTCGCGGTGCGAGACGCGACGCTGGCCGCCGCGCGGGAGTGGGCGAAGCAGCTGCCTCGGGGCTTGCGGCTGGAGACGGGGTTCGACCAGTCGCTCCAGGTGGGCCGGCGGCTGGGCGGCTTCGCCACCGACTTCGCGCTGGCGCTTGCGCTCGTCCTGCTGACGCTGCTGCCGCTGGGCTTCCGCGCCAGCCTCATCGTCATGGTGTCCATTCCCCTGTCCCTGGCACTGGGCCTGGTGGCGCTGAACTTCGCCGGCTTCACGCTCAACCAACTCTCCATCGTCGGCTTCGTGATTGCGCTGGGCCTGCTGGTGGACGACAGCATCGTCGTGGTGGAGAACATCGCTCGCTTCCTGCGCCAGGGCATGGGCCGCGTGCGCGCCGCGATTGAAGGCACGTCGCAGATTGGGCTCGCGGTGCTGGGGTGCACGGCCACGCTGGTGCTCGCCTTCGTGCCGCTGGTGTTCATGCCGGGCACGTCCGGGCAGTTCATCCGCAGCCTGCCCATGGCGGTGGTGTTCACCATCCTCGCGTCCCTGCTGGTGTCGCTCACCGTGATTCCGCTGCTGGCCAGCCTCTTCCTCAAGGAGGATGCGCACCCGGAGGGCAACCGCGTGCTGCGCGCCTTCCATCACTTCATCGAGCGCAGCTACCGCCCGGTGCTGCACCGCGCACTGGCCCGGCCGGTGCTGACGCTGGGGGTGGCGGTGGCGCTCTTCGCGGGCAGCCTCGCGCTGGTGCCGGTGGTGGGCTTCAGCCTCTTCCCCAAGGCGGGCACGCCGATGTTCCACGTGCTGGTGGAGGCGCCGGACGGCACCAGCCTCGCCGAGACGGACCGCGCGGTGCGCTTCGTGGAGGAGGCCCTGCGCCGACGGCCAGAGGTGGCCAGCGTGTCCGCCAACACCGGGCGCGGTCATCCGTCCGTCTACTACAACGTGCAGCCGGGCGCGGAGCGGCCCAACACCGGCGAGGTCTTCGCGCAGCTCCACGAATACAAGTCGGACTCCACCCCCGCGCTGCTGGACGGCCTGCGCGCGGAATTGGACGCGTACCCCGGAGTCCGCATCGAGGTGCGCGAGTTCGAGCAGGGGCCTCCCGTCGAAGCGCCGGTGGCCGTGCGGCTGGTGGGGCCGGAATTGGAGACGCTGCGCTCGCTGGCGGTGGACGTGCAGAAGGTGCTGGAGGCGACGCCGGGAACCCTCTACGTGAAGAACCCCGTGCAGACGCGGCGCACGGATCTGGAGGTGGAGGTGGACCGCGAGAAGGCGGGCCTCGTTGGCGTGTCCGCGGCGGAGGTGGCCCGCACCGTGCGCTTCGGGCTGGCGGGGCTGCGCGCGGGTTCCTTCCGCGACGCCGACGGCGAGGACCACCCCATCCTCGTCCGGCTGCCGCTGGAGCCGGGCGCGTGGCCGGAATTGGGCGCGCTGGAGCGGCTGCATGTCGCGGGCGTCACCGGCAACCTCGTGCCGCTGGGGCAATTGGCCCGGGTGCGACTGGAGGCCAGCCCCAGCCGGATTACGCACCGGGAGGGCGAGCGCACCGTCACCGTCACCGCCAGCGTGGCCACCGGCTACAACACCGACAACGTCACGCACGCGGTGATGGCGCGGTTGGACGAGGCGCTGAAGCTGCCCTCGGGCTATCGCTGGGAGGTGGCCGGAGAGCTGGAGAGCCGCAAGGAGAGCTTCAGCGGTGTGTCCGCGGCGGCCATCATCGCGGCGTTCGGCGTGCTCGCGGTGCTGGTGCTGGAGTTCCGCACCTTCAAGAGCACGCTCATCGTCGCGTCGGTGATTCCGCTGGGGCTGGTGGGCGGCATCGTCGCGCTGCTCCTCACCGGCAACACGCTGTCCTTCACCGCCTCCATCGGCTTCATCGCGCTGGTGGGAATCGAAGTGAAGAACAGCATCCTGCTGGTGGACTTCACCAATCAGCTCCGCGCGCGGGGCGTGGGGCTGGATGCCGCCATCGAACAGGCGGGCGAGACGCGCTTCCTCCCCATCCTGCTCACCACCCTGACGGCCCTGGGCGGCCTGCTGCCGCTGGCGCTGGAGAACAGCAGCCTCTACTCGCCGCTGGCGTGGGTCATCATCGGCGGGCTCATCTCTTCCACGCTCCTCACCCGCGTGGTGACGCCGGTGGTGTACAAGCTGCTGGCTCCCGAGGTGGAGCCGGAGGGCGTGTCCACTGCCGGCGAAGGGACGGGCCCGGCGCTTCCCGGCGCACCCGCCGCGGCCGGAGGTGTGGCATGACGCGGGGTGGGTGACGCGACGTCACGGAAGGGCACCATGGGCATCAAGGAGCGGCGAGAGCGGGAGAAGCAGGCGACGCGGCAGCGCATCCTCGATGCCGCGCGCGAGCTCTTCGTCCATGAGGGCTACGAAGCGGTGACGATGCGGCGCGTCGCCGAGAAGATTGAGTACAGCCCCACCGCCATCTACGTGCACTTCAAGGACAAGGCCGCGCTCATCCGCGAGTTGTGCGCGCACGACTTCCTGCGCTTCGCCGAGGTGCTCAACAAGGTGGCTCGCGTGCAGGACCCGCTGGAGCGGCTGCGCAAGCTGTCCCGGGCCTATATCGCCTTCGCCCAGGAGCACCCCACCACCTACCGGCTCCTCTTCATGCAGCGGCACCCGCCGGACATGAACGACGCGGAGGACCGCGGCATCCAGCAGGGCAACCCGGAGCAGGACGCATACGCCTTCCTCCAGAAGCAGGTGCAGGAGGCGCGCGACGCCGGCTGCTTCCGGCCCGAGTACCAGGACGTGGACCTCATCAGCCAGACGCTGTGGGGCGGCCTGCACGGCCTGGTGTCGCTCCACCTGGTGATGGACAAGGACGAGTGGCTCACCCTGAAGCCGCTGGGGAAGTCCGCGGACCTGATGGTGGACCTGCTCCTGGGGGGCTTCGCGCGCCCCCCAGGAAACGGGACTACGCGGGCTCGATGAAGTTCAGCCGGTAGCCGTCCGGGTCGGTGACGATGACCTCCCGCGTGTGCCAGGGCTGCACCACCGGGCCCTCCACCGCGGCACCTTGAGCCTGGGCGCGCAGGAGCAACTCGTCGAGACCGCTGGCTCCCTGGGTGCGGAAGCCCACCAGCACGCCCAGGCCTCGCCGCCCCTCCAGCTTCAGCATGGGAGGAGGGGTGACGAGGTAGAGGTCCACCGCCCCCGCCCACTGGAGGTGGACGAAGGGAGGCTCGGCGCCCACGCGCTCGAAGCCTAGCGCCTCGTAGAACGCCAGCGAGCGCGCGGCGTCCGAGACGAGCAGCTTGACGAACGACGGAGTCACTTCGCGAGGCCTTCGGCCTTCAGCGCAGCCTGCACCGCGGGACGGCCCGCCACGTGCGCCATGTAGGCCTTGAGCGCGGGGAAGGACTCCAGGTCCACCTTCAGGTGGCCCGCCCAGTTCGTCACGGTGAAGAGGTACGCGTCCGCCACGGTGAAGAACTCGCCGAAGAGGTAGGGGCCCTTCTTCGACAGGATGTCGTCGACCAGCTTGAAGCGCGTCGCGAGCCGCTCCTTGTAGATCTTCTTCCCCTCGTCGGGGAACGCGGGGTTGAAGAGGGGGCTGAAGCTCTTGTGGAGCTCGGTGGAGATGAAGTTGAGCATCTCCTGGAGGCGGTAGCGCTCGATGGTGCCGTTGGCCGGGGCCAGCTTCTTCTCCGGCACCTTGTCCGCGATGTACTGGACGATGGCGGGCCCTTCCGTGAGGAGGCTGCCGTCATCGAGCTGGATGGCCGGGACATAGCCCTTGGGGTTGACGCCGAAGTAGTCCGCGCCGTGCTCGGTCTTCTTGGCGCGGATGTCGACCTTCTCGATGTCGAAGGAGAGGCCGGCCTCACGCAGGACGATGTGCGGAGACAGGGAACAGGCACCCGGGGAGTAGAAGAGCTTCATGTATGGAATCCTCGCGCCAGACGTTGAATGGCGCGGATTTCTGCACGCTTCCCGCCCACTGCGCCACCGAATCGGTGCGTGTCCGGGGCTAGCTCTTGCGGTACGAGTCCGGGTCGATGCCCAGCCGCTCGGCCCAGCGGTACACCTGGCGGCGGTCCTTGCCGAAGAAGTCCGCCACCTGCGCCATGTTGCCCTCCAGGCGGGTGAGCACCGTGTGCAGCTCGTCCCGGCCGGGGGGCCTGTCGCGCGGCACCATCACCTCCAGCGGCATGGGGGCGGCAGGGGCCGGGGTGGTGGAGGTAGGAAAGGCCCTGTCCCTCAGGCGCTCCATCAGGGGCGGCGGGAGGTGCTCGCGACGCAGGGGGCCCTGGCCCGCGCGCACCGCGGCGGCGGTCAGCACCTGCTCCAATTCGCGCACGTTGTGGGGCCAGTCATGGAGCAGCAGGGCCTCGGCGGCGTCGGCGGTGAGGACGGGCGGCTGGGGGGCACGCGAGAGGAAGCGGCGGCCGAGCGCAAGCACGTCCTCCTTGCGCTCGCGCAGCGGCGGCACGCGCACCGTCCAACCGGACAGGCGTGCGTAGAGGTCATCGCGGAAGCGGCCCTCGGCCACCATGCGACCGAGGTCCCTGTGGGTGGCGGCGACGACGCGCACGTTGGCGTGGACGGAGGCGGTGCCTCCCACGGGGCGCACCTCACCCCGGGACAGGGCGCGCAGCAGCTTGGGCTGGAGGTCCAGGGGCAGCTCGCCGATTTCGTCCAGGAAGAGGGTGCCGCCGTCGGCCGCGAGGAACAGGCCCTCGGAGCGCTTCTGCGCGCCGGTGAAGGCGCCGGCCGTGTGGCCGAACAGCTCGCTCTCCGCGAGCTGTGGGGAGATGGCCGCGCAGTTGAGGGGGATGAAGGAGCCCACGCGGCCACTGCGGCGGTGCAGCTCCTCGGCGACCAGCTCCTTGCCCGAGCCCGTCTCGCCCAGCACCAGCACGGGCAGGGGTTGCGGGGCCACCAGCGCGACTTCCGCGCGCACGCGGCCGAGGCCCAGGCTGGGCCCGGGCAGGCCCTGCGACTCCGGCTCCAGCGGGGCGTAGGCCGGCAGCAGCACGTCCTCGTAGAGCAGCAGCGACGCGCCCACGCGCACCACGGCGCCGGGCTGCAGCGGCAGGCGTCCCTGCACGCGACGGCCGTCGAGGAAGGTGCCGTTGTGGCTGCTCGCGTCCTCCAGCGCGAAGCCGCGCGCGTCGGCGTCCCAGACGACGCGCGCGTGCACCCGGCTCACCTCCGCATCGGTCAGCCCCAGGGGGCCGAACACCTGGCAGCCGGCGCGGCCGATGACGTGCGGGCCTTCCGCGTCCAGCACCTGGAGCGCGCCGCGTGACTCGCCGTGCACCACGAGGAGGCGCCGCACCCGCGTGGTGCCGGCTGCTTCCTCCGCCCCTCCGGTCAACGTCCTCGGGTCACTGCCGTTGCTCATCCCAGGGCTCCCGGCTGCTGCCAGTGAGCCTCCGGGTTTATCACGGCGACGCGACACTCCAGCCGGGGCTTCGGGCGCCCGTCCGCCGGCTCACCGCGCGGGGGCGCACAGGCGCGCACCGAGCAGCGGGTCCCGGTGGCTGGCCTCGCTGAACTCGCGGTTGGGCACCATCGCGGACAGGGTGCCGAAGTACCAGCAGCCGCCCCGGTTCACCGGCTCCGGCGCGGGGCCATCCGAGACGGTCCACTCCCAGACGTTGCCGGACAGGTCCTGCACGCCGAAGGGACTGTCGGACGCGGGGTGGCTGCCCACCATGTCCGGGCCGAAGCCTCCCGGCTGCCGGCCGTAGGTGACGTCGTGGTTGATGTCGTCCGGCGCGAGCACGTCCCCGTGCGGGTAGATGCGCGCGTCGGCGCCCCGCGCGGCGCGCTCCCACTCGAAGTCCGAGCAGGGCCGCGCGCCCGGCACCCGGCCGGTGGCGTCCAGCCAGGCGGCGTAGGCGCGCACGTCCTCCAGTGAGACGCCGGACACGGGGAAGCGGCGCCAGTCCTGCTCCGTGCGTGTGTTGCGGGCGGAGTAGCGCACCGGCTCGCCCTCGCTCGCCACGTAACGCGCGGTGGAGGGGGACAGGGTGAGTTGCCAGTGCCCGCGTGGGCCGCGCTCCAGCGCCACGCCGTTGAGGAGCTGCTGGAGCCTGGGCGCGCGGCGGGTGGCTTCCTCCGCGGGCAGCGTGTCGAGGAAGGCCATCCACTCGCCGAAGGTCGTCTCGTGACGAGCGATGAGGTACGCGTCCGTCCGCACCGGGCGCAGCGGCCAGGCGTGCAGGAAGTAGCGGCGCAGTCCCTCGTCCCCGGCGTGCCCGGACAGGAACGTCCCGGGCGGGATGTAGACGAAGCCCTCCGGCACTGTCTTCGCGAGGGGCAGTGTCAGCGACACGTGTTCCACACCCTCCGCTTCCAGCAGCAGGGGCAGCCGCACCGGCGCGTGGCCTTCCGCTTCCAGCACCAGCACCACGGAGCCGGGGGCGAGCTTCGCGTCCTTCAGCGGGGTGCGTCCGAGCTCGCCGTCGTCTCGCGCCTCCTTCCGGCCGCCCACGTCCACGTAGCGCACCACGCGCACGCGGGCTCCCGTGGGAGTGGAGACGAGGTCCACGCGCGCGGGTGCTTCCAGCCGGGCGCGGTGGCGGCCCTCCGGGTCCACCTGCGCGAGCAGGGCTCGCAGCGGCTCCGCTTCCGTCGGACGATGCGTGGCGAGGACGAAGCGCAGGCGCTCCACCATCAGCGCGGCGAGCTGCTCTCGAGCGGCCGCATCGTCCGGGGCCACTTCGCGCACTCGCTCCAGGGCTCGCTGGGCCTGGGCTCCGGCCGCGTCCGCGTCTGTCACCTTCGTCAGGGCCGTGGCCCAGAGCGCCTCGCCTCCCTGCTCGTCGAAGGCGTCGAAGCGGGCGAAGGCCGCCTGACGTGCGGCGAGGGCCTCGGTGCGCCGGGCCGCCGATTCGGCCACGGCCTTCTCCGCCACGCCGTGCAGCACCGCGAGGGAGTGTGCCTGGTCGTAGCGCGCCTTGCCCCATGGCAGCAGGGCCACCAGCAGCAGCGTGACGGCGCCGACGCTGAGCGCCCAGCGGGTGCGCAGGCGCTGACGGCGTGCCGCGAGCGAGGCTTCGAGGAAGGTCGCTTCCCGCGTGCCGAGTCGCTCGCGTGGCAGGTCCTCTGCTTCCGCCAGGGCCTTCGCGCCCCAGAGGGCCTCGGTGGGCTGGCCCAGTCGCTCCCACTCGGTGGCGGCGCGCTCCAGGCGGGCCACCGCGAGCTGGACTTCCGCGTCACCCTCGCGCCAGGCGCGCAGTGTGTCCCAGCCTCGCAGCAGCGCCTCGTGGGCCAGCGTGTACGCACCGCCGGCCTCCGCATCGAGCGCGGTGACGAGGCGGCCTCGCACCAGCGCCTCCAGCGCGGCGCGCGTCGCTGGCTCGCTGGCTCCGAGTGCCTCGGCGGTGCGCGGCGCGCGGGTGCCGTCCGGAGTGATGAGGGAGAGCAACACCCGACGCGCCGCCACGCGCTGCGCGGGAGAGAGCGAGGTCAGCACCGCGTCGGCATGCCGGGCCAGCGCGCCCTCCACGCCGCCCATGTCCTCGAGCGCGGAGGCCGTGAGCAGGCGCCGGCCCGTGTCCTTTCGCTCCCAGAGCTGCGCGAGGGTGAACTGGAGCAGCGGCAGCGTCCCCTCGCCGTGCAGCGCCGGAGCGACGAGCGCCTCCACCAGTGCTTCCGACTCGAAGGCGTGGGAGTGCGCGCGTGCCGGACCTTCGATGGCTTCTCTCACGCCGACGGCGGACAGCGGCGGCAGCGGGAAGAGGGCGCGTCCGGCCGCCTCGCCCAGGCCGGGCAGCGTGAGGGCCTGCCCGAGGAAGTCGCTGCGCACGGTGGCCAGGAGCTTCACGCCCGGCGCATCCAGGCAGAGCGCGGCGAGCGCCCGTGCCATGGCGTGCGCCTCCTCCACGGGCGCGAGCGTGAAGAGCTCCTCCAGTGGGTCCACGCACAGCAGCGCTCCCGAGGGACGGGTGCGGGACCGCAGCGCGCGGCCGACTCCGTCCGGTGCTTCGCGCAGCCCGGTCTCCAGCTCCGTCTCTGGCAGGCCCAGCACCGGCGCAAGCGCGGCGACGAGCGCGGCCAGGGGCGTGCGTCCCGGCGACAGCGTCACCCTCGTGGGCACGGGGCCCAGGGCTCCGGCGGCGAGCGCGGGAAGCACTCCCGCGCGGCACAGCGACGACTTGCCCACGCCGGACGCGGCGGCCACGAGGACGAAGGACTCCGAGCGCAACCGGTCCAGCACGGCGCGCACTTCCGGACCCCGGCCGAAGAAGAGGCCACGGTGCTCCGCCTCGAAGGGCAGGAGTCCCCGGTACGGATTGCCCGCGGGTAGGACTTCGGGGCCCGGACGCCACGCGAGTGCCTCCAGGGCCTCGCGCAGGGCGTCTCCATTCGGGTAGCGGCGGGACGCGTCGCGGTGGAGGCAGCGGTCCACCACCTCGGCCAGTCGTGGGTCCACGCCCGGGACGCGCGCGGCAAGCGGTGGTGCGTCCTCGCGCTGGAGTCGCACGGGCAGCTCCGCCAGTGAGACGTCGGCGAAGGGGACTGCACCCGAGGCCAGCTCGTAGAGGATGACGCCCAGGCCGTACACATCCGTGCGTGGCGTGGCGGGCTCTCCGCGCCAGGACTCCGGGGCCATGTAGAGGGGCGTGCCGAGGATGGCTCCCTGGCGCGTTCGTGCACCGTTGGGGATGCCAGCTGTTGGGTCAGGACCCGTGGCCACCCGGGGCCGCGCCTCGGAAGGAAGCGTCTCCGTCCCCGTGGCCACCCGGGGCCGCGCCTCGGAGGGAAGCGTCTCCGTACCCACGGCCATGGTGGGCAGCGGAGCGGGACGTGCGGGCGCCGCATCAGCGGCCTCGGCGGGTTCCGCGGGCGCAACGCCAGTCCCGGATGCGAGCGCAACGTCGCGCTCGGCCACGCCGCCGGGCTCGCGCACCGTGCCCGTCACGGGCCGAGCCATGCTCCCACCGTCGAGCAGCTTGGCGAGCCCGAAGTCGAGCAGCTTGACGGTGCCATCCTCCGTCAGCAGCGCGTTCGCCGGCTTGAGGTCGCGGTGCAGCACGCCGCGTCGGTGCGCCGCCGCCAGTCCACGCGCCAGGCCGATGGCCAGCTCCAGAACGCGCTCGGAGGGCAGGGGACGCGGCAGGGTGTACAGCGGCTCGCCGCGCAGGTACTCCGAGACGAGGTACGGCCGGCCCTCCACCGTGCCCGCGCGGAACAGCGAGACGACATTGGGATGCTGGAGCCGCGCCACCGCTCGCGCCTCCGTGATGAAACGCTCGCGCGTCTCGGGCGAAGGCCGCGCGGCGGCGATGAACTTCACCGCCACCGGCCGGCCGAGCAGCGTGTCCTCGGCCAGCCATACCCGGCCCATGGCGCCCTCACCCAGCGGGCGCACCAGCCGGTACTCGTCGAAGGTCTCCGGTGGGAGCCAGGTGTCGTCCGGCGGCTGCGGGCTGGAGTCAGCGGGGTCCATCATCGAGGCCTGCCCCGAAGTGGACCCCGTTTCCGCGTTCGCCGCCAGTCTCCGCCAGTCGGCGTCCCTCACTCCCTGGGTGGGAAGAGGTTCTGGGCGGACTCGTTGAAGAGGGGTGTCCGGCCGTCCTTCTTCAGGGCTTCCTCCGGGCTCTCGCAGTAGCGGGGCACCCGCTCGATACCGGTGGGCGTCTGGAGGTGGTCGAAGAGGTTGGGGCAGCCCTCGTAGAAGACATTGTCCGGCGCATTCGACCAGCGCTTCTCGTGCAGGCACGTGGCACCCCAAGGCATCCAGCCCGCCTCGAAGAAGTGGTCTTCCTGGGGCGCGTCATGGGTCTGGATGCCGACCGTGTCCCAGAGATTGATGGGCGTGTTGGGCTGCGTCCACGACTGGCCATTGCCGCAGTAGTCCGCGCGCGCCATGCGGGTGCAGGTCTGGTGGAGCATCGCCGCCGACAGGCCGGTGCCCTGTGCCGAGAGTTCGTCCCACGGGCGGTAGCCCCAGCGGTAGCACTTGGTGATGACGCCCCGGCCACACGAGAAGGTGAACAGGCGCGCGTCCTCGTTGCGGCTGGCGTGCTCGTCCCACCAGCCGGTGACGGGAATGGCCACCGGCAGCCCCCCGCCGTCATCCTGCGCGTCCACGTCGGCACCGCACAGCGGCTCCCACTGGCCGTCGGCCCGGGGCTCCTGCACGAAGTAGCGCCAGGTGGTGCCGGTGCCGTAGAGGCCCGGGTGGACGTACTTCTGGCCGAGCTCGTCATACACGGCCGCGATGCGCATGGAGATGACGCTCCCATCCGTCCGGATGGCCTCCACCGGCGCCCCCGCCAGCGCCAGTCCCGTCTGCACGACGCTGAAGTACGGCGCGGCCGTGGTGGTGTCCTCCGCCTCCACCGTGGACTTCAGCGGCTGGTGGCTCCAGTACGGGGCCACCAGCACGGAGAAGATGCCCGTGGACGGACAGGTGAACGTCACGTGCGCGGCACGGGTGCCACAGGCGTCGTCGTTCGAGGCCAGCTTCGCCGTCGACGCGTACTCGCACGGCGCCGAGCCCCGGCACACGCGCAGCATCGTGTCCTCCGCGCCCGATACGCCACAGGCCCCCGTGGCGAGCGTGATGCTCGCCCCTGGAGCGCACCGCCACTGGCCGCCGGACTTCCAGCCACAGCCGCGCGTCTCCCCATAGGTCGGCGTGGCGCAGGCGCCGAGGCTCGGCGTGGTGCCCGACAGCACGCTGCGCTGGACCTGGAGCGTGCCCTCGACGACGACGCCCGTGTCCACGACCGAGCCCGTGCCGCCCGCGAGGCTGCGCAGCGAGAAGCCCTTGATGACCGGCCCGCTGATGCTCCCGTCCGGGCCGGGCTCGTAGCTGCTTCGCAGGAAGCCGGAGCGCAGGTTGCCCTGCCGCTCGTAGCCCTGCGCGGTGACAGTCGTTCCGCCTCCCTCTTTCGGAAGGCCTCCCAGGACCTCTCCGGCCAGCGCCGGGGGCTCACGGGGAAGCTCGACCGGGGCCTCTCCACACGCGTACACGGCCAGGGCCACCACCAGGGCCTGGCTTCGCAACGGAACTCTCAAGGGCACACCAGCGCTCATGACGCTCCTCTGGGACGACGCCGCATGGAAGGGACACCGGCGTCGGAAGTAATAGATGCGGACCGTTTTGCAGGTCCGGGGCCAGCGGGGCGGGAGGACGCACGTCGCCCGGGAGAGATCCGTCATGGCACAGGGGTGTGACATGCCGTCACGGCTTCGGCGGCCCCGCGTCCCACCTGCGACGGCGGCTCCGTCCCACCCCGGAGCCCTACCCTGTCACACGGCGCCTGCCTGCTCTCGCGTGCGTGGAGCTACGCCCGGCGACTACAGGGGTCCTCCAGCCGGGGTGACCTGGAGCCAGCCCGGGTGATAGTTCTTCGGGACGGTCGCGCCGGCCCGGGGAGCCCGCCCGACCCCTTCATCCCAGAGACAGCCCGGCCCCGCGGGCACTCGGAATCACCCCCGGGCCTGTGCGCCCGATTCGGAAGGACCCTATGCGCTTCAATCGGTTTGTGGTGCTGCCCCTCGCGCTGCTCGCGCTGGGCGCGCTGCCGGCGTGCTCGAACGACGACAACAACGACGACGACGACAACAACCCCGACTCGGGCGTCTCCGCGGACGCGGGCACCGGGACGGACGCGGGCACCGGGGCGGACTCGGGCACCTATACCTTCCCCGACGCGGGCGCGGACCCGGGTGTCAGCCCCACCGCCACGTGTCCGACGGGCTCGCTCATCTGCGAGGCCTTCGACAAGGGCACCAACGGGTGGAGCGCCAGCTCGGACCGCGCCACCGCCGAGGTGGTGGGCGGCAGGTTGCACATCATCACCGCGGACGGAGTGGATGAGAGCAAGGCGCCGGTGGGCCAGGACTGGGATGCCATCTCGCGCTGGGAGAAGCGCATCCCCGCCTTCAGCACGCAGCTCTTCGTGCGCGCGCACGTGTACCTGCAGTCCCTGCCCGCCATCTTCGGACAGATGGGGACGTTCTTCGTGCTGACGAATCTGAATGACGACTTCGGAGGCATCGAGCTCCAGGTGATTTCGGATACCGGCTTCGCGCTGGACGACTGGTCCTTCCGCGATGGCCAGGGCTGGAACCGCCAGGGCCCTCCGGTCAGCCTGGGCATGGCCGCGGGCAAGTGGGTGTGCCTGGAGTGGGAGGTCCGCCGCGACAGCGCGTCGAGCATCCACGGCAGCACCAAGGTCTACAGGGACGGTGCCCTGGCCCACACGTTCCCCAAGATCGGCATGCGGAACTTCGACCGGTTCATCGTGGGCTACGGCTTCGTCCACCCGCAGGGCAAGTCCGCCTCCGAGGCGTGGATCGACAACGTCGCCGTCAGCAACACGGCGCGCATCGGCTGCCAGTAGCACCGCGGCGGCCAGTCGGTCTGTCAGGTTCCCCCGACAATCTTCGTGTTGTTGTGACACGAAGATTGTCGGGGAGCAGGTCATGTCGCTGAAGGGAATCGCGCAGGAGACGGTGGAGATCGTGGAGCGGGGGGAGTACGTGGCGCCGTCCGGGCAGCGCGTTTCCCTCCGGGCCGAGGTGGAGCACGCCAGGGACGGGACGGAGCTCTACCTGCCGGGTGACTTCGGACGGCGGGTGCTGCCCGAGTCCCCCGTGGGCACGGGCCGGCCCCGCATCGAGGTGACGTCGGAGAAGACGGGCGAGGCCTGTCGCAGGCTGGTGGAAGGGGAGGGCGTGGCGGGCGTCGTCGCGCTCAACTTCGCGTCGGCGAAGAACCCGGGCGGCGGCTTCCTGGGCGGAGCGAAGGCGCAGGAGGAGGACCTGGCGCGCTGCTCGGCGCTCTACGCGTGTCTCCTGACGCAGCGCGAGTACTACGACGCCAACCGCGCGGACCCCTCGCCGCTCTACACGGACCACATCATCTACTCGCCGGACGTGCCCTTCTTCCGGGACGAGGGGCTCACGCTGCTGGAGCGGCCCTTCTGCGTGTCCCTCATCACCGCGCCCGCGCCCAATGCCGGCTCGGCCCGGCGCAACGCTCCGGACCTGGTGCACCGCCTGCGCAAGGTGCTGCACGCGCGGGCCATCAAGGTGCTCCAGGTGGCGGCACGCCATGGCCACCGCACCCTCGTGCTGGGGGCGTGGGGCTGCGGCGCCTTCCGCAATGACCCGTACGACGCGGCGGACGCATTCTCCGGGGCCCTCGACTCCTTCCCGGGCGTCTTCGAGCGGGTGGTGTTCGCGGTGTGGGAGCGGGGCGGGGACGGCCCCAACCTGCGCGCCTTCCAGGAGCGGTTCGGCTGACGGGGCGCGGATTTAACTCGGTTTAATTCATCCTCCGCCGCGTTCCGCGCGACAACCCTCGTGACTGTCTCAGAGGGGGAAGTTCACATGCCGGGACCGATTGGAAGCTTCAGGCAGTTCATCAACACCGTGCTGCCTTCGAACAACGGGGCCATCAACGCCCCGCAGCAGGGGCCCGCGGGCCCGCCGCAGCAGACGGGGGGCACCACTCCAGGGGGGAGCCTGTTCACCGACAGCTTCGGGGGGAGCGCGCCGGGAACCACGCAGCGCAACCCGCTGAACGTGCCGGACGCCGCCCCGTCCATGCCCAAGGGCCCGCTGGCGACCCTCTCCCGCGAGGCGAGCGCCAAGGGCTCGATGATGATTGGACCGGGCGGCATCTCCGGGTCGGCCACAATCGAGGGCGGGGCGAAGATTGAAGCGGGCATCGTCTCGCTGTCGGTGGCCGCGTACACGCAGCTGGATGCGGGCTTCACGCGGACTCCCGGCACCACGACGTTCAGCGTGCAGGCCGAGGTCGGCGTGAAGGGGGAGCTGGAGGTGGATACGAAGTGGGCCTCTGGCAGCGTCACCGGCCAGACGGGAGTGCGGGGCGGCTACGAGGTGACGCTGCCGACCGCGGCTGCCTCGGCCATCACCACACCCGAGCAGGCCGCCGCGCAGCTCAACCCCACGCTGCCGCAGAACCTGCCCGTTGGCGCCACCGTGACGCTCACCGGCGAGGCCTTCGCGGAGGCCGGGATGTCGCTGACGTTCAAGAACATTGCCGGCCTCTTCGACTTCACGGCGGGCCTCAGCGTCGAGCGGGCGAAGGGCATGGCCCTCTCTGTCTCCAAGCTGGACGACAAGACGGTCCGCGTCACCGTCGGCCCGACGGAGGCGGTGTCGCGCAACACCGAGGCCAGCTTCGGCCCGCTGGGCGTGTCCGACACGCTGTCGGTGAGCGGGCTGTCCGCGCGGCAGGTGGACTTCGACATCTCCCGGCCCGAGGGACTGGCGGCCTACAACCGCTTCCTCGCCACGGGAGAGCTGCCGAAGAACGACCCGGCGATGGGCACCTCCAACGCGGCCACGGTGGAGATTGCCTCCGAGTCGTTCTCCCGGGAGGTGACGATGCTCTTCGACCTGGGCGAGGCCACCATCGAGAGCGGCGAGTACGTCACCACGACCTACGACGCCGGCGGCCCGACGGAGTTCCAGTACACGGGTACCAAGGGGCCCGTCACCTTCACCGTCAGTGGCGAGTGGAAGGACCCCGAGGACCCGTCCGGGTACACCTATGCGGTGACGCTGCCGGACCTGATGCCCGGCACCATCGAGGCCACGCAGGGCCTGTACCCGGGCGCAACGGGGAGCGGCGAGACGGTGTCGGTGTCCTTCACCAATGCCGAGGCCCAGCAGGTCCAGCAGATCGTGAAGGACTACATGGCGGCCATCGATTTGAACCAGGGCGCCAACGGCTTCCCGATGCCGACGGACGTGAAGAACGACGTCCTGCGGAGCGTCGCCGACGCCGCGACGCCCGAGGAGGCCATGGCCATCCTGCTGACGCCGACGGCAAACAACGACACCACCACGGTGATGTACCGGCTGCACGAGCTCGCCAACTTCGACCGCGACCACGGCAGCGGCGGGCCGATGCCGGGGACGATGACCCTGTTGCCGGAGTGAGCTTCCAGGGGAGGAGGGCTGGCGAGGCTTTCAGCGGCCCAGTCGCGCCAGCTTCTCCTTCACGGTGTCCGAGGCGGGGCCGTTGGGCAGGAGCGCGAGGTAGCGCCCATATGCCTTCGCCGCGTCCGGCTTACGGCCCAGCTTGTCGTACGCGTCGCCCAGGTTGAGGAAGGCCACCGCGCGCTGCGGGTCCAGCTCCAGCGTCTTCTCCAGCCACTTCACCGCCTCGGCGTACTCGCCCCGGCGGAAGTGGACGAAGCCCACGTTGTTGGTGGCCTGCGCGTCCTTCGGGTCCAGGCGCGCGGCGGCCTGGAACTCGGCCAGGGCCTCCTCGTAGCGCTTCTCGCGGTAGAGCGTCATGCCGCGGTCGCCGCGGCGGCGGGCCTCTTCCTGGGGCGTGGCGGCCGGCACCGGCGTGGCCGCCACGGTGGTCGCGGTGCCGGCGTCCTGCAGTTGTGACAGCTGGCTCTTCGCCGCCTCCAGCTCGCGCGCCAGGGCCTGGTTGCGCGCCGTCTTCGCGGCGATTTCGGAGCGCACGCGCTCCAGTTCCGCATTGAGTTGGATGGCCTCGGTGTCGAGCTGCTCGGAGCTCTCGCTGAGGAACTCGCCCTCGTGGGACAGCTCGAGGACGAACTCGCCGCCCTCGCTGCCGGGCATGCTGCCGAAGGCGGGCGTCTGCTTCGACAGTGAGGACACGGTGGGGCCCACGTACGCGGCCAGTTCAGACGCGGTGACGTAGCCGTCGGTGTTGAGGTCCGCCTGCCCCTCCATGCCCTGGAGCAGCGTCCACGTGAAGATGGAGTGCCCGTTGGGGCCCTGGTCCGCCACCTGCTCGTCGGCGCCGCCCGCGGTGAGTACCTGGCGCACGCTCCGCCGCGTCACCTCCTGGAGGTACTTGCGCACGTCGCCGCCCGTCGGAGCCCCGCCGCGCGTCAGCGCCAGGCCGCTGTAGCAGGCGTCCATGACGAAGAAGGCGTGCTTGGCGGGCATGGCCTCGCTGATGTCCTGGAAGTTGGTCATCGAGATGGCCGTGCTCTGGTAGTTGGACGTGTCCGCGTCCACCGGGACGATGTAGCCGAGGCTCTTCCCGTTGGGCAGGCGGCGGGTGATGCCGTGGCCCGCGAAGAAGACGAAGACGCGGTCCTCGCGCTGCACCTTCTTCGGGTCCGCCAGCGAGTCCCCGAGCACGGAGAGGATGCGCTCGCGCGTGGCCTCCGCATCGAGCAGCACGGTGACGTTCTCCGGCTTGAAGCGGTACTTGCGCACGAGCAGGTCGCGCACGCCCTCCGCGTCGTTCACCGCGTAGGAGAGCTTGGGCCACTTCTGGTACGCGTTGATGCCGATGACCACCGCCCAGCTCTCGCGGTACAGCGCGGCGGGCGCGGGGGCGGGCGTGGCCACCGCGGGCACACCGCCGTCCGCCGGGTCGCCGACCATCTGCGTGCCGTCCCAGAGGACGAAGCGGTAGCCGCGCGTCTGGAGCGTCTCCAGGATGAGCGGGAGCGCCTCCGTCGTCTGGCTGTGCACGTCGTGCAGGAGGATGACGCCGCGGCCGTTGGCCTCCACCTGCTGCACCACGCGGTTGGCGATGGAGGTGGGGATGGGGTCGCTCCAGTCGAGCGCATCCACGTTCCACAGGAAGGCCCTGAGCTGCCGGGCCGCGAGGGCCGCGGCGACCTTCTCGTTGCGCGCGCCGTAGGGCGGACGGAAGAGGGCGATGCGGCTGTTCGTCACCTCCTCGATGATGCGCTTCGACTCGTCGATTTCCGTCTCCAGCCGCGCGTCGCTGAGCTTGGGCAGAAAGGCGTGCGTCAGCGAGTGGTTGGCGAGCAGGTGCCCTGCCTGGAGGATGCGCTCGGAGTACGCGGACGCCTCGGTGCGGTTGAGCGTGCCCGCGTCGCCCGCGCCCTTGCCGCGCACGGCGACGTTCTGCCCCACCTCGAAGAAGATGGACTTCACGCCGTACTTCTCCAGCGTGGCGAGGATGGACGGGGTGAACTTCGGGTGCGGGCCGTCGTCGAAGGTGAGCACCAGCGTCTTCGGCGGCAGCGAGTTGCCGGTGATGATGGCCGGGTCCTCCTTGCGCGGGCCCTTGCCGCGCATGCTCCCGTCCAGCGAGCCCAGCGTCTCGTCGAAGGACTTGAGGATGGACTCGCGGGTGAAGCGGCCCTTGAGGAAGGTGACGTAGGTCTCCCAGGCCTCGCGGCGCACGGCCATGCCGCGCGTGTCGAAGCGGCCGAAGACGGCCTGCATCTCCTTCTCGTAGAGGGCCTGGATGGCCTGGAGCGCGCGCTGGTCCTCCTCGACGCGGGCGAGCAGCGGCGCCTTCCACGCGGGCGCGGAGGGCAGGGCGGCGAGCGTGTCGCGCACCTCCGCCAGCGTGTCCTTGAAGGCGAGCTTGTCCGCGTCGTGCAGCTCGGCGTCCTTCTCCAGCCAGTCCAGGAACGCGGTGACGGGCGCGGGCTCGGTACCGGAAGTGAGCGCACCGTGCAGCCGCTCGCCGAGGGACTCCAGCGCGTGCCGATTCTCATCGAAGAGCATGCGCCCGACGATGGCCGCGCGCTCGCGGGTGTCCTCGTCCAGGGCGGCCTCGTCCGCGGCGAGGACGATGTTCTGCCGGTAGCGGGTGAGGATGCCGGCCAGCTCCTCACGCGTGGCCGCGTCGTCCTTCTCGGGGACGGCGGCGGTGCTCGTAGCCGGGGCCTGGGGCGCCGGGGTGGCGGCCGCGGGCGCGGCGGGCTCGGGCTTCGAGGCAGTGGCCGAAGCAGGCGCGGACGCCGAGCCCTTGCAGGCGACGAGGAGGAGCGCGGTGAGCCAGGGCAGGGCGCGGTGCCAGGGCTTCCGGCTCGCCGCGAGGCGGTGGGCGTCGGAGCGCGAGGCGTGGGGCCGGAGGAGGTCAGCGGAAGGACGGGTGCTCATGTGTGGGCAGAATCCGCCCGGAGCATGCCCGTCGAGGCCTGGGGACGCCAATCCGCGCGGACCCCACCGCCCTCTTGAGTAGGGAGAGGTGCTACCCGCTGCCGTCCCGCGCCCGCGTGCGGACGGGAAGGCGGGCAGCCAGCCGAGCGCCCATTGGGGGAAGGCCTGCCCATGCGCATCGTCTCCCAGGGGCTGCCGGGACGGGGACTCGACTCGACAAGGGGGAGACATGGCGACGGGAGCACTGCGAGGACCCGACCTGCGACGCGTGACGCACGCGGGGCGGCAGGCCGGCAGGAGCGGCGTGGAGCTGGCGGCCCGGGTGGGCTACGCCGCCCGCGCGGCCGTCTACGCGGTGATTGGTGTGCTGGCGCTGATGCTGGCCCTGGGGCAAGGCGGCCGCGCAACGGACCCGCGCGGCGCGGTGCTGGAGGTGGCGCGTCAGCCCTTCGGCTCGGTGCTGCTCGTCCTGCTCGGCCTGGGCCTGCTGGCCTTCGCCGTCTGGCGCTTCGTGCAGGCGGTGCTGGACGTGGAGGGCAAGGGCCGCTCCGGCAAGGGGCTCGTCGCGCGCGCCGTGCCGGCCATCAGCGGGGTGATTCACGCCAGCCTCGCGCTGTTCGCCTTCAACCTGCTGCGCGGCCATGCCAGCCGGGGCGGGGGTACGAAGAGCATGACGGCGGAGCTGATGTCGAAGCCCTTCGGCCAGGTGCTCGTGGGCGCGGTGGGCGTGGGGGTGATTGGCTTCGCCGTGTACCAGTTCAAGCAGGTGGTGAAGGGGAAGACGCTGGAGAAGCTGAGCCTGACGGGCCTGGCCGCGCGCCAGCGCACGTGGGTGGAGCGCATCAGCAAGGCCGGCGTGCTGGCCCGCGCGGTGGTGTTCCTGCTGGTGGGCACCTTCTTCATCCAGGCCGCCGTGGACGCGGACCCGGGCGAGGCGGGCGGCCTCGGTGAGGCGCTGGGCACGCTGGCGGCGCAGCCGTTCGGCCCGTGGCTGCTGGGCCTGGTGGCGCTCGGGCTGGTGGCCTACGCCGTCTACCAGCTCCTGGAGGCGCGCTACCGCCGCATCGCCACTCCGTGAGGCGGTGACGGGAAGACTTGCCTCCCCGGAGGCCGGCGCATATCCAACGCGCGCCAGACCTCCTGGGAGGCGTCATGTCGGGACACGAGCACCGCTACAAGGTGGCGTTGAAGTGGACGGGCAACACGGGCGCGGGGACCGCGAGCTACCGCGGCTACGAGCGCGCCCATGAGCTGAGCGTGGAGGGCAAGCCCGTGATTCCGGGCTCGTCCGACCCGACCTTCCGTGGAGACCCGAAGCGGTGGAACCCGGAGGAGCTGCTCGTGGCCTCGCTGTCGGCCTGTCACAAGCTCTGGTACCTGCACCTGTGCGCCACCGCCGGCGTGGTGGTGATGGACTACGTGGACGCGGCCGAGGGCCTCATGTCCGAGGACGCGGATGGCGGTGGCCGCTTCACCGGCGTGGTGCTGCGCCCGCGCGTCACGCTCGCCGCGGGCTCCGACCGGGAGAAGGCCCACGCGCTCCACCACGAAGCGCATGCGAAGTGCTTCATCGCCAACTCGGTCAACTTCCCCGTCACGCACGAGCCCACCACGCTCCTCGCGTCAACGCGCGCGTAGCGCGGGGGCGGGCGGTAGCGTGGGTCAGAGTCGGGGTTCGTAAGCAGCAACGGCCGGCAGCATCGCCTCGGGAGCCATCTGGGGCTGCGGGCGGACCAGCGCCGGGTAGGCTTCAACGGGGGCGGCACAGCCCACCACGAAGTCGGCGGCCTCGCGCAGCTTCGACAGCGCGAGGTCCGTGCAGTGGATGGTGATGATGGGAAGGAAGCCCGGCTCGCTCATCCACTTCACCGCGTCCGAGAGCTGGTGGGTGTCCAGGAAACCCATCACGGCGTCTCGGAGGGCCCGTCCCTCGCTCGCCGCCATCTTGAGGACGTTCCGTCGGTCTCGCTGCGGCGCGGGGATGTAGGACTCCAACTCCTCGCGCGGCATGATGATGGTCTCAATCCACATCGGAGCGCCTCCGGACGGCGGGCCCGATGACACCGTGGCGACTCCAGCAACGAGCCCCGGGCATCGGATGATGGCAGGCATGATGCGCGATTCGGCCGCGGTGGGTTTCACTCCCGGCGCCAATTCCTTCTGAGAAGGCGCCGCGTGTACGAAACTGGAGTGTGCACGCCTCGCACCCCGTTGCCGAAACGAGCCTCCGGTGCGGTACGTCCGGGGGCCCGGCCCCGCATGTATACGGGAGCCGACAGAGGCGCCTGACGAGCGGCCTTTCGGGCCCGTCAACGCTGTGACTGCCAGCGCGGGTCATTCCGGCCCTACAATGGTTCTCCAATGCACACGTCGTCTCGTCAGGGGCTCGGGCCCCCCGCTGTCTTCGTGGGCCGTGCCGAGGAGGTGCAACGCCTCGGAGGCATGCTGCGGCGCGTGCGGACCGGCGTCGTCTACGGCCTGCCCGGCGTGGGCAAGTCCGCGCTGGCGGCGGCGGTGGCGGCGCGCTACCGGGGCCCCGTCGTGCACCGGCGCGTGCGTCCCGGCGACACGTTGGACACCGTGGTGGACGACGTGCGCCGCCTGCTGAGCGACGCGCCCGTGGCCCAGGCGCTGTCGGATGCCTCGCGCCTGGAGGACCTGGCCCTGGCGCTGGAGGCGCGCCGCGCGCTGTGCGTGCTGGACGATTTGCACGGGCTGAAGCCGGCGGAGCGCGCCGCGCTGGTGGAGGAGGTGGGCGGCCGCCTGCGGCAGGGGGCGCTGCTGGTCACCTCGCGCGAGTCCGTGCCCCGGCGCGCCGCCAGCCCGGACCGCTTCGAGCTGCGCCTGGACGGCCTGGCCGAGTCCTCGGCCCGCGCCCTGTGGGAGCAGCTCGACTCGCTGTACGGCATGCGCGAGGGCTTCGACGCCGCGTGGGCCCGCTCGCGAGGCGTGCCCTTCCTGCTGCGCCGCGCCCATGCCGGTGACGCGGGGGACGAGGAGCCGGTGCGCGCGGCGCTGGCGGCGCTGCCCGGGGACGAGCGGCGGCTGGCCGCGGTGCTGGCGCTCAGCGAGGTGCCGCTGCCGCCCGGCGCGCTCCAGGACGTGCTGCCCGGCGGAGAGCCAGACGGGCCCGGCGAGGCGCTGCGGCGGCTGGGCGCGAGGCTGCTGGTGGAGACGGACGCACAGGGGCGGCACGGCCTGCACGACCTGGTGCGCGAGGCCCTCACCTCGCTGCTCACCCCGGACGAGGCGCGTGCCGCGCACGAGTCGCTGCTGGCGCTGCTCGAGCGCGAGCCGCTGCCCGCCGTGGTGCGCGTGCGCGCGGTGTGCCGTCACCTCCAGGCCCTCGGCCGTCGCGAGGCGCGCGCGGCCTTCATCGTCGAGCAGGCGGAAAGCCTGGTGCGCCTGGGCGCCGCCGCGGAGCTGCTCTCGCTGCTGGACTCGCTGCCCCCGGAGCTGCGCACCGCCGACGTGCGGCTGGCCCGGGCGCGGGCGCTGGTGCGACTGCTGGATTTGCGCCACGCCCTGGCCGGGTTGCTGGAGCTGCGCGCCTCCCTGGAGGATGCGCCTTCGGAGGAAGGGGACGCGCTGCGCGAGGACGTGGGCACGGTGCTGGTGCGCGTGGCGCTCTTCTCGCTGGAGGTGGACACCTGTGAGCGGACGCTCGGGTCCATGCCCATGCCGCGCCAGCCGGAGGTGTTCCTCCAGCAGCTCCTCGCGTGGGCGGCGCTGCGCTTCTTCCAGGGCCGGCTGGACGAGTCGCTGGAGATGCTGGACTCCGCCGCGGCCGCGTCGGAGGACCGGCGCGTGCTGGGCTGGTGCGCGTACGCGCGCGTGCTGATGCTCTGGATCGAGGGCCGTGACAGCGAGCTGGCGGAGCCGCTGGCGCAGTGCGTGTCGCTGCTGGAGGGCGCGCCGCTCGACTCGCGCGGGCCGATGGTGACGGCCCTGTCCGCGGGCATCCTCAGCCGGCTGGGCCGGATTACGGAGGCAGAGGCCGCGCTGGCGAAGGCGCGCGAGCGGCTGGGCCGGCTGGGCGCGCCCCGGCTGGCGCTGGAGCTGGACTGCATCGCCGCGTGGTGCCGGGCGGACCGCGGCGAGCGGCGTGCCGCGCTCGCCGCGCTGCGGGAGACGGAGGCCCGCGCCGAGCACGCGGGCTACCTCTTCATCCGTCACCTCTCGCGCCTCGGCGCCGGGCGCATGCTGCTGGAGCTGGGCCGGCGCGCGGAGGGGCTGGCGCTGCTGGACCTGGTGGAGTCCGACGCCCTCGCCCGGGGCGCGAACGGGCTGGCCCGGGCCGCGGAGGTGGCGCGCGCCGCGGACGTCACCCGGCAGGTGGCGCTCCCCGCCGCCGTGGAGCCGCGCGAGGTGCGCCCGGGAGTGGCCGCCCGCCAGCGCGCCCTCGCGGCCCTCCATGCCGCCATGCAGGGGGACAGCGTGCGCGTCACCGGGCTGCTCGCGTCGCTGGACCCGCTGGCGCGCGGCGAGGACTTCGCGCTGGAGCGCGCGCTGGGCCACCTGTCGCGAGCCCTGCTCCATCAGCGGGCGGAGCGGACCCTGGACGCGCAGGCCGCGCTCGAGGCCGCCGCGCGCGAGGCCTCGGCGGGCGAGGTGGACCCGGAGCTGATTCCGGAGCTGGCCCGCGCGCTGGCCCCACGGAGCGCGATTGCGGCGGGCGATGCGCCGCCCGGAGTCGCGGAGGCGGTGGTGGTGGACGCGCGCCAGCACGAGCTGCGCGCCTCGGGGCGCACCGTCTCCCTGGCGAAGCGGGTGCTGCCGCGCCGGCTGCTGTACGCGCTGGCCCGGCAGCCGGGGCGCACGCTGCCGAAGGAGGCGTGTGTGCGCGCCATGTGGGACGCGGACTATGACCCGCGCCTGCACGACAACTCCCTGCGCGTGCACGTGAGCTTCGTGCGCGAGCTGCTCGAGGGCACCGGCGCGCGCGTGGTGTTCGAGGACCCCGGCTACCGGCTCGACGCGTCGGAGGGATTTGCCTTCATCAGTGACGAGCCCTGACACCGTGGCGCACGGCTACAGCGACAGCTCCACCACGAAGGCCGCGCCGCCGCCGGGTGCCTCCTCCACGCGGACGCGTCCGTGGTGCGCCTCGACAATCTGCCGGACGATGTAGAGCCCCAGCCCCAGGCCGCCCTTGTGCACGGCGTTGGGGTTCTGTGCGAAGCGCTCGAAGATGCGCTCGCGGTCCTTCTCCGCCACGCCGGGCCCGTAATCCCTCACCACCAGCCGGACGGTGCCTTCCTCGCAGGTCAGCGTCAGGCGCACGGGACTGCCCGCGCCGTAGCGCAGCGCATTGGCGAGCAGGTTGCTCACCACCTGCTCCATGCGCAGCCGGTCGAAGCGACCCCGCGCCGGCCCGTCCACCTGCGCGCTCAGGGTCACGCCCGCCTGCCGCGCCTCGTCCGCGAAGCGCGCCACGAGGTCCGACACCGCCGCCGCCAGGTCGCCTTCCGTGAACTGGAAGTCCAGCTTGCCCGTCTGGATGCGGCTGACGTCCAGCAGGTTGTCCACCAGCGCGCCCAGCCTGCGGAGCTGGCGCTCGGTGGTGTCCAGCTTCGCCACGACTTTCGGCGCGGCGAGCGGCTCCCCCGGCACGGTCTCCGCCATGCGCCGCAGCATCTGGAGCTGCAGGCGCAGCGAGGTCAGCGGCGTGCGCAGCTCGTGGCTGGCCAGGGACAGGAAGTCGTCGCGCGTGCGCACCGCCTCCTGCAGCGCCGTCTCCGCCTCCTTCAGCGCGGTGACGTCGAGGATGGCGCCGCGCACCACCACCACGTGCCCCGCCGCGTCGCGCAGCGCCTTCGCGCGGCTGATGAGCCAGTGCCACGAGCCGTCCGGCCACCGGGTGCGGAAGGTGGAGGCATAGGCATCCATGCTGCTGGAGAAGAGGGCGGCGACCTGGGACTCCACCTCGGGCCGGTCCTCCGGGTGGATGGAGGCGAGGAAGCGCTCGTGGGTCCACTCCGGCAGGGGCTCCGGGTAGCCGTAGAGCCGGTCATGCCCCTCGGAGCGGAACACATGGCCGGTGGCGAGGTTCGTCTCCCAGACGGCCATCTGCGCGGACTCCAGCGCCACCTGGAAGCGCTCGCCCATCTGGCGGAAGCGCTCCTCGGTGCGAGCCACCTCGGTCTCCGCCTGCTGGCGGCGGGTGATGTCGGCGGCCAGCACCCACGTCTCGTCGCCCACGGCGCGGACCGTCACCTCCAGCCACATGCGCGAGGGCAGCTCCGCGAGGAAGCGCCCGCCCTCGCGAGTGGTGAGGGCCGTCATCAGCCGCTCGTGCAGCACGGTGCCCGCCAGCTCGGGCCAGGCACCCCACGGCTCCTGCCCACGCAACTGCTCGGCGGGTTGGCCCAGCAGCGCGGCGGCGCGGCCGTTCAGCTCGCGGATGCAGCCATGGGCGTCCAGGGAGATGAACGCCTCCTCCATCATCTCCTGCAGCACGCACAGGCGTGCCTCGGGGGACAGACCCGCCTCGTCGGCGGCAGCCGCGGGCAGGGGCGCACGTTCGGTGGAGCGGCGCTCCTGGGACTTCACGGAGAGAGGCGGCACGGGACCCATTGATACATTGAACGTCTCCCGCATCACCGGGGGCGTCAAGACGTCCGCGGACTTCGCCTGTCCGGAGGCCGGGGGGGCGTCTGCCACCCCCCGTGTCGCCTGCTCGTGGCGGCCCCGGTGCCGCGAACGTCCCATGGGGCTAGTCCCCCGAGGAGGGGGCCGTGGGGTCCACCAGGGGCTCCGGCATCACCCACAGCCCCTCCGGCTGGAGGTAGGCCGCGTCGAAGGCGTAGAGGATGCCCGTCCAGCGGTCCCAGAAGACGGCCCAGCTGTACTCCGTGGGCGGAGAGGTGAGTGGATTGCCGTCCCGGTCCGGCAGGCTGTACGCGTAGTCGGCGTAGTTCCACTCCACCGTGCCGAAGTCGGTGGTGAGCAGCGGGGTGAGCGCCTGGAGCAGCGCGGCCCGGGACACCTCGTCCGCGCGGGGCGGGGAGGGCGTGAAGACGGGCTGCGCCATGTCGTGCTGCTCGCGCCAGGCGATGTAGTTGTTGCCCATGGCGATGAGCGCGTCGCGCCCGGCCGGCGTGGGCGCGAGGCGGGCCTGCTCGTACACGGCGAAGGCGGCCACCAGCAGGCTCTTCCAGTGCATGCCCGGGAAGAGGACGTCGAACTCATATGGGCGCGGCGTGTCGTGCGCGTGGGCCACCGCGAAGTCATACGCCTGTCGCGACTCGGCCGGCACCGCGCCCGGCAGGGTGAACTCCGTGAGCACGCGCTCCGGCGTCACCGAGCCCGCGCCCTGGCGCCAGTCGAGGTAGAGCCGCCCGGCGCCGCCGATGTCACCGAAGATGGCCAGGTTGCCCTCGTGCAACGTGCGCTCCAGCGTCACCACCACGCGCTCCGCCTTGTCCAGCGGGAGCAGGGCGGGCGCGCTCGAGTAGATGGCGGCGAAGCGCGACGCGGTGGCGACGAGCGTGCGCGGGTCCGCCAGCGCGTCCCAGTTCATCGCCGTGGCGAGCGACGCGAGCGAGGCGGCCGCGTCGACGGGCAGGCCATACAGCACCAGTTGCAGGCCGAGCCGCTCGGCGGAGAGCTCGGCGTCGCCGGTGAGGCCCACCCGCTGGAGCGCTCCCGGCACGGACTGCGAGGGCTGCCCGCGCGCGGCGTCGAGGATGCTCCGGGCGATGGCCGTGCCGAGCATGCCCTCACCACCGGTGCGCGAGGCGTGTGGTGCGAAGACGTACCAGTTGGGACGGACGCTGCTGGTGCCGCCAGGCTGGAGCGTCGGGTCCAGCACGGCGCCCATCTCATAGGCGAGCTGGATGTAGCCCTCGGTGATGCGGCGGTTGTCCTCCAGCGGCGTCGCGGCCCGTGCCCGGGACGGCAGGGTCAGCAGCACGGTGGCGAGGAGCAGCACGGAGGACGCGCGGAGCGGACGACAAAGCAGGGATGTGTGCATGGGAAACCGGGGGCTGCTGCGGGGTCTCATGGAAGTAGTCACTGTCCGGAATCTTCCAAGTCATTCGACGGTGCACTCCCGCGCATCTGTCCGGCGGAAGACCCTCGCGGGCACACGTTTCCGGATGCTCCCGTTCATCGCGTCAAAGACAGGCGCCAGGGCAGCCGAGCCGTGCCATGCGCCCGCGTGTTCGTCGAGCGACGCACGGCCTGTCGCTGTTGGAATGGAAGCCTTGTTCCTCGGTACAGGTCCGGTGCTCGGACGGAAGGCAGCCGGGTATCCCCTTCATGAGGGGTTCATCGCGCTCCTGCCCACTCCGGCCCACCCCTTCGGATGGGGCAGGGTGCCTCGTCCGGTGTCCACGAAGACTCGCACGAGGAAATGCATGCCCCCCATTGGAATGCACAAGCGGAGAGTGGGAGTGTGTCTGGCGTTGCTGGTGCTTCTCACTGCCTGCGTCCCGACCCAGACGCCCGAGGCGTTCGAACCCCCTGCACGCACCGGGAGCACGGACCAGGCGCTTCAAAGTGACAATGGCCTCTCCGTGAATGGGCTGTCGTTCAATGGGCTGTCGTTCAATGGGCTGTCGTTCAACGGCCTGTCCTTCAATGGGCTGTCGAGCAGCGCCTTCACGTCCTGGTTCGACGAGGATCCGACGCTCGCCAGCATGGTGATGCGCTACGTGGTCCGCTGTGCCGTGCCGGCGGGCGAGGTGCGCAGCTACACTGCGGAGGGACAGACGTACACCTGGCCCGGAAGCCTGGGGCTGGCGCCCGGGTGGGCGTCAGGCGTGGCGGCCACGCTCCGGGAGCAACAGGTGGTGTCCGCATGCCTGGCCGCGCATGCCAACAAGTACAACCAGCACGTGCCCATCTCCGTGTTGGGACGGCGTGCGGATGGAAGGGCCATTCCCGTCACGGACGAGGAGCTGAAGCAGTACCCATGGCGGGAGTCGTGTTTCTTCGGCAACCTCTTCACGAACGAGGGCGTCCAAGTGGGCCGCGACAAGGGCCGGCTCAAGCCGCGCGAGAGCTCGTCGCGAGCCTGCTCGGTGGTGGCCAGCCGGGGGGACAAGGAGGACGAGGTGGCGGAAGCGCTCGACTCGGGCGACACGTCCGCGGACGACTCCGCCGAGGACCTCGAGCTCAACCGCCGCCGGTGCGCGCCGCTCGTCTACGTCGGCCGGTGCGAGCGGCACTGCGAGCTGGATGACTCGAAGTCCTTCTACGCGTCCTGCACCTGGAACGGGGTGAAGTACCCGGCCCTCACCACGCGCCTGGACAAGCGCAGCCTCTACAAGTGCGGTGATGGCATCTGCCAGCCCACCGAGTCCTGCGGGGAGAAGAACGACTACCTCACCTGCAGGGACGACTGCGGCACCTGCGGCTGAGCCCTCGCGGGGGCAGCGCCGCCGACGCTGCCCTCCACCGCCCCCGACTCAGGGGCAGGAACCGCAGTCCAGGCCACAGTTGTCATAGCGGGTGGAGGTGCCACACCGCTCCGTGGCCTGGCACACGGTGTCTCCGCACGCATGGACATCCTGGACTCGCAGCCGCGTGGTGAGGGGCCGGTGGTAGGTGATGCCGTTGTACGTGCACGACTCGAAGTAGAGCCCGCTGGAGTGCAGCGTGCAGTACGTCGTGCAGGCGCCCGCGTAGACCAGGGGCCCGCAGGAGGCGGTGGCCTCGCCGCCACCGTTGAGCAGGGCGCCGCACGCGCGCGAGGTGCTCTCGGC
Organism: Pyxidicoccus sp. MSG2; assembly: GCF_026626705.1. Classification (NCBI taxonomy): domain Bacteria; kingdom Pseudomonadati; phylum Myxococcota; class Myxococcia; order Myxococcales; family Myxococcaceae; genus Pyxidicoccus; species Pyxidicoccus sp. MSG2. Next base: position 7,932,303 of record NZ_JAPNKC010000001.1, read on the forward strand.
GGGCCCCAGCGGCTCGCGCTCGGCTCCCACGAAGAGGCCCTGTCCGGCGAAGAGGTTGCCGAAGAAGCAGGACTCCCTCCGCGAGTGCGACGTCAATTCCGCCGCCGAATAGGGAATGGCCGCGCCCGCCGCGTCCCGGCCCAGGATGGAGATGGACACCTCCTCACCGAGCCGGTTGGCGTGCGCGGCCAGGCACGCGGACACCGCCTGCTGCTCGTACAGCGTGGCCGTCTGTCCGGTGGCCCAGCCGGGCGCCAGCCCCAGCGCGCCGGGCCACGTATACGACTGTCCCGTGGAGGGCTCCGTGTACGAGCGCGTCTGCCCCGAGGGGACGGCGCAGCGGACCACGTAGCGCATCACCTGGTTGGCCACGGCCGGGTTCGACTGGAACCACGTGTTGAACGAGCTCGTGGTCAGCCCGTCGAAGGACAGGCCGTTGAAGGACAGGCCATTGAACGACAGGCCGTTGAACGACAGGCCATTGAAGGACAGGCCGTTGAGGTCTTCCTGCGCCTGCTCCCGCTGCCCGAGCGACGGTGGCACTTCCTCCACCACGGGACCGCAGCCCGCGACGAGCAGCAGCACGGGGATGAGTCCGCGACACTTCCGTTTCAACCGTCTTGCTTGCATCGGCTCCTCGGTCTCCAGCAATCACCGGACGGCTCACGCGGAGCCCGCTCCGTGAAGGCCACCCCGGGAGCACGTGCACGGTGTTGGTGGCCCTCTGTGCGGGAAAGTTGCACCTGTATTGCGCACGCGGAAGCTGGGGGGCCCTGTGGGTCTACGTGCTCGTCGACATTCAGTGCGTGGGCCCGGCGACGGGAGTGTGCGCTGTCATCGCGCAGGAGAAGTCCTTCGCGCACGGGTGTCACGCGACTCGCGGTGCGGAGCGGTGGACATCGGCTCCTGGCATCCCGGGGCAGTTGGCGCGTGACGTGGTGGACGCTGCTTCGTGCATCCGTCCGTTGCAGGATGCTGGTTCCGTCAGCGCCACGCGCATGCGGTCGTCACGGATGGGCGGCGTGGGGGACGCGTGATGAGATCCATTTCCAGGTGACGGGCAGGGCCGTCCCGGGGGTCCCCGACTGGCGCAGCGGGAGAGGGCGATGGGAGATGTCTTGCGAAGGCTGACTCTTCCACCCTCGGGCACGCTGCGAGCCCTGCCCGGGCACGAGCCGTCGTCTCCGGCCGCGCCTCCCGAGGGCACGGTGGCGCTGGTCTTCACCGACGTTCAGGGCTCCACGCGGCTGTGGGAGCGGGGCGACGCGAGCATGCGCGCCGCGCTGGAGGTGCATGACGAAGTGCTGCGCTCGCTGCTCGCGGGCACCACCGGCTACGAGGTGAAGACGCAGGGTGACTCCTTCATGGTGGCGTTCCCCTCGGTGCAGGAGGCGCTGCGCTGGTGCCTGGAGGCGCAGGAGGCGCTGCTGCGCGCTCCCTGGCCGGCGGACCTCCTCGCTCTCCCGGAGGCCGCGGAGGAGCAGGGCCCGCGCGGGACACTGCACCGCGGGCTGCGCGTGCGCATGGGCGTCCACGTGGGCGAGCCCGAGTGCCGTATGAACGAGCAGACGGGACGCATGGACTACCTGGGCCGCATGGTGAACGTGGCGGCGCGGGTGACGTCGGCGGGCCACGGCGGGCAGGTGCTGGTGAGCGGCGGCGCGTGGGCACAGGTGGCGCCGGCGGTGGAGTCGCTGGGCCGGCCCGCGGTGCGCCCGCTGGGGGCGTTCCGCCTGAAGGGCATCGACGACGCGGTGGCGCTGGTGGAGGTGCTGCCGGCGTCGCTGTCGGACCGGCGCTTCGGCGCGCCCCGGGCGCCGCGCGACAGGCAGGGCAACGTGCCCGTGGCGCGCGAGGGGCTGGTGGGCCGGGGCGAGGAGCTGGCGACGCTGAAGCGCTGGCTCGAGGAGGGCGTGCGGCTCGTCACCGTGCTGGGCCCGGGCGGCATGGGCAAGACGCGGCTGGCCACGCACTTCGGCGCGCTGGAATTGGAGTCGGGCGCGTGGGAGGGCGGCGTCTGGCTGTGCGAGCTGGCGGAGGTGCAGTCGGCGGACGCGCTCTGCCACGCCGTGGGCCAGGCGCTGGGCGTGGCGCTGCGGCGCGACGGTGACCCCACCGGGCCGGTGGAGCGGCTGGGCCGCGTGTTGGATGACTGCGGGGACGTGCTGGTCATCCTCGACAACCTGGAGCAGGCGGTGCGGTACGTGCCGGCCACGCTGGGGCGCTGGATGGCGATGGCCCCGCGCGCGCGCTTCGTCACCACCTCGCGCGAGTCGCTGCGCCTGCCCGGAGAGCGCCTGCTGGATTTGACGCCACTGGCGGTGCCGGACGAGGGGGCTTCGCGGCTGGAGGAGATTTCGCGCTCGGACGCGGTGCGCTTGTTCGTGCAGCGGGCGCGCGAGGCGCGGAGCGACTTCGAGCTGACGGCGGAAGAGGCGCCCCGCGTCGCGGACATCGTGCGCCAACTGGACGGCATCGCGCTGGCGCTGGAGCTGGCGGCGGCGCGCATGTCGCTGTTGAGCGTGAGCCAGCTGCGCGAGCGGCTGTCGCGCCGCTTCGAGCTCTTGCGCGGGGGACGGCGGGACGCCAGCGCGCGACAGGCCACGCTGCGAGGCGCCATCGACTGGTCCTGGAACCTGCTGGAGCCCGCCGAGCAGACGGCCCTGGCGCGCTGCTCGGTGTTCAGCGGCGGCTTCACCCTGGAGGCGGCGGAAGCGGTGCTGGGGCTCCCGGAGGATGCGCCGGCGTGGGAGGTGCTCGAGTCGCTGCGCGCCAAGTCGTTGCTGCGGGTGCTGGAGCCGGAGGACCCGGGAGGGGAGCCGCGGCTGGGGCAGTACGAGAGCATCCGCCAGTACGCGGCGGCGAAGTTGCCCGAGGTGGGTGGTGCGGAGGCGCTCGCGGAGCGGCACGCGGACTGGTACCTCGCGCTGGCGCGGGGACTGCGTGCGCGGGTGCGCAGCCCCGGTGGCGCGGAGGCGCTGCGGCAGCTGGCGCAGGAGCGGGAGAACCTGCTTGCCGCCTGTGACAACGCGCTGCGCGTGCAGCCCGCCACCGCAAGCTCGGTGGAGCGCGCGCTGGAGGCGCTGGTGGCGCTGGAGCCGGAGGTCGTCACGCGCGGGCCGGTGAGCCTGTTGCTGGCGCGGCTGGACCAGGCGCTCGCGAAGGCGTGCACCGTCGCGGCCTCGCCGCTGCTGGTGGCCGAGGCGCTGGCGGCGCGCGGCCGGGTGCTGCTGGAGTCGGGAAGCCTGGAGCTGGCGCGCAACGACCTGGAGTCGGCCCGCACGGCGCTGCAGGCGCTGGGGGCGGTGGCGGGGGAGAAGCGCGTGCTGGTGGACCTGTCCATCGTCGCGCGCCACGAGGGCGTGGTGCCGCGCGCCTGGGCGCTGGTGCGCGAAGCGCAGCGCCTGCCGTCGGGAGAGGACCGCTGGCTGGAAGCGTACGCGGTGGGCAACCTGGGGCTGGTGGAGCAGGCGCGCCGTGGCGCGGAGGCGGCCATTCCCCACCTGCGCGCCGCGCAGGCACTGTTCCGCGACGTGGGGGACGTGACGTTCGAGGTGGGCTTCCTCACCAACTGCGCGGTGGCCATCGGCGAGGCGGGGCGCACGCGCGAGGCGCTGGCGCTGCTGGAGGAGGCGATGACCCGCGCGGCCAGCGTGGGAGACCGGGCGGGCGTCGCGGTGGCGCGCCTCAACCTGGGCTGCTTCCTGCTGGAGGATGGCCGGGCGCTGGATGCGCGCGAGCACCTGCTGGCGGCGGGGCGCATGGGCCGGCAGCTGGGCCAGCGGCTCCTGGAGGGCACGGCGCTGGGCGAGCTGGGGCGCGCGGAGGCGGCGCTGGGCTCGTTCGAGGAGGCGTGGGCGCGGCTGTCGGAGGCGGTGTCCGGCCTGGGCCGCGTGTCGCGAGGGCAGGCGCTGCGCTTCGCCATCCACCGGGCCGCGGTGGAGGCCTTCCTGGGGGACGCGTCGGCCGCGGAGGCGAGCTTCGTGGTGCTGGAGGGCGCTCCCGAGCTCCGGGAGGACCCGGTGCTGCGGGAGCTGGCCGCATTGCTGCGGGGCGCGGTGGACGTGGCCGATGCGAGGGCCACACCCGAAGACTCCGAGCGGGTGCGGCAGGCCCGTGAGGCGGTGCGCCGCCGCATCGAGCGGGCACGCTGTTCTCCCGCGGAGGCGGCCTCGTCCGACCTGCGCGGCGCGCTGCGCTCCCTGGAGGACGCACTGGACACATGCCACGCGACGCGGGAGCCGAGCCCGCCCGCCACGGCCTGAGAGAAGGCGTGGAGCACGTCGTGATTTCCGCACGCGAGCGTGGCCCCGTGCGCCCACGGGCACCCCATGCTCCGGGCGTGTTAAGCACGGCGCATGGCGAGATTCAGGGTGCGTTGGGGCCGCCTGCTGGGGTCGCTGTTCGTGGTGGGCCTGCTGGTGGGCGGAGTGAAGCTGTTCACCGCGGAGCTGCCTCCCGCGCCGCCGCACGCGCGCGCGGTACCGGACTTGAAGGCGCTGCCGCCGGTGGAGGTGTGCTGGCTGGAGCTGTCGCGGAGCGATGTGTGGGGCCAGCTCGGCACCGCGGGCCTCACGCGCACCGGCACGTGGAAGAACACGGCCTCCTCGCTGCTGGTGCGGCATCCGAAGGGGGACGTGCTCATCGACGCGGGCTACAGTCCGAATGTGCGCGAAGAGGTGAAGCAGCGGCCGTTCCTCGCACGCTTCTTCAACGAGTCGGCCCTCAATGGCGCGCGCGACTGGTCCACGCTGACCGCGGCGCTCCAGAAGGTGGGTGCCTCACCTGGAGGACTGAAGTGGTTCATTCCCTCGCACGCGCACCTGGACCACCTGGGCGGCATGGTGGAGCTGCGCGAGGTGCCGGTGCTGCTGCCCGCGGAGGAGCTGTCGCTCATCCAGAACTGGAAGACGCGCTCGGAGGTCTTCCCCGAGCACGCCCGGGCGGTGGAGGGGCGCATGACGGCCATGGCCTTCGAGCCCAAGCCCTATGAGAATTTCGACGAGCGCTTCGATGTCTTCGGAGACGGCGCGGTGGTGGTGGCGCGGATTCCCGGCCACACGCCCGGCAGCATCGCCACCTTCGTGAACCTCTCGCCCGAGCGGCGCCTGGTCCACGTGGGCGACACCGTCAACCTCGTGGAGTCGGTGGAGCGGCGCCTGCCCAAGAGCACGGTGCTCCAGCTCTTCACGGACACGGACGCGGAGGCCGCGGGAGGGCAGGTGGCCCGGCTCTCCCAGCTCCACGAGTTGGCCCCCGAGCTGCAATTCCTCCCCGCGCATGACCGCGACGCCTGGGAGAAGTTCTTCGGCAGTCCCTGGAGCTGCGTGAAGGCGCGGTAGTCCGCACGGGCCCGCCCGTTCGGAAGTGGGAGGAGGCACCGGTGAGGGATGCGGAGGTGGCTCGGAGACTCGAGGAGGCGGTGCGTGCCGTGGTGTCGGAGGCTCCCGCGCCCACGGAGGCGACGCTCCTGCGGGAAGACGTCCTCCCGGTGGCGCATGGCTGGCTCCTGCTGTGCCTGCTGCGACAGGTCAGCCGGCAGCGCTGGGTGATGCGGATGGTGAAGGAGCGCCTCCGCGGCCGCGAGCCCGACGACGAAGATGAAGGGGCGGTGCCGGGCTATGCGGGCTGGCGGTACAGCTTCCACGGCATCGGCTGCTGCTTCGAGGGCCCGGGCGAGCTCATCGACATGGACTTCCACGACGAGGAAGGTGCGTCCGTCGACGCGTACTTCTTCGCCCGGCGCATCCAGTCGCTCACCGCGCCAGGGCTGCCCGAGTCCCGCCTGCGCGCGATGCTGCCCGGCGCGTCGCTCCTGGTGGACGCCATCGATGACCTGCGCGCGGGAGGACTCTTCGGACGGCCCGAGCCGCGCGATGCCCTCCGGCTCCCCGCCGGCCTGGAGGCCCTCGCGGAGGAGGCGGCGGCGCTGGACCTGTCGGGTGACGAAGCCACCACGCGGAGCCTGAAGCACCTGCGCGACTTCGAGGCGCTGGCGTCACGCCCGGGCGGCGAGGTGTTCCAGGAGAAGGCCCTGGTGGCGCGGCAGTCCCGGCGCGACTGGCTCCTCGCGCACGCCGGGACACCCGGGACGGCGAAGGAGGCGCTCGCGGCCCTGGAGGGGCTCGCCACGGACGAGGACCTGGTCCGTGTCTGCACGCGCATCATCGACGGTCCGGTGTCCTCGGCGACGGCGGATGCGGTGAACCGGCTGGACGCGATGCCGGGGGCCGCCGGGAGCGAGGCCGTGCTGCGGCTGGCCCTTCAGCGGCTGTCCCCCAGCGAGCATCACCCCTATCCCATGTACGCCGCCGCGACGTACCTGCTCGCGCGGAACCTCGAGCGGGAGCGCGTGCTCGCGGCGATGCTGGCCTTCGCGCGAGTGGACCCGGTGAAGGGCTACCGTGGCAATCCGTACATCGGAGACTTCGCCCTGCTCGCGCTGGAGCATGCGCACGAGCACGCGCTGGAGCTGGTCCGCCTGGCGCTGCGCTCCTCCGTCCCCGCCGCGCGGCAGCTCGTCACGGCCGTGCTCTTCGTGCTGGACCGGCCCTGGTGCCACCATGAGCTGGCGGCGGCCCTCCACGAGGCGGAGCGGGAGCCGGGCGCGCTGATGATGGCGGTGGCGCTGTCCCGGAGCCGGTCGGACCTGGCGCACGCCATCGCCGCCCGCTGGCAGAGGGAGCACCCGCTTCCCCCGTCGGAAGGACCGGGCTTCACCTGGGCGGAGGTGGAGGATGCGAACGCCTCCGGCTGGTTCGACGCGGAGGTGGAGAAGGCGCGCAAATGGGTGGCGCGAGCGGGGACTCGCGTCCCCGAGACGCTCGCCTGAGGCCGGCCTGCTAGCGGCCGGTGCGCGCGGCGGTCAGCAGGTCCGTGTGCAGGTAGCGCGCCTTCGGCTGTCCTGGCTTGAAGACGAACACCCACTCCTGTCCGTCCTCGCTGCGGAAGCCGTCCTGCCGCGTGCGCTGGAGCGGCTTCGCGCCGTCCGTCGTCACCACGAGCCGCTTGCCATCCCACGACACCGCGAAGCGCACGAGGTCCGCGTGCGCATACGTCCCCGTATAGCGCTCCGCTTCCGCGGCGGTCAGCGGCGGGTCATCCGGCAGCGGCGCGGGCGGGTCCGGCAGGCCGAAGACGGTGCGAGAGATGACGTCGAGGGACTTGCGCAGCGTGACGCCATTCTTGTTGGTGAGCAGCAGCACCGCGCCCTGGCGCTCCGGGAGGAAGCGGAAGTGCGAGCCATACCCGCGGCGCACGCCGCCGTGCTCGAACACCTCCGTTCCGTCGAGCCTCATCCGCACCAGCCCGAAGCCGTAGCGCGCGTCCTCCGGCCCGGCGCCGGGCAGCGGCACCTGCGCGGTGAAGAAGTCCCGCACGGCGGCTTCGGGCAGCACGCGGCGCTCGCCGTCCAATCCACCGCGCACCAGCACGGAGGCGAAGCGCTCCAGCTCGCGGGCGGAGGAGAAGGCAGAGCCCGCCGGGTACATGGCGGTGTTCTCCGCCATGGGGCGGACGACCTTCAGCTCGCTCCCGTCGCCCTCGTGGCCCTGGGCGAAGTCGGAGGTGATGGCCTCCAGCGGGCGCAGCGTGCTGCGCGCCATGCCGAGCGGCTGGAACAGCACCTCGCGCATCGTGTCCGCGTAGGGCTTGCCGTGGACGCGCTCCAGCACCAGGCCCGCCAGCCAGTACCCGGGGCCGCTGTACGAGAAGACGTCGCCGGGAGGCGCGAAGAGGTAATCGCCCTTCCAGCCGCGCACCATCCGCCCCAGCCCCTCGTCGTCCTTCGACTGCACGGAGGGAGAGGCCTCACGCATGCCCGCCGTGTGTGACAGGAGCTGGCGCAGCGTCACCTTCCCCAGCGCCGGGTGCACGTCCTTCACGTACGTCCGCACCGGGACGTCCAGGCCGAGCCGCCCCTGTGCCGCGGCGTCGAGCGCCACCAGCGAGGTGAGCATCTTGGTGGTGGAACCGAGGCGGAACAGCGTGTCCGGAGTGACGGGCGTGCGCTCCTCGCTGCTGCGCACGCCGAAGGCCCGCAGATAGACAGTCTCTCCGCCCCGCACCACGGCGACGGCCGCGCCCGGAGCGCCGGACTCGCGCAACTCGTCCTCGACGGCGCGGGTGATGGCCGCTTCCTGCTCCGGCGTCAGGGGGCCGCGCTCAGGCTCCTTCGCGGCGGCTCCGGCGCGCAGGGTGGCCAGCAGCAGGACGAGCGCACCTGTCCGGAAGACCTGTCTCACCGTGTCCGGCTCCTCGCGAGGTTGGCGGGCACCTCGACACTGGAGGCCCGGCCTGCATTCCCGACCCGCGCGAGGCTCCCGGCCTCCCTTGGCACCTGGACGGTCGTGACTATCTTCCCGCGCACTTTCCGGCTCCGGGGTCTTTGGGACCTGGGGCCTTGCACGAGGAGGAATCCATGCAGGTGAAGACGCTGCTGGCCGTGACGCTGGGCGCGCTGGTGTTGGGTGTGGGCTGCCACCGCAACACCCGTGAGAGCGCGAAGGACGACATGGAGCAGGCGGCGGACAAGACGGAGGACGCCGCGGAGAAGGCGGCCGACAAGACGGAGGACGCCGCCGAGAAGGCCGCGGACAAGACCGAGGACGCCGCCGAGACCGCGGGCGACAAGATCGAAGACGCCACCGACAAGTAGTCTCGTCGGAGTGACAGCGGCCCGCTCCCGGAAGGGGTCCGGAGCGGGCCGCGCTCAGCTCACCGGGCCAGCCTCAGAAGCCGGTGTCGGAGGTGTAGTCGTAGTAGGACGACGTGGAGCCCCACCGGAACCAGGCGCCAGACGAGCGACCCTGACCGCCGATGACGTTCCATTTGGCCGGCTCGCTGTAATACGTGTACTCGAAGTCCTGCACCGAGCGGTCCGACTGTGCGTCCTCGCTCGTGGTGATGAAGTGGGACTCCGCCGCTTCGGCCGTGGCCCCTCCGCCCCCGGCCATCAGCATTCCGGCGGCCAGCAGCGCGCTTCCGATGACGTTCCTTGCCTGCATGCGTGCCTCTCGAACCGAGCTTCGGGGTGTCACTGCTTTTCGAGGGTAACGCAGCAAAACGGCATGGCCAGGCGCTCAAGGAAGAAAGACGGGCACACGACGTGGCGCGTGCCCGTCTTCGGTGTCATGCGTCAGATGACGGTGCCGGTGGCCATGAAGACCACCTCCACCGCTTGCACCACACCCAGCGAGGTGTAGCTGGCCGAGTCCACCAGCAGCGTCCACTCGCCCAGCAGGCTCCGGTCATAGAAGGCATTGTTGGCGGGGGTGGAGCCGTCCGGTGCCACGCTGCACTCGTCCGAGAAGGTCGCTGTCTGGAAGGCGGTGGAGCACGACGCGTCGTTCAGGTTGCACACGGGCGGGCGGGACACGCAGGCGGTGAAGGGGATGTAGTGCAGCACCTGCCGCGTGGCGCCGGAGGGGTACCGGTCCTGCTCCACCAGCTCGAACTCCGCGCGGTAGTTGCCGAGCTTGAACGCATCCAGCGTGTCGCGCACCAGTACGGCCGGCACGGACTCCTTCGTGCCGCTGGCGTTGACCACGTTGATGCGCACGTTGCGCACGCGGTGGCCGTTGCGCAGCGACAGCTCCGGAGAGGCGGCCAGCTCGGCCGCCGTAATCTGGAAGCGCGCCCCCACGTACGTCTTCGTGCCGGAGACGAGCTCTCCCAGCGACTTCATCCGGCTGAGCTCGTCCGCCGTCAGCGGGTGGAAGCTGCTGCCCGGCAGGCGCTGGTAGTACTTCGTGCTGCTCAGCACGTAGTGCGTCTTGAGTCCGTCCAGGTCCACCAGCCGCGTCATCATGTCCGGGTAGGTGAGCAGGTTGAAGTCGTACTGCGACCGGAAGGACGCCGGAATCGCGCTGTCCCCGTTGGACGGGTCGAAGGGCAGGTACTGGTACTCCGCCACGCGGATGAGCTCCCAGTAGCGCGAGGTGAGCTGGTCCAGGGTGCGCACCGCCGTGCTGTAGACCTGCTGCCCGATGAGGAGCTGGTCGAACTGGCGCAGCTCCGTGCCCGTGCCGAAGGCGAGGATGGAGTTGAGCGCGTCGCGCGCCGCCACCGCGTTGCGCTGGCGCAGGAGCACCGTGTCCCGCTCCATCTGCGCCAGCTCGTACTCCGCCTGGGCCTTGCTGAGCTGGGCCTGCAAATCCAACAGGTCCAGGGTGATTTCCACCTGCGACTGGCTGAGGATTTCCTTCTTCACTTCGTCCGCCAGCACGCTGCGCGCCGGCTTCTTCTGGTTGCCGTTGACGATGTCCCACAGCTCCGTGCCGCCGCTCTTGAGCTTGTCCTTGAAGGGCTTGCTCTTGGCCGCGTCGGTGGCGGCCGTCTTCAGGGCCTCCCACGCCGCGGCCTGGAACGAGTTGCTCTCATTGCTGGGCGGGCCCGAGCCCGACACCGGCGAGGCGCTCGTCTCCGACTGGAAGCTCTTCTTCACCTCGCCCCACAGCGCCTCTCCCGCCTTGCCGCCGATGGCGCTGGCGAACTCGCCGCCGTAGGCCTTGGCCACGGTGCCCAGCAGGTCCAGGACGAAGTCCCCGAAGTCCTTGCCCGCGGCGTTGTAGTGCTCCTGGATGCGGGTGTCCGTCGTCTGGATGGCCTCCGTCAGCGAGGCGATGGCGGCCTTGCGGTTGTTCATGGACTGCGTCAGCGCGTTGAGCTGTGCGGTGGCCACGGCGATGCGCTGGTCCGCCACGTCGCGCTCCTGGCCCAGCGCCGTCACCTCGTTGTTCAGCTCCGTCTGGTGCGCGGCCATCCACGCGGAGAGCTGCACGGTGGTGGAGAGCGTCAGCCAGTGGCCCACCGAGCTGTCCAGCACGCCGTAGAGATAGTCGAACTGCGAGCGGAGCGCCTCGTAGCGCACGTGCGGGTTGAGCAGGGAGTCCTTCGTCAGGCCGTGGAAGTTGCGCTGGCCCTGGATGAAGCTGAGCTTCGTCACGTCGTGCGCCATCAGCGGGCAGAGCGCGCCGTACAGGTACACGTCCGCGAAGGGCCGGCCGGTGGGCGCCACGTCGCAGACCAGCCCCGCCTGCGCGAGGATGCCGCCCATCTCCGCGATGTTCTGCGTGTACGCGAAGGCGGCCTGTTGCAGCTCCCCGCGCTTGAAGTGGGCGTTGCCCTGCGCCTGGGCCACGCGCCAGGTCTGGGGCGCCAGCAGCGCGCGCAGCATGTCCACGTCGCGCCGCATCGCCCGCAGGGTGCGCACCGTGCCGACGGTGCCCGCGGCCCCGGCGGTGCCCGCGGTGGCCTTGGTGCCCACGAAGCACGTGCGCGTCTCCTCGCGAGGCACGCAGAGGTAGTCGTCGTAGAACTCGCACGAGCCGGGAGGCGCTTCCCGCACCACCACCGTCACCGGCTTGGAGGCGCGGTTGCCGGCGAGGCCCTTCTTGCCGCCAATCGGCGCCGCGTTCAGGAACTCGGCGCGCGTGTCCGTGTAGCGCCCGTTGTAGGGCTCGGACATGGAGATGTCGTGCCACGTCGCCAGCTTCTGCCGGCACAGCAGGTCGCCGTAGAACGGATTGGCGGAGCAGTTGGGGTCACTGCAGTCGATGACGAAGTCCCCGTCGTTGTCCACGCCGTCCGTGCACTGCGCGACGGTGTTCTCGGTGCTGCCGCAGACGGTGCCGGCGAGCGGGCTGTTGCTGCACTGGTAGTCGTAGCAGTCCTTGTAGCCGTCCGCGTCGTTGTCCAGGCCGTCGCTGCACGTGGCCGCGGTGGCCTCCTGGAGGAAGGGATAGGTCTCCGGCTCGCACACCTTCGCGTAGGGGTTGCCCGAGCACCCGGAGTCGTTGCAGTCCACGTTGCCGTCCCCGTCGTTGTCGATGCCGTCCGAGCAGTTCACCGGCGTGCGCTCGCTGCCACAGGCGCTGGTGACCTTGGGGTTGATGCGGCACTCGCGGTCCGCGCAGTCCACATCGCCGTCCAGGTCGTTGTCGACGCCGTCGGAGCACGCCGCGTCGCTGAGCTCCTCGAAGCCGCTGGTGAGCGCCAGCACGGGGCCCCGCGCGCAGGCGGCCAGGGGCATGCAGCCCGGGTCCGCGCAGTCGCCCAGCCCGTCCCCGTCGTTGTCGAGCAGGTCCGAGCACTCCTCGTCGCCTGCCTCTCCGGAGTAGTTCACACAGCTGTAGTCCTGGCTGTCCTTGTAGCCGTCGCCGTCGTTGTCCTTGCCGTCCGCGCAGAGGTCCTCGGCGAACTCGCTGTTGGAGGGGCGGCTCTGCTGGCAGAAGCCGCGCATGCCGCACTGCGGGTCGGCGCAGTCCGTCTTCCCGTCGCCGTCGTTGTCCTTGCCGTCGCTGCACGCCTCGGCGGAGGACTCCTTCGCCAGGGGGGACCAGGTGGCCTCCGGGCACACCGTCACATGGGGGTTCTTGGAGCAGGCGTAGTCCTGGCAGTCCTTGTAGCCGTTGTGGTCGTTGTCGATGCCGTCGGAGCACTGGGCGTTGTCGGCCTCGGTGAGCACGTCGCACAGGGCGATGGCCGGGTTCCACCGGCAGCGCAGGCTCTGGCAGTGCAGGTCGTCGTCCATGAAGCACTGCTCCGCCGTCACCGGCGCGGACTTGTAGGGCTCGTTGATGAGGCCGGGCCCGGTGAGCGAGGTGTAGCGGATGAGGACCTCTCCGCCCTTGCCGCCCTTGCCGCCGTTGCTCCCGTTCTGCGCCTGGCGGGTGATGGTGGGCACCGTGCAGCTCACGGTGGGGTTGGGGCCGTTGTTGCCGGAGATGGTGGTGGTGATGCCCTCGGCCTGGGCGTCCAGGCCATTCCAGCCGTCATCGCCCTTCTCGCCGGTGACGTTGACGCGCGCGCCGTTGAGGACGTTGGTGTAGAGGACGAAGCTGCCCGCGTTGCGCCCGTCGCGCCCGGCAGGAGGGGCCGGCGGGGTGGACCCGGTCGGGTCCGGCGGCCGTACCGCGGGGTTGCGGAAGCCCGGGGTGGTGCTCAGCGGGAAGCCGTTGGCGACGTAGTCACCGGCGGCGATGACGAGCGTCGTGCCACCGGTGTCCACCGGGCCCGCCAGCTCCACGCGGGGGGCCACGATGACGATGGCCGCATAGGGCTGGAGGGCGAGGTCCTCCGTCGAGGGCACGTAGAGCTCGGCGCACGCGTGGGTGGTGCTGCACGCGTTGCCGGCCAGCGTCTGCGCGGTGACGACGGGGGACTGCGTGGCGAAGACGCCGTCCGCCTGGGGCAGCAGGGCCTGGTTGCCACGGAGGAAGACGGGGTAGTTGCGCGCGTACGACGTCAGCAGCCGCACCTTGTCGGTGGTCTTGTGCCGGGTGGAGAGCACCCCGCGCAGGTCGTCGAAGCGCGGGGAGGGGAGCACCCGCAGCAGCTCGGCCACCGTGGTGTCCATGGTCGCGGGCGGCGGGGGCAGGCCCCGCAGCTCGCTGAAGTCCATGGGGGAGGAGAAGGCCAGCGGCTGGGCCGAGGTGGCCGTCTCCAGCCCGGAGGGGGGCTGCTCGTCGGGGAGGCCGGATTCACCACAGGCGCTCAGCGCCAGCGCGCACACCAGGGCCCAGGCCCCACGCGGGCGGAGGCTTCGGAAGGACTTCATGTTCGTCTGCTCCTTTGTTGGCGAGCAGAACGGGGAAGCCCGGTTTCCTTCGCCCCATGGCTCCGGAATGACTCCGGCCCGGGTGGGCGGCTACCGCCCGACGCGCAGCGTGTACGTGTAGTCGATGGGTGCGCCGAAGGGGGCGAGGGCGCGGACCTTCACCACGTGCTCGCCCGGCGCGAGCTGGAGCATCAGCCACCAGCCATCCGTCACGCCGCGCTGCTCGCCGCCGGTGAGGCACGGGTCGGGAATCTTCCCGACGAGGCTCGGGTCGCCGTCGAAGGTGAAGAGGCCGCTGGTGTGACGGTGGCGGCGGACGTCGATGCGCCGCCCGTCGAGGGTGACGACGAGGTCCTGCGTGCCGTTGTTGAAGTCGATGGCGCCCTGGCGGAGGAAGTCCTCCAGCGTCTGGCCCGGCGCGGGCTCGAAGGACGGGTCGGGGCAGGGGTAGTCGTTGATGATGACCCACAGCGGCACGAGCACGGGCCGGTTCTTCGGGACGCGGCAGGTGCGCTGGAACGTGGTGTCCAAATCGTAGACGGGCACGAAGAAGACCGGAGCGTCCTGGTCCACGTCGCAGTCCTGCTCCAGCAGCAGCATGGGGCTGCGGTCCGCGGGGACGCGGAAGTGCCAGCGGTACCACTCCTTCGCCCACTCCGTCACCGTGCGGCCCCGCACGCGCGCGTGGGGAGGGAGGACGACGGCGCCCCGTGCGCCCAGTTCGTCGTCCACCTGTGCCGTGTTCAGCTCCGTCGCGGTGGCGGTGGGCTCCGCCTTCTCCTGGGGAGGTTCCTCCCCCGCGCAGCCCGCGAGCCAGCCGGTGAGCATTGCCACTGCGATGATGTCGCCCCTCATGTGTGGACCCTCCTGAAGTGAGGGTTCCAAATTAGAGAGGCGAGGCGACCCCGTATTGTACGGGCTTGCGCTGTCCGCGCCCCGCGAGCGCCGCGGCCCGGTAGGCCCCCGGTGTCACGCCCAGCGTGCGGCCGAAGTGTTTGATGAGGTGGCTCTGGTCCGTGAAGCCGCACGCGAGCGCCACCTCGGCCATGGGCAGCGGCCCGGCCAGCAGCTCCTGCGCGCGACGCAGACGCAAGGCGCGCTGGTACACCTGCGGCGTCTGCCCGAGCTGGCGGTGGAAGGCGCGCACCAGGTGCCAGGGGCTGAGCCCGGCGACGCGCGCCAATTCCTCGAGGGTGACGTTGCGGGTGGGGTCCGCCTCCAGCAACTCACGCGCCCGCCGCACGCCCGGGGGACACGCCGGAGCGCGCCGGCTCATCCGCGTCAGCCCCGCGTGGCGCCGCAGCAGCACCACCAGCAGCGCGAGCAGGTGCTCCTCGCGCTCCAGCGCCGCCGCCGCGCCGTCTTTCAGGGCGTCGAAGGTGCGGGTGAAGGACTCCAGCAGCTCCGGGTCCTCGAACACGGGGGAGGCGAAGCCGGGCAGGCTCCCCGCCGGTGCTCCGGCCTCCTCGGCCGCGCGGGTGAGCAGCGCGGCGGGGACGTAGAGGATGCGGTACGCCCAGCCGACGCTCGAGTCCGCGGCCCGGCCCTCGTGCATCTCCCCGGGGGCGATGGCCAGCAGGCTGCCCGTCGAGGCCACGACATGCTGCCCTTGCAGGTGCAGCGCATGGGCGCCCGCGTCATAGGCGACGAGGGAGAAGACGTCGTGGGAGTGCTTCGGGAAGGTCCACCGGGTGTACGCCGCCTGATGCAGCTCCAGTCCGGGCATCTCCGGAGCCACCCAGTAGCCGTCGCCTGTCTCCCGAGCCGTCCGCCGCGTGTCTCGCCGCATCGCTGCTCCTGTCGTTCGGGGACGGGCGCACGGGGCGCGCGTCCCTGCCAGGCAAGAGAACGCTCGGCGTGGGGGAACGTACCGGCGGAAGGCCTACAACCCCGTGCATGGGAGGCGCGGACGGCGTATGGAACGGCACGTGAGCCCTGCTGACTCCCGCGGAATCCTCTTCGACCTCGACGGCACGCTGGTGGACTCGCTGCCGGACATCATCGACAGCTTCCTCCACGGCTTCGCGCACCTGGGGCTGCCGGCGCCCGCGTACGCGGAGGTGCGTGCCCTCATCGGCCAGCCGCTGGACATGATGTACACGCAGTTCGCGCCCGAGCACGTGCCCGCGCTGTGCGCCGCCTACCGCGAGCACTACCCGCGCAACTTCCTCAACCGCTCCCGCACCTTCCCCGGCGTGGAGCAGGTGCTGCGCACCCTGCGCGAGCGGGGCTACCTGCTGGCCGTGGCCACCACCAAGCGCAGCGACATGGCGCGGCGCTTCGTGGACGCGCTGGGGCTGGGCGGGCTGCTGCACCACGTGCAGGGCACGGACGGCTTCCCGCACAAGCCGGCGCCGGACGTGCTCCACCGGGCCCTCGCGGCGCTGGGCACCGGCGGGCTGTGGATGGTGGGTGACACCACGTTGGATTTGCACGCGGGGCAGGCCGCGGGTCTGCGCACCTACGGCGTCACGTGGGGCACCCACTCGCTGGACGAGCTGGCCAGCGCCACCCCCGACGAGCTGCAGCCCGACCTGGAGCGACTGCTGGCGCACCTGCCGCCACTCCGTTGACGGAGTCATGGACAGAACGGAAGCTGGCTCCCGCCGCTCGGAGGCAGTCCCGTCTCGACGGGGGCGTGGGAATGTCGGCGGCCTGGCCGACGTGCTCGCGCACCTGACCTCTTCCCTCGCTGCTCCCGGAGTCTCCATGAAGAACACCTGCGCATCCCTGCTCGCCCTCGTGTTGTTCGCGCTCGTCACGGGTTGCAAGAGCGGCGACAAGGAACCCGCGGAGGGCGCGGCGAAGTCCGAGGCGAGCGCGCCGCAAGCAGGGGGCACTTCACTCACCATCAAGGGGAGTGACACCATGGTCATCCTCGGCCAGCAGTGGGCCGAGGCCTTCATGAAGGCGCACCCGGACCAGCGCATCCAGGTGACGGGCGGCGGCTCTGGCACGGGCATCGCGGCGCTGCTCAACGGCACCACCGAGATTGCGATGTCCAGCCGCCTCATCAAGCCGGCCGAGGCGCAGCAGGTGCAGGCGCGCCACAAGGTGGAGGCGAAGCAGACGGCGGTGGCGAGGGACGGCGTCACCTTCTACGTGAACGAGGTCAACCCGCTGCGCGCCCTCAGCCTGGAGCAGCTCCAGGCCATCTACCTGGGCGACGTGAAGAACTGGAAGGAGGTGGGCGGCCCGGACGCGCCCATCGTCGTCTACTCGCGTGAGAACTCGTCGGGCACCTACGTCTTCGTGAAGGACGAGGTGCTGAAGGGGGAGGACTTCACCTCGGAGGCGCTGACGTTGCCGGGCACGGCCGCCGTGGTGAATGCGGTGTCGAAGGAGAAGTACGGCATCGGCTTCGGCGGCGCGGCCTACGGCAAGGGCATCCGGGAGCTGGCGGTGAAGGTCGGCAATGACGAGGTGGCGCCGACGGAGGCGAACATCCAGAGCGGCCGGTACCCGCTCAGCCGCGACCTCTTCTTCTACACGCGCGGCGAGCCCTCGGGCCGGGCGAAGACCTTCATCGACTTCGCGCTCTCTCCCGAGGGCCAGGCCATCGTCACGAAGGTGGGCTACTTCCCGCTGAAGAAGTAGGGAAGGCCCGCTCAGTCCTCCGCCTGGACGTCCTGGGGCTGCACGCCCCACTCCTCCAACACCTGCGCCTCGTCCTGCGCGCTGCGCGTCTTCTTGAAGCGGGCGCCCGGCACGCCCTTCACGCGGCGCTCGCACGCGGCCCAGGTGGCGTGGCGCTTCACGGCGCGGCCCACCTCGCTCAGGTAGGAGTACGCCTTGCTGGAGCCCGAGCGCTCACCGGGCTTCTTCTCCGGGACGGACGTGTCGTCGGGGATGTCGCTCACCGCGATGCCATACCCCTGCAGCGGGCCCGAGTAGAGCAGGGGGCTCTTGCGCTTGGAGTAGGCGACGGCAATCTCGTCCACGCGCTCGTTGCCGGGCACGCCCACGTGGCCGCGGACGTACTTCCACTCCACGGCGGCGTCTTCGCCGGAGAAGGTCTTCTTGCGCTCGGCGAGCAGGGCCATGAGCCGCTTCCAGTAGGCGGCATTGGCCACGTCACCGCCGTCGGCGGTCTTCCACCCGCGCTTGCTCCAGCCAAAGGCCCACCTGGTGATGCCCTGGATGACGTAGGTGGAGTCCGTGAGGATGTGCAGCGGCCCCGGGGTGCGCTCCAGGTGGCGCAGCGCCTTGCCCGCGGCGGTCAGCTCCATCCGGTTGTTGGTGGTCTCCGCCTCGTGGCCGCCCAGCTCCGTCACCTGGCCGTCGGGCGTGACGATGATGACGCCCCAGCCGCCAGGGCCGGGGTTGCCGGAACATGCACCGTCGGTGAACACCAGCGTGGCGCGACTCTCCATGCCGCCACCCTATGCGGCCGTGGCCCGGGGCCGCCAGGGAGACGAGTGCCGGAGGTCGTCTCCGGAGCATCGGGAAGGCGGCTCCCGCGCGCCAGGTGCGGGGAGCCGCCGTGGGACTCGCGCGCTAGGAGCGGGCGACCCTGGTGGGCGGGGTGCCCGGCGTCCCGGTCGTCGTGGCGCCGAGCTGCTCGGGGCGGCTCACCTTGAGCTGGTTGTGGACGTCCTTCACTCCGAGGACCTCTTCGACGATGTCCTCGATGACGCGCTTGTCGCGGCGCTCATCGACGAAGCCCGTCAGCGTGACTTCGCCGGCCTTCACCTGCACCTCCACGTCCTCGGCATTCACCCACCCGTGCATGAGCCGGTCGTAGATGTCCTCACGGACGCGGTCATCCGAGCGCGTGTACGCCTTGGGTCCCTTGCCCAGCTTGCGTACGCCCTCGCGGAACCGGTCGCCGAGCCGCTCGAAGGGGCCACGCTCGTCGACGTCACGGCGGAAGTGGAGCCCGTCGGTCCTGTCTCGCGCCACGTAGGTGCCGAAGCCCCGGTCGTGGCCGAGGTCCCGCTCGGACATGCCGCCGAAGGTGCCCGGCATGCTGTACTGCCCGTAGCCCGGGCGGGCATTCCAGTCGTTCCCGGTGTAGCCCATCGAGCGCCCCTGGCCACCCGGATTCCCCTGGAGGTTGACGCCAGGGTTGTAGTTGTAACCGCTGATGTAATCCCGGTTGTAGTCGCGGTCCGGGTCCCGGTTGGAGTCACGGAGGTTGTAGTCGCGGGTGTAGCGGGGGATGTCCTCGCGCATGCCCCGGCCGTAATCCTCGTAGCCGCGGCCGAGGCCGCCACCCACGTACCCCTGCCCGCCCTGCCACGGGCCACGCTCCTGCCTTGGCCCCGGGTCGCTGCCCCGGTAGCCATCGTCCATGTCCCGCTCCCGGGCTCCCCAGCGGTCCCGGTCGTCTCCGAGGAAGCGACGGTTCTCGTAGTCCCTGTACGCCATGGCGTGCATCTCCTTCGAGCGTGCGGATGCGTGTCACGTGACGGTGACGGGTGCGGTCCGGTGTCTTGTCGGTGTCACGTGGGGCCCGCGGCGCACGGAGGCTCGCGGGTCCTCGGCAAGACTGGGACGTCAACGCCGTGCGGCAACGGGTGACCGGGGACGCGTCGGCAGTCCGCTCGCTGGGCAGTCACCAGCCCGCGAGGCGCGCGGGCCCGGAGAATAAAGCGCGGCTCACTTCAACCGCTCGAGGTCCGCCACGGTGTCCACGTCCTCACCTCCGCCGGCGAGGGAAACCTCCGCCACGCGCGAGGGCTCGCGGGCAATCACCCCACGCGCGCCCTGCTCGGGGCGGAGCGCCTCCAGTTCCGGGAACACGGCGCGGGAGAACAGCGCGGGCACGCCCCGGGTGCCGTCGTACGTGGACGCCACCACGGCCGCGCCGGTCCGCCGCCACGTCTCCACGAGGGCCTTCAGGTGCGCGGCGTCCACGCGGAGCTGGTCGCACAACATGACGAGCACTGCGTCCACGGACGGAGCCTCGCTCATCCGGGTGAGCGCGCGCACTCCCGCGACGAGCGAGCCGCCGGGCCCCGCTGCCCATTCCGCATGCTCGACGACGTGTACCGGCAGCCCGAGCAGCTCCGCGGCCACGGCCTCATGGTGCGCGCCGAGCACCACCACCACGGGGCCACACTCCGCCGCGATGGCCGCTTCCGCGGCCCGGCGCACCAGCGTCTTTCCGTGATGGACGACGAGTTGCTTCGGACGCCCCAGTCGCGACGAGCCTCCGGCGGCCAGCAGCACGACGCCCACCGTCACGCCAGCTTCCGAGCCGGCGGCGTCGCCGCCGAATGGATGGGGGCCTGTCGCTCGCGCAGCTTGCCGCCGTCGCGGTCCGCCACCACCGACTGGAGCTCCGCGACGATGGACAGGGCAATCTCCTCCGCGCCTTCCGCGCCCAGGTCCAGTCCCACGGGCGCGTGCAGCTTCTCCAACTGCGCGGGCGTGGGCGCGGCGGACAGCTCCGTGAGCAACCGCTCCGTGCGCGAGCGGGGCCCCAGCACGCCCAGGTAGCGCAGCTCCCGGGGAAGCAGGCGCGGCAGCAGCTCGCGGTCCTGGGGCAGGCTGTGCGTCATCAGCACCGCGAGCGTGCGCGGCGACAGCGTCAGTGCGTCGACCGCGTCACGGGCCTTCGCGGACACCACCGCATGCGCCAGGGGGAACCGGCGCCGCAACGTCTCCGAGGGCCGGTCCGCGACGACGGTGACCTGCCAGCCCAGGCTCGCGGCCTGGGTCACCACGGGTGCTACGTCGAAGCCGCTGCCGAAGAGCACCAGCGGGTGCGGCGGGTCCACCACCTCCACGAGCACGTCCGCGCCACCGCACGGGCCGCTCCACGTCCTTCCCGCCTCCAGGGCCTCGCGAGCGGCCTCGCGCACGGCCTCGCGCAGCGCCCCGGACAGGTCTCCCGCTTCCATGCCGTCCGCGCGCACCAATAGCCGCGAGCCCACGGCATTCGCGGGGCCCCGGTACACCGTGGCCACCACCGCGCGGCGTTCCGCGCGCCGGGCCTCGGCGGCGAAGGCGAGCGCCTCCCCGGGGCCGGGCTCGAAGCGCTCCAGCAGCACGTCCACCACGCCGTTGCACCCGAGCGCGAAGGACAGGCTGCCCTCCTCCTCGGCGTTGTCGCCGGTGGAGTCGTAGCGCAGCAGGCGGGGGCCGGTGCTCGTCCAGAAGAAGGCCTTGCGGACGATGTCGGCCTCCAGGCAGCCGCCGCTCACGCCACCGGCCAGCCACCCGTCCTCGCCCATCAGCATGCGAGCACCGGGCTTGCGGTACGACGAGCCGGACACGGCGACGACGGTGGCCAGCACCAGCGGACCCCGGGCGCGCTGCCGGGCCCGGAGGATGGCGTCGAGGTCTTTCATGGCGGGAAGGAGGCGGTGCGCATGGAGCGGTTACGGGCCCTAGATTATCACCGCACCCCCTGGGGACGCCGCCCGCACGACGAGTTGTCGTCATGCGGACGATGCGTTCCGGCGGGCCTGCGTCCCAGCACCACCGCGAACCCGCACGCGGATTGTGGGCGTGCGACATGGCGCGCCTCCTCGCGTGCGAGTGTGGCGCAATCTGCTTTCCTCCGCGGAGGCCCGAGAGGATGCTTCGTGCGACAGGGCCCGTCGCAAGGGGGCCTCGGAGGGCAGAGGATGGGAGTCGAGTCCCGCCGAACCGTCGAGCTGACGTCCGGCGCGAAGCAGCACGAGGCTGAGTCGCATCGTCCCCCTCGAATCCGTCAGCAGTGGGCCGCGTTCCATCGCGCGCGCTCCACCCGGCTGCCGGTGCCCGGTCCGGAGCAATGGCGCCCCGAGCACGCGGAGGCCCTGCGCGAGCAGCGCCTGCGGCAGGCCGAGGCCGAAGCGCGGGAGGCACGGGGGACGGGTAGGAATGTCCTCACGTGCTGGCGCCAGATGCCGGACCTCCCGGAGGACGCCTCCGTGCTGGCCGGCGAGTGGGCCTTCGAGGGGCCCGTGCCCCGGGCGACGCACGAGGTCGATGACGAGGTGGCCTTCCGGAAGGCCGTGGACGCGCAGGTCGGGCGGGAGCGGCGCTGGGGGATGTGGAAGCGCATCCTCTTCGCCTTGCTGATGTTCCCCTGTGTGTTCGGCGGCGTCGGAACGTCACTCCAGGGCCCTCTCGGGGACGGGTCGGTGCCAGGCGCGCTGCTCGCGTATGCCGGCTTCACCGCGCTGTGTACGGTTCCCTGGAGCCGGGAGACCCGCCGCCTCGCGGCGCGGCGGTTCGCGGAGCAGTGGCCGGAGTACTGGCGCGAGGCCCTCGCCGCCCACACGGCGCACGCGACGTGGCCGGAGCGGGAGCGCGAGCGGGTGGCGTGGACCCGGAGGGTCCTGGCCGGCGAGCACGAGGCCGTCCTGGAGTCCGTGCAGCGCGAGCTGGAGGCCCTGGAGCTCCCCTTCGCGTCCCGGTGCGAGGTCCACCTCGACGGCGCAGCGCGCGCCTTCCTCGCGGTGGACCTTCCCGAAATCGACGACGTCGCCCCCGAGGTGAAGCAGCGCATGCGGTGGGACGGGACGATGGAGGAGACCGGACACAGGACGAAGGTGGAGCGCCACGAGGACTACCTCCGGCTGGTCGCCGGGCTGGGACTGCTGCTGGCCCGGACCACCTTCATGGCCGCGCCCACCATGCGCCATGTTTCGGTGGCGGGCTTCACGCCGCGGCGCCAGGGAGGCAGTGGCGCCCTCGCGCCCGAGTGCGTCTACGAGGCCACTTTCAGCCGTGAGGCCGCCGCCTCCTGGCACCCGGCGACGGTCGACTCCGTGCGAGTGCTCGACGCGCCCGCGAACCGCTTCCACCTGGGGCCCGACAAGAAGCTGTGGCGAATCGACCCGCCCGGCTGGTGGGCGGCGCCTCCGGACGTGTGACGTGCGGGGCGTGTGGGGCTGGATGAATCTCCGGACCTGAGGTGTAGTTCCCATCCGCATGCCCGTTTTGCGCTACGTCTTCACGCTGAATGCCGTGCGTGAGCTCGGCCGCCTGGCTCCGGACATCGCTCGTGCGAGAGCGGAGGCTTCCTGGGAAGAGTGTCTCCAGGGCATCCGCGAGGCGTGCACGCTGTCGCTCGGCATGGAGTTCGACACGCTGGTGTGCTTCGACGCGCGCTCCGTGGTCCGCCTGTTCGCGCACGCGGAGCAGGCGCGCATCCTCGCCCGGCTGGTGGACGAGCGGGCGCGGGCCTTCGCGGAGCGGGGCCAGTTCCAGCAGGCGCTGGAGGACACCGTCTACGCGGGGCAGTTGCTGGCCTGCTCGCGCCAGCGCTTCGGCGTGGCGCGCGACGCGCATGCCGCCCAGACGCTGGAGCGCGAGCTGCCCGCATTGACCGAGCAGGGCTGAGCCGCGCCCCTCACGCGGCGACGCGGGCCCGGGGACGGCGGACGCGCTCCACGCCGCACGCCACCGCATGGCGCGCGAGCGCCGCGTCGAGCGCCGCGTCGTCCAGCTTCACGCCCTTCTCGCGCCAGAGGTTGTCCACGTGCAGCGTGTCCTCGCGCACGCGCGCCTCCAGCCGGCCCACCAGCGCTCCCTTGTGCAGCAGCGGGCACACGTACCAGCCCCACTGCCGCTGCGCGGCGGGCTTGTACACCTCCCACACGTAGTCGAAGCCGAATGCCAGTCGCACCAGCCCGCGGTCCCACAGCACCGGGTCCAACGGCCCGAGGATGCGCATCCGCTCATCCGGCTCCGGGAAGTCGCGCGCGCGAAAGCCCCGGGGCGCCAGGTACCGCCGGGGCGAGCCCGGCACCATCACCTCCTCCAGCACGCCCTCCTTCACCAGCGTGTCCGGCAGGGGCGAGGTGCGCACGTCGGTCAGCGTGGACCAGTGCGGCCCGGTGACGCGGCTGAGCAGGCCCGCGGCCTCCACGCGCTCCACGAGGGCCCAGCGCCCGAAGGTCTCGTCCACCGGCGCGTCCGCGAGGCGGGGCAGGGCGCGGCGGGGCACGTCGTACACCTTGCCGCCCGGAGCGCGCCCGCACACCACCACCTGACAGCGCGTCCACAGCACCTCCAGGGCCATGGCGGTGGCGCGGCCGGTGCCCTTCCAGCCACTCCAGTCCAGCGGCACCACGGGCCCGTGGTCCGTCAGCGTCTTCGCGGAGGCCGGGCCCAGTTCCTCCACTTCCTTCAGCACCGCGTCGAGCACCGCCTCCGGCACGCGCTTGAGCCGCTCCTCCAACCGCCACCAGGGCGCCTGGGCAGCGCGCTCGCGGTAGTAGGGGAAGGCGCTGACGGGCAGCAGGCAGCGCTCCTTGGCGAAGTGCTCGAACGCATGGCCCGGCATCAGGTGGCGGTACACGTCGCCGCGGACGAGGCCGTCCACGCGCGCCAGCGCCACGAGGTCCGCGTTGGTGCCGATGACGTCGAGCGGGTCCAACTGGATGCAGCGCAGCGCCTTCAGCAGGGCGCGCACGCCGCGCGCGCCCGGGGGCAGCGCCGGCCGGGTCAGCCCGAGCTGACCCACGAGGTAGCGCCGCGCTTCGTCAGGGGGCAGCGTCGCGGCGGGAGGAAGGGAAGAACGAGGCACGGAGCGGAACGTTAACAGCGCCCCGCCTTGGTGCCTCGCCTTCCGAGCGACGGATGGCTACTCCCGCTGCGACACCGGCTCCTCGCCGCGCCTGCGGGCCTCTTCGTCCTCCTCGGGGCTGCGGGACTCGGGCTCCGGCTCCAGCCGGGCCTGGCGCTCGCTGGCCTCCCAGGACTCGTCTGCGTCACGGGCATGCACGCGGGCGGCGGCCTCGTCGTCCTGAGCGCCCGTCCACGTGGTGTGTCCGCCGGCATAACCCTCCAGCGGGCGGGGGCCCCGGTGGGACTCCACGTCCAGGTCCTTCCGCTCCTCCTCGCGCAGCCGCTCCCGCTCCTGCTCCCGCTGGTGCTGCTTGTCGCTGGGGTTGTCCGCCATGGTGCTGTCACCTCCAGCCCCAAGGTGCGGCCCGCCCTGGAGGACGGCAGCGGGGGAGCGGGCGCTCGTGCCTGGCAGCATGCCCGGCGGACACCCGGGCAGCTGCCGCGCGTGGCTCAGCGCATGCGCAGCACGACCTTGCCCGTCGCCCGCCGGGCCTCCAGCTCGCGCAGTGCCTGGGCCCCCTGCTCCAGCGGGAAGACGCTGCCCACCACCGGCTCCAGCACGCCCTGGTCCGCCATCGCCTCCAAATCCTTGGCGATGGTGGGCGTCAGCGACGGCTCGTGCAGGAGGAAGCCGCCCCAGGCCACGCCCACCAGGTCGATGTTGCGCAGCAGCAGCCGGTTCACCTGCACCTCGGGGATGCGGCCGCCCGCGAAGCCCACCACGAGCAGCCGGCCCTCGGGCGCCAGGCACTTCAGACTCTTGTCGAAGATGTCGCCGCCCACGGGGTCCAGCACCACGTTGGCCCCCAGGCCGCCCGTCTTCTCGCGCACCTGGGCCACCCAGTCCCCGGTGGACAGCAGCACCTCGTGCGCCCCGGCCTTCCTCGCGACTTCGGCCTTGCGCTCGTCGCTCACGACGGCGAGCACGCGCGCGCCCGCGCCCCGGGCCACCTGCACCGCCGCCGTCCCCACGCCGCCCGCCGCGCCGTGGACCACCACCGCGTCCCCCGACTTCACCCGGCCGCGCCGGTGCAGCGCGAAGTGGGCCGTGTGGTAGTTCATCACCACGCCCGCCGCCGCCTCGAAGCTCCAGCGCGCGGGGATGGGGAACACCATCTCCGGCGGTATCGCCGCGACTTCCGCGAAGCCGCCCAGCCCGAAGCTGAACGCCATCACCCGCTGCCCCGGCTTCAACGCCGAGCGCTCCGGCGCGCTGCGCACCACGCCCGCCACCTCCACGCCCGGCACGAAGGGCAGCGCGGGCTTCATCTGGTACTGCCCGCGCGTGAGCAGCAGGTCCGGGAAGCTCACGCCCGCCGCCGCCACGTCGATGAGCACCACGTCATTGGACTCGGGCTCTGGGATGTCCACGAGCTGGAGTCCGTCCGGTCCGTCCAGCCGCTGCAGTTGCAGTGCGCGCATTGCCTGTCTACCTCCAGGGTGGGCCCCTAGCGTAGCGGCCCCACCGGGACGCGGTGCGAGAGGATTCGCGGAAAATGAAGTCTCCGCGTCAGGGCCCGCGCGTCGCGCGCGTCCTTCTCCTCGCAGGCAAGGTCGACGGTGGTAACGCCCGATACCGAGCCACCTCTTTTGAAGCGCCCGGCTGGTGAGGCCCTACACGCACTCATTGTTGGTTCGAATCCAACTTCCGCCACCAATGGCGGAATAGCCAAATGGTAAAGGCACTCGATTCATATTCGAGCTTCACCCGATGGCTTCACTCCTCGGGCGCTTCAATACCTCTCACACGTTTCGACGTCCGGCCGGAGTGGCCCTACACGCCCTGGGTGCTTGTTGTCGCCGGTTCGAATCCGGCTCTCCCGACTGCTGCCGGGAGATAGCTCAGTGGTAGAGCGCGAGCCTGAAAACACACGGCTACTCCACTCGGACGTCATCTTCCTTCCCGACAGCTCCCGTCCCGGCCGCGCGATGCGGGTGCCAATGGCACCCCGTCGACGTGGCCCGGGCGCGTTTGCTGCCGTGGCTTCGCGCGCGGACCCCGCAAATGTTTTTCCGGCCACGGGTTTCTTCGAGAAAATGCGCCGATCTCGATCTGACCTGTCACGTTCTGCCTTGGTCCGCACGGACTCGGCCGGGTACTTCTAAGCCCATGGAACTTTTAAGTTTCCATGACAAAGCTTGATTTCTGAGAAGAGGTGACAACGTGAAATAATCGCGCAACCTTGAAATCCCCGTCACCTTCATGCGACCATGCTTCCTAATCTTTCCACTTAGGAGGATTACATGGTGCAGAGCAAGAGAGTGCGCGGAGCGCTCGGAATCGCGGCGATTTCCGTTGTTGTCGGCTGCAACGAGTCCACCCCTGCTCCCGAGGCCAACAAGCCCGCGGAGGCTGCCCACACGGCGGCGTTGGAGAATGGGCAGAACGTAGTATCCAAGGACGGGGCGGGAATCGCCACGTTCATCACGGGCAACCTGGCCCCGGCGCCGGAGATTCCGGCCGAGGGCGCTGCGTCCCTGCAGCGTGATGCGCTGGCCCCGGTGGTCGAGGCCCTGGCCCCGGCGTTCCACCTGGCCCCGGCCAACCTGGTCTTCACGAAGGGCTACACGGATCCGCAGGGCGACAGCCACTTCCGGTACGCCGTGCGTCACAACGACATCCCCGTGTTCGGCGGTGAGTTCCGCCTGCACGTGCGTGCCGGGCAGGTCATCGCGGCGAACACCAACGTTCGCAGCGACCTGAAGGCGGACGCCAAGCCCGCCATCGCCGCCGAGGAGGCGCTGTCCTCTGCCGCGTCGGACCGCGAGACGGTCGCGGGCGCCGTCACCAGCCCCGAGACGGAGCTGGTGTACTTCCGTGACGGCGATGAGCTGCGCCTGATGTACAAGCTCGTGCAGACGGGCGAGAAGGCGGACGGCACCCCCGTGCGCGACATCCTGCTGGTCGACGCGAAGAGCGGCGACGTGCAGCTGCGCATCCCGCAGATCAAGGAGGCGCTCAACCGCCGCCTGCACAACCTCAACCACGGCACCTCGCTGCCGGGCCCCGTGGCCCGCACCGAGGGTCAGGCCCCCGTGGCCGACGCGGTGGTCAACACCAACTACGACCACCTGGGCACCGTCTACAACTGCTACCAGACGCTGTTCGGCCGCGACTCGCTCAACAACGCGGGTGGCATGCTCATCAGCTCGGTGCACTACAGCAACAACTACGTGAACGCCTTCTGGGACGGTACCCAGATGGTGTACGGCGATGGCGACGGGGTGAATGCCTCGAACCTGGCCAACTCGCTGGACGTGACGGCGCACGAGCTGACGCACGCCGTGACGGAGTACGAGTCGGACCTCATCTACTCGGGTGAGTCCGGTGGTCTGAACGAGTCCATGTCGGACATCTTCGGCGCGGTCTGCGAGTGGTACGGCGACGGCTCCGGTCCTGTGTCTCCCCGCCACTGGCTGGTGGGCGACGACGTGTGGACGCCGAGCATCCCGAACGACGCGCTCCGCTACATGAACGACCCCGTGCTGGACGGGGACTCGCTGGACTACTACCCGAACTACGGCTCGGGCGTGGACGTGCACTACAGCTCCGGCATCTCCAACCTGGCGTTCTACCTGCTGTCGCAGGGTGGCACGCACCCGCGCGGCAAGACCACCCAGGTCGTCGCGGGCATCGGCATCGAGAAGGCCGGCCAGATCTTCTACAGGGCCAACCGGGACCTGCTCCTGCCCTCGTCCAACTTCGAGGCCGCGAAGACGGCCACGGAGCAGGCGGCGGCGCAGCTGGGCTACGACGCGGCGACCATCGCCTCGGTGAGCAACGCGTGGAAGGCCGTCGGCGTCGGCGTGCCGATTCCTCCTCCGCCGACGGACCCGCTCGAGAAGGACCTGCCGATCACGGGCATCTCCGGCTCCAGCGGTTCGCTGAAGTACTACAAGGTGACCATCCCCGAGGGTGCGTACGACCTGACCTTCACGCTGTCCGGTGGCACGGGTGACGCGGACCTGTACGTTCGCTACAACAACGCGCCGACGACCACCTCGTACGACTGCCGTCCGTACCGCTCGGGCAACGAAGAGACCTGCGCCTTCGCGGCTCCTTCGCACGGCACCTGGTACGTGATGCTGCGCGGCTTCAGCGCCTACGCCAACACCTCTCTGAAGGTGACCTGGAAGGGCGGCTACATCCCGGTGGTGAGCGGCGTGCCGTACAAGTACTTCAGCGGCGCGGCGGGCTCGTCCACGGTGTTCACCATCACCATGCCGGAGCGCAAGCCGGGCACGGGCAAGAACAGCCTGTACATCTCGACGGGCGAGGGCTACGGCAACCCCGACGTGTACGTGAAGCTCGGCTCTGCCCCGACGAAGTCCGACTACGACTGCCGCAGCGTGAAGGAGCACATGTCCGAGACGTGCAACCTCCTGAACGTGCCGGCGGGCAAGTACTACATCGAGGTCTTCGGCGCGAAGGGTGGCTACGAGGACATCGCCTTCATCGCCTCGTACCTCCAGTAGTCAGCCGTCTGAAGTGACGGCGCGGCGAAAGCCGCGCCGTTGAGGCCCCGGGTCGTCCGCTCAGGCGGGCACCCGGGGCTTCGGCTTTTCTGGGAAGGGGTGCTTCAGAGCGGCCGTACGGCCGGGCCGGGGAGGATTTCCCGCATGAAACGCTCCAGGCTGCCGCCGCCCCGGTGCTTCCACTGCATGGGGTAGCCGAGCGACACCTCCTCGAAGCGCACGCCGTCCCGCCACAGCGTGGCGGGCATGTGGAGGTGCCCGGAGACGACCACCTCCGCGCGGAAGCGCGTGTGCCAGTCCTCCGTGCGCTTGGTGCCGCACCAGATGGAGAAGCGGGGGATGCGCGGCAGCCGCACGTGCTCGTAGCGCAGCGGGTAGTGGTTGATGAGCACCGTGGAGCAGTCCGCGGGCAGCGCCTGCAGGCGCGCCAGGGTGGACTCCACGCGCGCGGCGCACCAGGCGGAACGGCTGAGGTAGGGCTCCGGGTGCAGGAGCACCTCGTCCGTGCACAGCAGGTCCTCCTCCCACGCCCACTCGAGCGCCTTTTCCGCGGGCACGTGGTCCGGGCGGAAGGAGTAGTCGTAGCCCAGGAACATGGGCACCAGGACCCGGGGAGGCCCCTCGCCGGGCCAGCGCGGGTAGGGGTCCTCCGGCGTGAGCGCGCCGTAGCTGCGGCACAGCGCCACCAGCCGCTGGTAGCGCGCCTCGCCGCGCAGGGGCGGCTGCTCTGACGGCATCGTCCACAGCTCGTGGTTGCCCGGCACCCAGAGCACCTGCCGGAAGCGCTCGGTGAGGGTGCGCAGCATCAGCTCCATCTCTGCCAGCGTCTCCCCCACGTCGCCCGCGACGATGAGCCAGTCCTCCGGATGTGCGGGGATGGACTGAAGGGCCTGCTTGTTGTCGGGGTGGCGCAGGTGCAAATCACTGATGGCGTAGAGCTTCATGGCGCGAGAGCGGGACCTTACCGCGTGCCCCGGGCGGCCGTCGTCCCCGGTGTGTCCGTCGGGTTGCCGCCAGAGCGGGTCATCCTCCCCGCGCACGGGAGGCCGCCTCGCGGGCCGGCCCCACCTGCCGCGTCCTCCGTGGGCAGGACTCCGTGGTCATCGGGGACGCGAGGGATGACGTGTGGGGTCCTCCGTGTTCCTGCTGACGCCTCACGCCGGACTGCCGACCACCCCCGCGCCCAGCGCGCGCAGCAGCGCATACAGCTCAGAGGGCGGCGCGGCGCGGTCCATCCAGGTGATGCCCCGCGCTCGCGGAGTCCGCGGCGGCAATGCCGTGTGGAGCGCGCAGGCGGTGCGCGGGTAGCGCGCGCGCACCTGCTCGAGCAGGCACAGCCCGTCACCATCCGGCAACAACTCACTGCTCACCACCACCGCGGGAGGCTCCTCCCGCACGAGGGCGAGCGCCTCCGCCACCCCGCGCGCGAAGCGCTTGCAGCCGGGCAGGTCCCTCACCAGACGCCGCAGTGCCGCGAGTGAGCGCGGGTCTTCGTCCACGAACAGGAAGGTCAACATGGTCTTCGCGTCCACTGCGCAGGACCCGTGAGGTGGGTGTGATGCACGGGGTCACCAGCCGACAAGACTACCCAGGAAGTTCTTGGATGCCAACCTCTCAAGTCATATCGACATAGGCGGACCCGGTAGGTTAACGACCCATGGAAAAGACCCTCGCATCCCGCCTTGGAGGAGCCGCGCGCCTCGCCAGGACCCGCCTCAACCTGACCCAGGCGGACGTCGCGGAGCGCATCGGCATCGCGAGCGAAGTCTATGGGCGACTGGAGCGCGGCCACATGCTGCCCAGCATCCAGACCTTCCGCCGGCTGTGCGTGGTGCTCTCCATCTCCGCGGACGAGGCGCTGGGCCTCAAGCCGTCGCAGGAAGTGAAGTGGGCCGCGGAGCCTCCGAGCGACTACGGCGAATCCGCCGAGCTGCGCCGCCTCATGCGTCGCGCCCGCCAGCTGGACCGCACCGCCATCCGCATCCTCAGCGTGCTCGCCGCGCAGTTCAAACCGAAGGGCAACTGACCCGCTCATCGCCCGGACGCCTCCGCTCCCAACTTCGAGAGTCGCTCGCGCAGCTTCTTCGCCGAGGGAAAACCGTTGAAGAGCACCACCTGCGGGTGGGCCTCCAGCGCCTCGCGCTCCACCGCCGCCTTCGCCAGCGCCCGGTCCACGCCCAGCAGCAGCCCGCCGTCCGGGCGCGAGCGCAGCTCCGCCAGCCTCCGCGCCAGCGGCCCCGCGTGCCAGGCGTGGAAGAGCTCCAGCGCCACCTCGCGCCGCGACTCGCGGTGGCGGAAGGTCAGGTCCGGCACGCACAGCCCCGAGGCGCCCATGTGCCGGGGCAGCGGCGTGAGGTCCAGCTCCCAGGCTTCGTCCTGGAAGCCCTCCGCCAGCGAGGCCACCTCCGCCGGCACGTGGCCCAGCGCGGCTGGTAGCGGCGACACCAGCGGGTCCTTGTCGCTGAGCGAAAGGGTGGCCTGCTTGCGCGCCGTCTCCACCGTGGCCGTGAGCTCCCAACGCCCCAACACCGGCACCACCGACAGGAAGGACGCCAGCTGCAGGCCGTACTTCTTCTGCAGGGCCAGCATCGCCCCCGGGCCCTCCACCTCAAGCGACCAGTCCTCGCCGACGTGCCGCACTTCGGCCACCAGCCGGCAGAACTTCAGCCACCGGAGCACCTTGCGCACGCGCAGCAACTCCGGCGCGAGCGCCCGCAGCGTGAGGCGCCGCGCCGTCAGCAGCGGGCCCTGCGCCAATGCGAGGTTGTAGCGGTCCACCAGGGCCTGCGGGGTGAGGGGCTCGCCGTCCCAGCCCACCAGCCGCCGGTGACCGGGCAGGTCCGAGTACAGCGCCTCGCGCACCTCGGACAGTGGCGCGGGCAGGACTTGCGAGAGCCGCGCTTCGTATGCCTCCACCGTCGTGTCCGGCGGCAGCGTGCGCAGCACTCCGGCGGCCCCCTTCAGTCGCTCCCAGCGCGCCTCGCTCACGCCCGGGGAGGCTTCGTCGAAGCACAGCCGGTCCATCGACAGCTTTACCAGCCCGCGCGCCACCTTCGGCCGCGTGAAGGCTCCGGCCTTCAGCCCGAAGGACTCCTCCACGTCGTCCAACATCACTCCGCGCGAGGCCTCCACCTCGGCCAGCAACTCCTGGGCGAAGGCCAGCAGCGCCTCGTCGTCGCGCTTCACGTAGGCGGGGCGCAGCACGCCCTGGCGGACGCGGTAGGTGAGCAGGTCGCGGGTCAGCACCTCACGCCTCTTCCTGGTACGCGTCGTGCTGACGCCGCCGCTCGCTGATGCCGCTCTCCGCCGTCTGCGCCGAGCACACCTCGTACAGCAGCGCCCGCTTTCCGGGGCGCTTGCGGAGGATGCGCCCCAGGCGCTGCACGTGCTCGCGCACGCTGCCACTCCCGCTGAGCACCACGCCCACGCGTGCGTCGGGCACGTCCACGCCTTCATTCAGCACGCGCGAGGTGAGCAGCACCGGCAACTCTCCGCTCGAGAACGCAGCCAGCAGCGCCTTGCGCTCCGGCACCGGCGTGTGGTGCGTGAGCGCGGGAAGCAGCAGCCGCCGCGCCAGCGTATAGACAGTCTCGTTGTCATCGGTGAAGACGATGACGCGGTCCTCGCGGTGCTCCAGGAGGATGCGCCACAGCACCTCCTGCTTGGCGCTGGAGGTCAGGGCGATGCGGCGCTGCTCGCGGTACGCCCGGTACGCGGCACGGCCCTCGTCGCTGCGCTGGCTCTGCGCCAGGAAGCGCGCCCACCCTTCCGGTGCGGAGAGCTGCACGCCCAGCCTGCGCACGAAGCCCACGTACAGCGCCCTCGCCGCGTCGTAGCGCGCCTTCTCGTCCGGCGGCAGCGGCACCTCCACCCGCTTCACCTCGTAGGGCGCAAGGTACTCGCCCTGCAGCTCGCGGATGTCCGTGCGGTGCACGCGCGGGCCCAGCAACTCCTCGCACACGCGCTCGCCGCCGTCCGTGCGCTCCAACGTCGCCGTCAGTCCCAGCCGGTACGGCGCCAGCGAGCCCTCCGCCACGAAGCGGTAGCTGGGCGCTGGCAGGTGGTGGCACTCGTCGCAGATGAGGAGGCCGAAGCGGTTGCCGTGGAACTCCGTCTGCAACGTGGCCGAGTCGTATGTCGTCACCGTCAGCGGCTGCCTGTCACTCACCCCGCCGCCCAGCAGCCCCACCGGCACGGAGAAGTGGCGGGCCAGCACGCCTTGCCACTGCGTCATCAAATCCAGCGTGGGCACCACCACCAGGGTGGGCCGCTTCACCTGCGCGATGGCCAGCACCGCCATCAGCGTCTTGCCCGCGCCCGTGGGCAGCTCCACCAGACCCCGGCCTCCCGCCTTCGTCCACGCGTCCAGCGCCGCGCGCTGGTGGGGGAAGGGGGTGATGGGCGTGGTGAGCTCCAACTCCAGCGGCTCGAAGCGCCTGGCCCGGTCCTCGTACGGCAGCCCCAGCTCGCGCAGCCGCAGCACCGCGTCGCGGTAGTGCCACGCGGGCGCGCGGTACACCCCCGTGCGGGAGTCCCTTTGAAACAGGGCAAGCAGGCGGGCGTCGTCCGGCAGCACCGGGGCCACCAGGGTGCCGCAGTCGAAGTGGAGCTCGGTGGGGGTGGCCATGCGCCTGACGGGAAGTAGCCCGTCAACCCGCGTTTCGCCACCATCAAGAAAGACCTGGAGAGTAGGACCACCGCCTGACCTCCTGGTTCCCCTCCGGCCGTCGTCCTGACTTGCGGAGGTGGGAGGGTTCACGGTACCCAGCGCGCGGCATGCGTCTCATCTCGCTCGTTCCCCTGCTGTGCGGCCTGGCCGTGGTGGCCCAGGCCGGTCTCAACCGTCGCTTCGCGGGCCAGTGGGGGCTGCTGAGCGCCGTCCTCATGAACATGGTGGTGGCAACGGTGGCCACCTTCGCCGTCTACGTGGTGGCGCGCTCGGTGCCGGGCTTCTGGCCCGAGGCCGCCGCTCCCGGTGGCTCCGGCCGCTTCTTCGACGGCTTCACCGTGTGGCACCTGCTGCCGGGCCTGTGTGGAGTGCTCATCGTCGTCGGCATGCCGTGGGCCATGGGCCGGCTGGGCGCGGTGCAGTCCGCGCTCCTGCTGATGGCCGCGCAGCTCCTCACCAGCCTCGTGTGGGATGCCATGGTGGAAGGGCGTCCGGCCACGCTCGCCCGGGTGGTGGGCTCGGCGCTCGCCTTCGCGGGGGCCGCCATCGCGGTGTGGAAGGGCTAGATTCAACGGGTGATGCGCCGCGTCCTCATCGTCAGTCCCCACACTCCCTCACGCGAGTTGCTGCGGCGCATGCTCGAGGAGCCGGGGCTGTCGGTGTCCGCGACGGGCGACACGGATGATGCGTTCGCCGCCATCTCCTCCACGCCGCCGGTGCTCGTGGTGGTGGACCTGCGCAGGCCGGACGAGGACCACCCGCTGTTCCTCGGACTGCTGCGCAAGCGTCACCCCGCGCTGCCCGTCATCGCGCTGGTGCCCGGACGGTTGCGCATCTTCGACGGCCGCCACGAGCGCGTGCGCGAGGCCCATGGAGAGACGACCGAGGCGCTCCAGCACCTGCTCGGCGCGCTGAGGCAGGCCATGCACGACGTGCTCGCGCAGGAATTGCTCCGCGTGCTGCGCACCCCGGTGGGACAGGCCTGACGCGCGGAGACATGCGGGCCCGGGAGGGGGCATGGGCGAGGAGCCCTGCTCGCGGCTACGCTGGGGACATGCGTGCTGTCCGCCTCGCGCCGCTCCTGCTGCTCCTCGTGCTCGCTCCCCGCGTTGGAAGGGCGCAGGCGGCGGAGACTCCCTCGGAAGACGGTTCGTGGAATGCGTTTCCGGAGGGCGCGGCTCCCACACCTGTCGTCGAAGAGCCGTTCGAGCCCATCGACTTCCCCGGCCAGACGGCCGCGCCCGACACGGCCATGGATGCGGCACCCGCCCGCGACATCGGCCCTGCTTCGGAGCCTCCCGCTCCAGAGGGAGACTTCTCACGGGAGGCTTCCTCACCGCTGAGCCTCATCCCCTCGCCGTCCGCTTCCGGCCCCTCGCCGCGCCTGACGCCGGAGCCGCTGGCGGTGCCACTGGTGCGCTCGCTCCTGGACCTGGCGGGGGCGAGCGCCCTGACGTTGAGCAGCGCCGTCGCGATGGATGCGCTCGTCGGCACGCGCTGCTTCCGCGACACCGAGCGCATGTGCATCCTCACGTCCTTCCTCGTCACGATGCTGAGCGTCTCGGCCACCGCGCCCGTGGGGGCGTGGGCCGTCGGCAGCCTCCTGGGCGGTGAGGGGAAGCTCTGGGCGGCCTACCTGGGCGCGGCGATGGGGATGGGCCTGGGCGTCATCGGCACCATGCCCACCATCGCCTTCGGGAGCGGCGTCATCCTCGCGGTCGCCGGCCCCATCGGCGCGGCGGTCGGCGCGGTCATCGGCTACGAGGTCTCCCACCGGAGCGTGGTGCGCGGCGCCTCGCGGTTCGCGCAGCGGCCCGCGGGCTTGAGGGTGTCCCCCCTGGTCGCCACCACCCAGGGCGGCAGCCTGCTGGGTGGGATGATGGGGACCTTCTGAGCGGAAGCGCCACGCTTCAGAGGCGCAGGCGGTAGCCCAGGCTCGCGAGGAGGCCGCCCACGTTGGCGTCCCCCGTGATGACGAGGTCCACCGGGGCGAAGTGGTAGTGCGCCTCCACGAAGAGCCCGCCCGGACCGAGCGGCAACTCCAGCCCGGCCAGCGCCTGCAGGCCCAGGCCGCCGTCGCTCTCCGAGGACACGGCGCCGAAGATGTCCGCTGTCGCGCGGTGCAGGTAGAGGCCGACGCCGCCGCCCACGTACGGCGTGAGCGTGCCGAGCGTGTGCTCGAAGCGGTACACGGCCGACAGCTGGAAGGCCACCTCGCGCACGGCGACCGAGTAGGTGCCATCCGGCGGAGGGGCGCCGAAGCCACCGAGCTGCGGGTCCGTCAGCGTGCCCGACAGCTTCGGCCGGTGGTAGTTCACCTCCACCACCACCGCGAGCCGCCGCTCCAGCAGCGGCGTGATGTAGCCCACCTCCGCGGCCAGGTAGAGGTCGCCGCTCAGCGGCGTGGTGGTCTTGAAGAAGCCCACCTTCGGGGCGAGCAGGACGCTGCCCTCGCGATGGGCGGTGTCCGTCTCGGCCGCGAGCGGCGTGGCGGGCTCGGCGGCGGCGAGCGTGGTGAGCGCGGCGAGCAGGGCAAGGGCGTTCATGGTGCAGGCGCTCCGCAGGGCTGGGAAGCCAGGGCACACTCCCCGAGGTCCGACATCAGGCCCACCGCCCCGTCCGCGGTGACGGTGAAGCCCTGGATGGCCGGCACCTCGCCGATGGCGCCCCCCGGGTCCGCGACCTCGAGAGCGTAGGGGCCGCCGGGCACGATGCCGCCCGGACACCGCGGGTCGGTGATGGGCGGCGCGTCGAGGCCGGAGCAGGTGGGCACCACCGCCCTCACGGTGCCGGGCGCGTCGTAGGTGACGTCGCGCAGCGGGATGCGCACCACCTCCGACGGATTCGTCTTCAGGGGCGCCACGAGGACGATGTCCGGCGGCCCCGAGAACGGGCGCTGATCTCCGGTGGGCGTGTTGGTGAGGGTGATGGCCTGGTCGCTCAGCTCGCTGCCGGTGCGCGGCGCCAGGGTGAGCGTGCCCAAGCGCTCGTAGGTGATGTCCAGCGCGCGGGACACCGTGGTGCCACAGCCCTCCGGGTTGGTGAGCACCAGGTCGTAGACGCCTTCGGACATCCCGGGGGGAATCTCCGACTCGATGCGCGTGGGCGAGATGACGTTGATGACGAACAGCGACTGGCGAGACCCGTCGGCGCTGACCAGGACGATGTACGGGAAGGTGTCGAGCCGGAAGCCCGTCCCCTCGATGACGATGGGGCTCGAGCCCGCGAACGTATAGCCATCCGGCGGCGGCTCCACCCGGGTGATGGTCGGCGGCGGCACGACGATGACCGCGTCCGCCAGCGAGGCGCTGCCGCCCACCGGGTTGCTCACCTCCAGCGTGTAGCTGCCCTCGGGCAGATCCACCGGCGGCGTCGAGTCCCGCGTGGGCACGTCCACCAGCAGCAGCTCCGGGCGGATGTAGAAGACGTGCTCCCGGGGCAGCGTGAGCGTCGTGGGCCCGCGCAGCGTCACCTCCGGCAGCGCCGCCACGGGCGTCTCTTCGAGCACGTCCCCGGGCACGGGGGCGAAGCCGTCACCGGCAATCTCGAGCCGCCAGCCGTGCTCCGCGCCCTGGGCATTGCAGATGCGCGGGGGCGTGACGTTGCGGGTGAGCGGGTTGATGGCTCCCTGGATGCGGGGCGTGGGGCCTTCCGTCGTCCGGGAGCAGGCGACAAGTGCGAGCAGGGCTGCGGCGACCGGCAGGCGCAAAGCGGTTCTCCTCCACCTCAACAGGCGCGCGGCACGTTAGGACGGCCACCCCCGAGGGCCGGAGTTTTTTCCGGTTTCCCGCTGGCACCATGCCCGCCCTGGCAGGAGAGGGTTCCGTAACGCATTGAAATCACCGGGCTTGTTGCCTTCGTCAGCGGCTGGCACGGCCGATGCTATTGCTCCAGGCAGCTGGGAACGGCGAGGTACGGCGGACGAGGGGGTCGGGGGGCGTGGGGGGACGCCGTACGCGCCAGGTGGTGGGGGGCAGGGGCGAAAGTCGAGGCAGTGCCTGGAGTGGGGAGGCAGGCCTCGCGGGGTGGGCCGGAGCAGCAGGCCGGCAAGGGTGGGTGGCGGCGGGCGCAGCGGCACTTCGGGGTTTGGAAGGACTGCGGGCACGGGGATGGGTGGGGCGGGGAAGGGGACGGACTCCGGCGAGGTGGGGGCCTCGTCGGAGTCCGGTTCACTTCGGATGGGCGGGCGGCGGGTCGGGGGGCGGTCGACGTTCGCGGGTGAGGAGACACCTCCTCCTGGCGAGCGGTCCTGTCGGAGTGGGTCGGTGGGGCGGGACGGTCGGGCACTGCGGGGACATGGGGTGGGCGGCTCCGGTGGGGAGGCAACTCCCGCCGGAGCCTGTCCGTCCGGTTCGAGCGGTGGAGGCGGAGGAGGGTGGACGCGAAGGCGCGAGCCACCAGGGTGCGGCAGGTCGGCGGCGGTGGGGAGTTGGAGGCGGTTCATGGGGGCGGTATCAGCGCTCACATTGCTGGGTTTGTTGCTGA
The DNA here is from genome assembly GCF_026626705.1 of Pyxidicoccus sp. MSG2. Classification (NCBI taxonomy): domain Bacteria; kingdom Pseudomonadati; phylum Myxococcota; class Myxococcia; order Myxococcales; family Myxococcaceae; genus Pyxidicoccus; species Pyxidicoccus sp. MSG2. Next base: position 7,970,003 of record NZ_JAPNKC010000001.1, read on the forward strand.
CGGCGCGGGTGGCGCTGGCGGCGGGGGCGGCGCCCTCGGCGCGGCTGACTCCTCCGGCGGAGGTGCAGGGCCGGGTCCAGGACCCGGAGCGACTCGCGCCTTTCGGGCTGATGCTGGACGCGGGCATCCCCGAGGGGGCGGGGCTCTCGGTGTCCTTCCGGCCCAGGCATGAGGTGCGGCTGCACCTGGGCGCCACGCACAACGGCATCCGCGCAGGCGCGCGGGCGGGGCTCACGCTGCTGCCCATGAGCGGATGGGTGACGCCGGCGCTGACGCTCGAGCTGGGCCATGCGCAACCCGCGTCCGAGCGCGGCCTGGAGCGGCGGCTGGCGGATAGGACGCTCTTGCCCAGCCCCTCGTTCGAGCGGGTGGGCTACACGTACGCGAGCGCGCTGCTGGGCCTCGAGGTGCAGGCGCCCGGAGGCCTGACGTTCTTCATCCGGGGTGGCTTCAGCGTCATGGAGCTGTACGGCCCCGGCATGGAGCACCTGGACGAACCCTTCCGCGGCGCACTGGCTCCCGAGGAGGCCCGGCCCTGGCGGGTGCGCAGCACGCGGCCCACGGCGAAGCTGGGAATCCTGCTGTCCTTCGGTTAGCGCAACCGCGCGGCGAAGAACTCCAGCACCTGGGCCTCGGCCCAGAAGTGCGGGCGGTGCGCGCGGCCCGCGACGAAGCCCACGTGTCCACCGCGCTCGGTGAGCACCACGCTCAGGAGCGGATTGTCGCTGGCGCTCGGGGGAATGACCGGTGCCTCCAGCATCGGGTCGTCCGCGGCGCTCAGGAGCAGCGTGGGCCGGCGGATGGCGTGCAGCCGGGGACCGGAGGACGCCTCGGCGTAGTAGTGCGTCGCGTCCCGGAAGCCGTGCAGCGGAGCGGTGACGGCATCGTCGAAGGCGCGGATGGAGCGCGCGGCCTCCATGGCCCGGCCGTCGAAGGCGCCGGGAAAGCGCCGCAGCTTCTCGCGCGCCTTCCCCTTCAGCGTGCGCAGGAAGCGCTCCCGGTACAGCCGGTGGAAGGCACCGGGGCCATCGAGCTTCCGGCAGCAGGCGTCCAAGTCGTACGGCGCGCTGATGGATGCGGCCGCGTCCACGGGCGCGCTTTCACCCTGCTCCTCCAGCAGCCGGCACAACACGTTGGCGCCCAGCGAGAAGCCCACGGCGAAGAGGGGCCCGGTGACGCGCGCACGCACCTCGTTGAGCACGAGCAGGGCGTCGTGGATGTCGCCCGAGTGGTATGAGCGCGCCAGGCGGTTGGGCTCGCCGCTGCACGAGCGGAAGTTGAGCGCGGTGGCGCCCCAGCCGCGCTCGGCCGCGCCGCGGAGGATGGCGGTGACGTAGCCCGCGCGGGACGAGCCCTCCAGGCCGTGAAGCGCCACCACGTGCGGTGCGCCGCGCGGGCCGTCGAAGGTGTCCACGTCGACGAAGTCCCCGTCGGGCAATTCGCGGCGCTCGCGGCGCGCCGTGGGCGCATGGGTGGGGCGCACGAGCGAGGCGTAGATGGTCTGCGCATGCTCGTTCGCCAATCCGGGCGCGGGGACGAAGGGCTGGGTGGGCTGGAATCGCACGGCCGGGGGATTAACGCCCAGGGGCCGTGCGGACAAGGGACAACCCCGCGGCGTGTCTATTCGTCGCGGCGTCCGGGAGGCAGCCCGGCGGAGGGGCGACCGGCGGCCAGGCGGCGGGCGCTGCGCATGGTGGGGCAGCCCTGCTCGCGCACCTCGCGGGCCTCTTCCGCGAGGCCGAAGAGGTCCAGGTACTTCTTCACGCGCTCGTCCAGCGTGGGTGCCTCGATGAGACGGCAGACCTCGTCCGCGGCGTAGTCGCGGCAGACGGCCGGCCGCTGCTCGTACACGCGGCAGAGGTTGTCCTCGCCGAGGTGCGGGCAGCGCAGGCCCAGCGGCTTGTCCAGCGCGGCGATGTCCGGCGCCACACAGCAGGCGCCACAACAGGTGCACTCCATGGACGGTTGACCTCGGTGACTCAACGCGGGACGACCTGCTCCACCTTCCCCAGGTTCGTCACCGTGAGGCGGGCGTCCTGGCCCTTCTTCCACGCCACGAACTCCTGCTCGCTCTTCGGCTCGAGCACGTGCTCCTTCGTCCCGTCGTCCTCGTACCGGAGGTGGACGGAGTAGTGCTCCTCGCGGCGCAGGCGGTCCACGCCGCTCACGGACAATTCGGGCCAGCGCGGCCGGTCATCCGTGCCAGACGTCTCGCGGCGGTCCACCTGCTTCCACTCGTAGGTGTCGTAGGTGCACTCCTGTGCGTAGACGGGCTCGGTGCGGTAGCGCGTCTCGTTCTGACAGTCCTCGTAGCTCTCGTTGCAGTACTTCGTCACGTCCTCGCACACCTCTTCGACGAAGCCGTTGCCCTTGTCGCGGCGGCGGCACTTCTCCTCGGTGCCGCAGGCCACGCGGCGCGACTTCGTCCGGCACACCCGCTCCGTGCCGTCCGCCACCCGGCGCGTGCCACGCTGGCGCGACACGCAGCCGCGGACGTTGGCCACGCCCGCCACCTCGCCCGCGCCGTTGACGGGCATGCGCGGGGAGGTGGTGCGCAGTTCGTCGCGCCAGCCCGTCTTCGCCACCGGGGTGAAGCGCTCCTGCACCACCGCGCGCTTCCACTCCGTCCCCGTCACCTCCCCGGGGTACTCGTGCGTGCGGCTGCCCCAGAAGCCGAACACGCCCGAGCCGAAGCAGCAGGAGAACAGCACGCCCAGCACGAGCCAGCCCGTCTTCCCCATGCGCTTCTTCGGCTGCGCTACGGGCTGGGGGGCGACCACGGGGGAGTCCAGGTCCTTGCTCGTGGCCGCCTTCGCGTCGTCGGTACGCTCCGCGCTGCACTGCTTGCAGCGGGGGGCGTCACCCCGGTTGGCGGCGCCGCAGTACGCGCAGAACCAGTCCTCCCCGGCGGCGGCCACTTCCAGCGTCTCGGAGTCCGTGACGCCCTCGCGCAGGGACTTGCCGCTCTTCGCGTCCACCCCGCCGAAGTCGAACTCCGACTCCTTGCCCGTCAGCTCGCGGGGGTTGTTGCAGGTGGGGCAGAGCTTGTGGCGCGCGGGGATGCCCTTCGTGTCACAGGACGTGCAGTTCCAGGTCCCTTCGATGATGCGGGTGCGCTTGGCCATGGGTTCCCATCCTATCCGGCGCTCACACCCAGAGCGCGCGAGGGAAGGGGATGGCCGCCGCCGGAGGCAGGCCCGGCCGCAGGGGGCGCACCATGGGCAGCGAGCCTTCCCTCGCCACGCGGGTGGCCCCGGGGACTCGCGCCAGCAGCTCGGCGGTGCCGGGCTCCTCCCACAGCACCACCTTCGCCAGCTTCGCCCGGTGTGCCACGGCGCTCGCCATCTCCAGCAGCGTGGCGGCGTCCTCCCCGGAGCGCGCGTCCAGCATCAGCACCACCAGCTCGCCGTAGCGGGCCATCATCGCCCACAGGGCGGTGGAGTCGCCCACCACCGCGCCACACGCCTCGGGCTGGGGCCGGCTCAGCAGCTCCGCGTAGATGCGCTCGCGCTCCAGGTGCCAGTCCACCTGCGCCGGGCTCGGCCAGAGGTAGAAGGGCGCTTCCGGCCGCCGCATCCGCTCCAGCGCGGCCGCCACGTCCCCGTCTCCGAGCAGTGCGTCCACGCGGCGCGGGGATGGCTCCTCACGGGCCGGCAGGTTCCAGTCCCAGGCGGGGACCTCCTCGTAGCCGGAGCGGCGGTAGAGGGGGGCGCCCACGTCGGAGAAGAGGACGGCGGCGTGGCCCCGCGGCGAGGCGCGCTCCAGCTCCGCGGCCACGAGGTCCATCATCCGCGTGGCGTGGCCGTGGCCGCGCAGGTGCTCCTCGGTGAAGACGCTGGCGATGGAGAAGCTGTCGCCATGCGCGAGCTGTCCGTCCGGGCCGCGCAGCCAGCTGTCGTTGTGGAACGTCTCGCACGAGACGAGCACCCGGCCGTCGTCCTCGCACAAAAGCCACGTGTTCATTCCCTCGGCGCACCAGGGGCGGGCGCGCAGCCGCAGCTCCCGCTGGTGGAACTGCTCCACCGTCAGCGGCGAGCCCCAGGCGGCGTGGGTGACGCGGTCTCTCTCGGCCTTCTGTGCTTCGGTGGCAAGGACCAGGTGCATGACGCCCAGGCTAGCCGTGCCCGTCTCCGCGCGCAGCAGGCGGCGCGTATGTCCGGCGCCCCTCCGCCCTCCAGCTCACAGCCGGGTGGTGTAAGGGAAGCGGAAGTGGAGCTGCAGGTAGGCCTGGCCGACGTGGAAGATGCCGTCGCGCAGGTGGTCCGGCAGCCCGAGCCCGCCCAGTTCCTGCGGCACGTAGAGGGCGGACTCCCAGCCCACGCTGACGAGGAAGCGCTTGGAGAACTGCAGCTCCAGGTCCACGCCCAGCTCCGCGCCGGGCCGCAGGAAGTGCGTGTCCGCCAGCGTGTCCGAGTACAGGTACGCGTACGTCAGCAGCAGCCCGGCCCCCACGGACAGGCGCACCGGGCTGCTGGACAGCGGCAGGCCCAGCGACAGCGGCTTCCACGTGGCGCCGTACATGCCGGTGTCGCGCACCTTCGGGGAGATGATGAGCGTGTCCGGGATGAGGATGGACGGGGAGATGCGAATCTCGTCCAGGCTCTGCGCCTGCTTGCGGTAGCGCTTGGGGATGAGGCGCTGGTTCTTCTTCAGCCACTCGCGGTCCAGCACCGCGTCCACCGAGATTTTCAACCCGGTGTGGATGGGCTGGTCGTCGAAGACGGGACCGAAGAAGAGGAACGCGGCGGGTCCCACGCCCACATCCACCGGGACGGTGACGCGCTGGGCGGCGGCCATCGCGGGCAACAGCAGGGTGGACAGCAGCAGGAGTCGGGCGGGGTTCAAAGGGCCTCCTCGGGGCTCCGAGAAGGCCAGAATTAATCACGGAGGCATTGAATCACGGCCCTCCTTTGGAGCAGGAAGGGTCGCCTCAGAACTGGAGACCCCGATGCTTTCCGCCGCGCTGTTGATTGCCACCTCCCTGCAGGCCCAGGTGCCTGCCCCCACCACTCCCGCACCCACCGCTCCCCGGGCCGCCCCGGTGTCCGAGCCCGCTCCCGCGCCAGCCAGCGCGGAGGAGCGCGCGGCCGCCGCCGCCGAGCGCGCCGCCGCCGCCGCCGAGCGCGCCGCCGAGGCCAGCGCCCGTGCCGCGGAGGCCGCCGAGCGCGCGGCCACCGCCGCCGCGGGCCAGCCGGCCGCCGCGCCTGTCGCCGCCGCACCTGCTCCCGAGGCCGCACCCGCGCCCGCCGCGAAGGCGGACGTGTGGGACGTCACCCTGGGCGCGGGGCTCATCTCCATCACGGGCAACGCCTCCACCTTCACCTTCAGCGGCCTGGCCAGCGCGCAGCGCAAGACGGAGCACTGGATCTACGCCGTCAAGGCGTACAGCTCCTACGGCCGCAGCCGCCCGCCCGAGCTGGAGGGTGAGGAGGCCGTCTCGCAGGTGGTGGCGCTCAACGCGGGCGCGGAGTTGCGCGGCGACCGGCGCTTCACCCAGGTGCTCAGTGGCTATGCGCTGATTGGCGCGGAGACGGACCACGTGAAGAGCGTGGAGTCGCGCACCTTCGGCGAGGGCGGTCTCGGCATCCTCTGGTGGGACGAGAAGTCGAAGGAGGGCAAGGAGTCCTACCTCCGCACCGACGCCGCCTTCCGGTACGCCTACGAGACGCGCTTCCAGTACTACCCCGAGCGCCTGGATTTGGAGGACGTGGACCTGGGCGGCCCCCGCTTCGGCGCGGCGTTCCGCTACAGCGTCAACGAGCATGTCCTCTTCAAGGAGGACGTGGAGGTGCTCATCAGCGTCATCGGCGACTCGCGCGTGCTGGCCAGCAGCCAGACGCAGCTGTCGGTGGGACTGACGGACGCGCTCTCTCTGGCTGCCGGCTTCCTCGTGAAGACGGACAGCGAGCCGCCCGCCGGCAAGGTGTCCACCGACACGGCGCTGTCCCTCAACCTCGAGGTGAAGCTGTAGCCCGCAAAAGCAACGCGGCGCCGGGGAAGTCCCTCGGCGCCGCGCGGGGTGGGGCGGTGAGCCCCGAAGTCCTCGGAGGCCGGTCAGTGGCCTTCGGACTGCTCGTGGGAGCCGTGGCTCCGCACGCCGCCGCCGAAGCGGCCTTCCTTCACGTTGGCGCCGATGTCCGGCGGCTGCAGGTCGCTGTACTGCGAGCCCGGGGGGTTGGAGCCCCGGAAGCGCGTGCCCAGGTCCAGCAGCGGCACTGCCAGCATCAGCAGCACGAAGAGGATGGACACGCTGAACACCAGGCGGTTGGCGCCCCGGTGGTCGATGAGGTGCATGAAGTACAGCGTCACCAGCGTGCCCTTCACCGTGGCGATGACGAGCGCCAGCACCAGGCCGAAGCTGGGCAGGTGCATGCGGCCGGTGATGACGGTGACGAGCGTCAGCACCAGGAGCACGCCCCAGATGAGCCAGTAGCGGCCCGCCCCGTGGTGCTCCTCCATGTTGTGCGCTTCCTGACGGGATTCGTTGGCGATGGCCATGGTCTATGAATCCTTCAGACGAGGTACAGCATCGGGAACAGGAAGATCCACACCAGGTCGACGAGGTGCCAGTACATGCTGCCCAGCTCGACCATGGTGTAGTTGTTGGGGCCGAAGTCGGCCCGCCGCATCGCGCGCACCATGGAGAACGTCAGCACCACCATGCCGATGATGACGTGGAGGCCGTGCAGCGCCGTCGCGCAGAAGTACACCGTGAAGTACATCGGCGCGCCCGGCAGCTGGATGCCCTCGTAGAAGTAGTACCGGCCCGGCAGCGTCCCGATGTGGAACTTGTGCGAGTACTCGAAGTACTTGATGACGAGGAAGCCCACGGCCATCAGCAGCGTGAGGAAGATCTGGATGGCCACCATCTTGTTCTTCCCCTCCTTCGCGTAGTGCACCGCGAGCGCCGCGGTGAGCGAGGAGGTGATGAGGACGATGGTGTTCACCGTGCCCATCGTCAGGTCCAGGCTCCGGCTGCTGGCCGCCCACGCTTCCGGGAAGAGGAAGCGGTAGCAGCCGTAGCAGATGAAGAGGCCTGCGAAGAGCAGGATTTCCGTCGCCAGGAACAGCCACATGCCCAGCCGGGCCGCGTGGTTCTGCACCTCGAGCGACGCGAAGTGCATGGCGAGCCGGGGGACGGGGGCCACCGTCCCGTCGGCGGTGGAAGCACTAGACTGCATCGGGCACCTCGGCCTTCTTCGGATCCACGTAGAAGTGGGGCTCCTCGGGGTAGGTCGGCTGCGGACCCACGAAGTTGTGGGTCGGCGGCGGGGACTCGGTCAGCCACTCGTAGCCCTTGCTGCGCCACGGGTTCTTTCCGGCCGCCCGCCCGTAGAACAGGGCGTACGTCAGGTAGCAGGCGATGATGACGAAGCCGAACGCCAGCAGGGACGCGCCCGCCGTGGAGGCCACGTTGAGCGCCTGGAAGCGCTCCGGGTACTCGTAGTAGCGGCGCGGCATGCCGTTGTTGCCCAGGAGGAACTGGGGGATGAACGTGGCGTTGAACCCGAGGATGATGAGCGCCGCGGACACCAGGCCCCAGCCCTCGTGGTACGTGCGCCCGAACATCTTCGGGAACCAGTAGTGGAGCGAGGCCAGGAAGGCCATGATGGTCGCTCCCACCATGATGAAGTGGAAGTGCGCCACCACGAAGTAGGTGTCGTGCCAGGGGACGTCCAGCGACACCGTGCCCAGGGCGATGCCCGTCATGCCACCGAACACGGTGAAGAACAGGAAGCCGCAGAAGTAGGCGAAGGGCGTCTTGAAGTCGACGGCGCCCTTGTAGACGGTGCCCACCCAGTTGAAGACCTTGATGGCGGTGAACACGCCCACCAACATGGTCAGCACGCCGAACAGACCACCGACGAAGGTGGACTGGCCGGACACGAACATGTGGTGGCCCCAGGCGAAGAAGCCGACGAAGGCGATGCCGAGGCTGGAGTACGCCACCGCGCGGTAGCCGAAGATGTTCTTCCGGCTGAAGGCGGCCACGATTTCACTCATCACGCCGAAGGCCGGCAGCACCATGATGTACACGGCCGGGTGGCTGTAGAACCAGAACAGGTGCTGGAAGAGCACCGGGTCGCCGCCGCGGGCCGGGTCGAACATGCCGAACCCGAACAGGTTCTCCACCGTCACCAGCACCAGCAGCAGGCCAATCACCGGCGTGGCCAGCACCTGGATGCAGCTGGTGGCGTAGATGGCCCACACGAACAGGGGCATCTTGAACCAGGTGATGCCCGGCGCCCGCATGGTGTGGACGGTGACGATGAAGTTGATGCCCGTGACGATGGAGCTGAACCCGATGATGAAGGCGCCGAAGAGCACGGGCGCCACCGTCGTCGTCGTGTGCGTGCTGTAGGGCGCGTAGAACGTCCACCCGGTGTCGAGGCCGCCGTTGAGCATGCCCCACAGCGCCAGCATGGCGCCGGCCAGGTAGATGTAGAGCGACAGCAGGTTCAGCCGGGGGAAGGCCACGTCCTTGGCGCCCAGCATCAGCGGCAGCATGAAGTTGCCGAAGACGGCCGGAATCGCCGGAATCATGAAGAGGAAGATCATGACCAGGCCGTGGAGCGTGAACGTACGGTTGTACGTCATCGCGTCCATGATGGTCGGACCGGGCGTGAGCAGCTCCACCCGGATGAGCAGCGCGAAGATGCCGCCCACCAGGAAGAAGAGCAGGACCCAGAACAGGAACATGAGCCCGATGCGCTTGTGGTCCACCGTCAGCAGCCACGACTTGATGGTGGTGCCGTCGACCAGGTAGTTCGGGTGGTGGTCGTGGTGCTCGTCGTGCGCGGGAGCCGCGCCCGGGGAGGCGATGCTACTGGATGGCGTCATAGGCGGGTCCCTCGGAAGCGCCCTCGCGAACGTTCGGAGTGCGCAGCGACTTGATGTACTCGACGATGGCGGCCGTCTCCGGGCCCTGCAGCTTGCCCTGGTAGGTCGGCATCACGTTCTGGTAGCCCGCCACCAGGTGGGCGCCCGGGTCCATCATCGACTGGGTGATGTAGGCCTCGTCCACGCGGATGTCCTGCCCGTCGTCGAGCTTCTCCACGCGGTCATACATGCCGAGGAAGGTGGGGCCGATGTGCTTCGAGCCGTCCACCGAGTGGCACTTGAGGCAGCCCTCGCTGCCCGCGAGCACCTGCCCCTGCTCCACCATGCGGGCCACCGGCGGCACCAGCGAGGTATCCGCAAGCGCGTCCTGACGGTCCTGCAGGCGGCCGCGGCGCTGGTCCTTGATCCACACGTCGTACTCCTCCTGGGGGAGGACCACGACCTCGGCCAGCATCTTCGAGTGCGACAGGCCGCAGTACTCGGTGCACAGCACCTGGTACGTGCCCGGCTTGGTCGCCTCGAACCAGATCTGCGTGTAGCGACCCGGCAGCGCGTCCTGCTTGATGCGGAACGACGGCACGTAGAAGGAGTGCAGCACGTCCCGGGACGTGATGAGCAGGCGCACCGGACGGTTGGCCGGGACGTGAAGGACATTCACGCCGTTGGGGCCCTCCGGGTACGCGAACTTCCACATCCACTGCTTGCCCATGACGTAGACGTCCATCGCGTCCTTGGGCGGCGTGGTGACCCAGGTGAAGTCCCGGAAGCCGATGCCGAACCAGGCCAGGAAGAACACCAGCGGCACGGAGACGAAGAGGAACTCCGTCTTCAGCGTGGGAACGACGTACTCCGTCGCCTGGGCCGGGAGGCGGCGACGGTACCGGAAGAACATGAACAGGGCCGCCAGGCCGACGCCCGCCGACATCACCATCGTCGTACCGACGACGAAGTGATGCAGCATGTCGACCCGTTCCGCGAACGTGGATGCGGCCTCCGGGAGGAACAGGATGTTGTTGAGAAGCTCGCTCATGCCGCCGCGCCTTTCTTCAGCTCGCGCCTCCAGAAATAGATCAGCATCGTCGCCAGGGCGCAGAACACCAGCGTGCCGCCCAGGCGGATGAACCCGAAGATGTAGAATCCGTACCGCTTGCTGGCGGTGTCATACTTGAAGCAGGACATGACGACGCGGTCGAAGCTGGTACCCACGCGGCCCCCGGCCGCCTCCAGCAACGCGAGCTTCATGTCCTTGGGAGGAAAGGTCACTCCGTAGAGGTACCGGGAGATGCTTCCCTCGGGGGTGATGACCTGCACCACCGCGGGGTGGCCGTACTGCTTGGTGCCTGTGTCGTACGTGTACTTGAAGCCCACCGCGTCCGCGAGCCGGTGGACTTCCGCGTCCGTCCCGATGAGGAAGTGCCAGGGCGCGCGCTCCGGCTTGCCCATGGACTGGAGGTGACGCCGGCGGCGGTTGAGGCTCTCCGCCGGGGTGTCCTCGGGGTCGATGCTGACCGTCACCGCCTCGTAGTCCTCGCCCAGCTCCAGCCCCAGTTCCTGCATGGCCTTCACCTGGCCATTGAGCACCAGGTTACAGAGCATGGGGCAGTTGTAATACACGAGCGTCAGCAGGGTGGGCTTCGTCTTGGACAGCACCTCACCCAGCTTCACCTCGCGCCCGTCTTCGTTCGTGAAGCGCGCGTCCAGGGGGAGCGGGTCCCCCAGGTGCTCCTCCACGTCCACCCCCTTCACCGGAGGCGGCAGGTCCCGCTGGGCCTCGATGATGGCGCGGGGCGTCTTGCCGGCACCGGGCATGGCGGACGCGGACAGCGCGGTGCCAAGCACCAGCGCCGCCGTGAGCAGTCCCAGTCTGGCGGCGCGTGGGTGGAAGTGGGAGAGAGCGGGCTTCATGGCAGGACGGCTCTTACGCCAGGGGGAAGGCGGATGCTACTGCCTCGGTGACGCAGGGGTCCCCGGGGCGGGGGGCGTCGTCGGGGGCGTCTGCGGGGCAGGCGACGGAGGGGTGGGAGGCGGGTTGCGCGCCTCGTGGATGACCCGGTCCATGGCCTCGTCGAGGGTGGGGTGGGCCTTCACGCCGGGCTGGTCACCCCAGCCGGCGCCGAGCGACTGGTGCTGGCCGCTCAGCTTGTCCACTGCGTGCCAGTCCTGTTCGAAGAGGCGCTGGTTGACGATGCCAACCTCGTACTGCCCCATGGCGGCGGGACGCGGCGGCGGGCCGTCCGGCTGGATTTCCTCCATCGTCCGGACCTGGATGCGCCAGGCCCAGAGGATGCCAACGAGGAAGATGATGAGAGAGCCCACGCCGATGCCGACCACCTTGCCCATGACGAGGTGGTCTTCCTCGGCCGACACACCGTGCGCGCCGACGATGACGCGCGACTCGAGCTCCGACTGGGTCTTCTTCATGGCTGCACGTACCTCAGGGACTCGGCGATGTAGGGGTCCTTCACCGGGAGCGTGAAGCGGTTGCGAGCCTGCATGAGCGCGAAGCCCACCGAAATGCCGCCCACCCCGAGGAACGCCGTCACCAGCGTCCAGTGGAAGGTGGGGCCGGCCGAGCCCGTCAGCGCGGGCCACACCAGCCAGTACAGGTCCACCGCGTGGATGGCCAGGATGTAGACGGCCACCACCGCCAGCTTGCGCGGCTGCAGCTTCAGGTTGCGCGACAGCAGGATGAAGAAGGGCAGCAGGAAGTGAAGGAAGAACAGGGCGATGGACAGCGGCCGCCACGGGCCGAAGATGCGCAGGCCGTACCAGGGCGCCTCTTCCGGGATGTTGGCAATCCACACCAGCAGGAACTGGGAGAAGGCGATGTAGGCCCAGAACGCGGTGAAGGCGAGCATCAGCTTGCCGAGGTTGTGGAAGTGGTCGAGCTTCACGACGCTGCCGTAGAGGTTGGCACCCTGGGCGTTGACGGTGACGACGGTCAGCACGCAGAAGGCCGCCAGGAAGCTGCCGGCGAAGTAATAGACGCCGAAGATGGTGGACTGCCAGAGCGGCGTGAGGCTCATCAACCAGTCGAAAGAAGCGAAGGTGATGGTGAGCGCAAGGAACGGCAGTGCACCCGGAGAGAACCGGCGCTGCTTCACCGTGAGGTCCAGCTCGCCCGTCTCGTCCTGCTTCAGGCTCCACGAGCGCAGGCGCCAGGACACGAAGGCCCACACGCCGAAGTAGATGACCTGGCGGAAGTAGAAGAAGGTCGGGTTGAGGTAGCCGTGCTGCTTGTGCGCCAGGTGCTCGACCTCGATGCCGTGGATTTCATTGGCCAGGTGCGAGCCCGGCCACCACGGGTACAGGTCCTTCATCATGGCCAGCAGCGGCAGGAACAGCACGATGAAGATGGGCACCGAGGCGGCGGCCGTCTCCATGGTGCGGCGCAGGACGATGAGCCACTTCGCCTTGGCCGTGTGGAAGATGGCCACCATGATGAGGAAGGCGACGCTGATGCCCAGCCAGTAGACGAAGGCGATGAGGTAGCTGTGCGAGGCCTCACCCTTGGCGTCGGTGGCGAAGTAGCCGGCGAGCGTGGCCAGCAGGCCCAGGGCGCCCAGGCCGAACGCGGGCACCATCAGCTTCGGGGTGGCGGTGTAGCGCGCGTAATCCGAGGCGCGCGCGGTGGTGACGGGGGGACTCATCGGTTCTCCTGCGGAACGGGCTGCTGCCCATCCGAGCGCGTGTTGCGGGCCGCCTGGAGGGCGCGCACGTAGGCGACCACGGCCCAGCGCTCGTGCACGTCGAGCTCACCCGAGAAGGACGGCATCACGCCGTAGCCCTCGTTGATGGCGGCGTAGAAGTGACCCGCCGGCTTGCCCTGCAGCTCCAGCAGGGACGGCGGCAGGCGCAGCGCCATGTTCTCCGCGACGATGCTGTTGCCGTCGCCGAGCACGCCGTGGCACTGCGAGCAGACGATGTTGTACTTCTTCTGACCGAGGGTCAGCAGCTTCTTGTCCACCTCGACGGGGATGTTGCTGACCATCGTCCCGTTGGTGCGGCCGGTGCTGAGGCCGGGGTTGCCCACCGGGCGCTCACGCGGCACGGTGCCCGCGGGGGGCGTGCGCATGGCGCGGCCGTCCGCCCAGAAGTCGGACGCCTCGTAGTACTCGTACTTCGCCTGCACCTCCATGCGCTGGAGGAACTCGGAGGGGACGTCGCAGCCCTGGAGCGCGACGAGTCCGGCGGCGGGGATGAGCCACCTCATTCCTTCTCTCCCGTGACGAGGGTCACCTGGGTGGCGCCCAGGGCCTTGAGCTGATCCATGACGGCGGTGGCGTCCTGTCCCGTCGCCTGCGGCACGCTCAGCCAGTAGCCGTGCGTGGACGCGCTGCGGAAGGCGTCGGACTCGAAGACGGGGTGGTAGGGCTGCGGCAGCCGGCTGAGCGCGAGCAGGCCGAAGAAGATGCCGAACGCGGCGAACAGCACGCTCAGCTCGAACGTAATCGGCACCCACGCGGGCAGCGACAGCAGGGGGCGGCCGCCGATGTTGAGCGGGTAGTCGTACGTGTTCATCCACGTCTGCATCGCGATAGCGGTGGTCAGGCCGGTGAGGCCGCCGCCCAGCGCGATGAAGGGCACGCGCGAGGGGGGCAGACCCAGGGCCTCCGAGCCGCCGTGCAGCGGATACGGGGAGTAGGTGTCCATCCCCTGGAAGCCCTTTTCCCGCATCTGACGGGTGGCATCCACGAGGGAGTCTGGCGTGGCGAACTCGGCCAGGACCCAGGATTCGAGGGCTGTGGCTTCCATGGCTCTAGTGCGCTCCGTGGGTGTCGTGAGCGTTGAGGTGGGCGGCGTGCTTGAGCTCCAACTGCAGCTCCTTCACCTCGCTCACCGCGACCGCGGGCACGAACTTCAGGAAGAGGAGGAACAGGGTCCCGAACAGGCCCAGGGTGCCGACGTAGATGCACCAGTCCACCCAGGTGGGGGTGTAGATGGCCCACGACGAGGGGAGGAAGTCCTGGCTGAGCGAGGTCACGATGATGATGAACCGCTCGCACCACATGCCGATGTTCACCATGATGGAGGCCACCCACATGATGGGGATGCTGGTGCGGCACTTCTTGAACCAGAAGATGTTCGGGGTGATGACGTTGCAGGCAATCATCAGCCAGTACACGCCGGCGTAGGGCCCGGTGGCGCGGTTCACGTAGAAGGTCCAGAGCTCGTACTGGTTCTGCGAGTACCAGGCGACGAAGTGCTCCATCATGTACCCGTAGGACACGAGGAGGCCCGTCGCCAGGATGACCTTGTTCATGTTCTCCAGGTGGCGCTCCGTAATCACGTCACGCAGGCCCAGGTACTTGCGGGCCGGAACCATGAGCGTGATGACCATCGCGAAGCCGCTGAACACGGCGCCGGCCACGAAGTAGGGCGGGAAGATGGTCGCGTGCCAGCCGGGAATCAGCGACACGGCGAAGTCGAAGGAAACGATGGTGTGCACCGAGACCACCAGCGGCGTGGAGAGGCCGGCCAGCAGCAGGTACCCAATCTTGTAGTTGTGCCAGTGCCGCCCGGAGCCGCGCCAGCCGAGGCTGAACATGCCGTAGACGACCCGCTGGATCTTCGTCTTGGACGAGTCACGCAGGGCGGCCAGGTCCGGGATGAGGCCCACGTACCAGAACAGCGCGGACACCGTGAGGTACGTGGAGATGGCGAACACGTCCCACACCAGCGGCGAGCGGAACTGCGGCCACGCGCCCAGGGTGCTGGGGTAGGGGAACAGCCAGAAGGCGAACCAGGGACGGCCGGTGTGCAGCAGCGGGAAGAGGCCCGCGCACATGACGGCGAACAGCGTCATGGCCTCCGCGAAGCGGTTGATGCTCGTGCGCCACTTCTGCTGGAAGAGCAGGAGGATGGCGGAGATGAGCGTACCGGCGTGACCGATACCGACCCACCAGACGAAGTTGATGATGTCGAAGGCCCAGCCGACGGGCTGGTTGTTGCCCCACACGCCGATGCCGCGGGCCAGCGTGTAGGTGACGCCGATGACGAGCAGGCCGAGGGCGCTGAGCGTCATGCCGAAGAGCATGAACCAGCCCTTGCCCGGCTTGGCCCAGACGTGGGCCAGGAGCGTCTCGTTGAGCGACGCATCGTCGTGGTGCGGCGCGACGAGGTGCCGCGGCTCGAGCGGGTCGAGCGGAGCGGTGATAGCAGTCTCTGCCATGACTAGTGGCTCCCTTCGGTGGCCGCCGGCGTCTTGGCGGGCTCGAGGGCGGGGTTGGGGTTACGGACGCGGATGAGGTGCGCGGTGCGCGGGCGGGTGCCCAGCTCGTGCAGCAGCTTGTAGGCGCGCTCGTCCTCGTGCAGCTGCGTGACGCGCTGCTGCTTGTCGTTGAGGGAGCCGAAGGTGATGGCCTGCGTGGGGCAGGTCTGCTGGCAGGCCGTCAGCAGCTCCTTCTCCTGGATGAGGCGCTTCTCCACCCGGGCGCTGATGCGCGTGCGCTCGATGCGCTGGACGCAGTACGTGCACTTCTCCATCACGCCGCGGTTGCGCACCGTGACGTCCGGGTTCATCAGCATCTTCTCGGTGGACGTCTTGCCCGACGTGTAGTGCAGGTAGTTGAAGCGGCGGACCTTGTACGGGCAGTTGTTGGAGCAGTACCGCGTGCCGACGCAGCGGTTGTACACCATGTCGTTGAGGCCCTCGTCCGAGTGCACGGTGGCGTTCACCGGGCACACGTACTCGCAGGGGGCCTTCTCGCAGTGAACGCACATGATGGGCTGCATGACCATCTTCGGGTCGTTCTCGGAGCCCTCGAAGTAGCGGTCGATGCGCAGCCACTGCATCTCACGGCTGCGGGCCACCTGCTCCTTGCCCACGACGGGGATGTTGTTCTCCGCCTGGCAGGCCACCACGCACGCGCTGCAGCCGGTGCAGCGGGACAGGTCGATGGCCATGCCCCACTTGTAGCCGTTGCCGTAGTCGAACCCGGGCAGGTTGTCCTGGATGCCCGGCTTCAGCTCGCCCTTGACGCGCTCGAGGATGTGCTCCGTCTCCTTCGAGGGGTGCGCCAGCTCGGTCACCGGCATGTCCAGCGCGATGGGGCGGCCTTCCATGCGCCAGTGCGTCTGGGTGAGGCTGAACTTGTAGCTGCCGCGTGCCTTGGTCAGCGTGGCGCCACCGTCGAACCAGGGCGCGGCGGCGCGGCGCAGGACGTTGGCGTTGAAGCCGACACCCTTGGCCACCACCTCATGCAGGCCGTTGCGGCCGTAGCCCAGCGCCACCGTCACGGTGCCGTCGGCGAGGCCCGGCGTGGTCCACACCGGCACGGACAGCTTCTGGCCGCCGTAGCTCAGCTCGGCCATGGCGCCGGGCTCGAGGCGCAGGTCCTTGGCCGTCTGCGGGCTGATGAGGGCGGCGTTGTCCCAGACCATCTTGGTGATGAGGTCGGGCAGTTCCTGCAGCCACGCGCTGTTGCCGAAGCGGCCGTCGAAGACCTTGTAGTCGTGGACGAAGTTCAGCTCGAGCTCGTTGGCCGCCGGGGCCGCGGGCGGGTTGTAGCCCGACACCAGGGACGTGGCGGCGCCGAAGTCCGGCGCGCCCGAGGCCGCGGGGGAGGCGGTGCCGGCGATGATGCCCTCGGACACCCACGTCTCCCAGCGGGACTCGAAGTCCGCCTGGCCCGTGGCCTGGCCCTGCCAGTACTCGCGCAGCATCTGGTACGCGGGGCGGTAGGGCTCGTTCAGGAACAGCGCCAGCAGCTCGGACTCCGGCACGCCGTTGAAGAGCGGCTGGATGAGCGGCTGCGCAATGGACACGGTGCCGTCCACCGCGCGGCCGTCGCTCCACGACTCCAGCGGGTGCGCCGCGGGGACGAACCAGTCCACGTACTGGCTGGTCTCGTCCTCGTAGAGGCCCGTGTAGAGCACGGACAGCTTCGCGCGGTCCGGGTTGGTGGCGGGGTTGAGCAGCTCCGCCAGGCCCGCGTCGGACGGCAGGGCGTAGAGCGGGTTCCACGAGGTGATGACCAGCGTGTCCACGCGGCCGGCCTTGATGTCCTCCACCAGGGCGCGCACCTGGGCGAGGCCGAAGGGCTCCGCCACGGGGGCCTGCACGTAGTGCACGGTGGTGCCGACGTTGCCGAGGGCCGCGTTGATGGCGTGCGCCAGGACGTGGACCGCGGCGGGCTGACGCTCGCCGGCGATGACCAGGGTGCGGCCGGACTTCGCCGCGCGCAGGTCGCCGACCACCGCCTGGATCCAGGCGGTGGCCTTCTGGACTTCCTCGGAGGCACCACGCAGCTGCGCCTTGCCAGCGGTGGCGGAGGCCAGCGAGGCGGCCGGGCCACCGACGGCCTGGGCCACGGCGGCGGCGACGGCGAGCACTTCCGCCGACTTCACGCGCAGGCGATGGTCCGCCATGCCGCCGGTGATGGTGAAGCGGGCCTCGGCCGCGTAGAGGCGGTTGAGGGGGCCGTTCTTCGGGTCGCGGCGGTCCGCGAACTGGCGGGCGTAGGTGAGGTTGGCGGGACGGCTCTCCAGGAAGTCCGCGTCCAGCGACAGGACGACGTCCGCCTGGGAGAAGTCGTAGCGGGCGGAGACGGGCTGGTTGCCGAAGAGGGCGCGGGTGGCCTCGGTCTCCGCGTCCTGCGTCATCGCCGTGTAGCTGTAGAAGCGCGCGTTGGGCAGCTTCTTCAGGATGCTGTTGCGCAGGCCGCCCATCATCGGCGAGTTGCCGGGCTCGGTGAGGAAGCGCAGGCGGGCGCCACCGTCGGCGGGGGCAGCCTTGTTCACCAGGTTGGCGACGTCCTCGGCCAGCACGCGCAGGGCGCGGGGGCTCTTGCCCTGCCGCAGCACGCGGGCGCGGTTCGGGTCATAGAGCGAGAGGAGGTACGCCTGCTCCCAGACGCCGGCGGCGCCCTGGTTGACGGGGTGCTGCGGGTTGCCCTCGATCTTGATGGGGCGACCCTCGCGGGCGGTGATGAGCAGACCGGAGGTGTGGCCGGCCAGCGTCATGCCGGACGCGTAGTGCAGCGGGTTGCCCGGGGCGACCTCGGGCGGCGTCTTGGTGTACGGCAGCAGGCGCTCGTCCTGGGGACGGGTGCTGCAGGCCGTGGCGCCGGCCAGGGCGAGCGACGCGCCCAGCAGCTGCATGAATTCGCGGCGCACGAAGCCGGTGGGGGCCAGGTCCGCGCCGACGGGGAACTCGGGGCGGGTCTCCTCGAGGTACTCGGAGGTGCCGAGCTTCTCCTCGAGGCTGCGCCAGTAGGTCCGGCCGTAGCCGGGCTCGGTGGCGGAGGCGTTGGCGGCGGCGTGCTCCAGGGCCTCACCGACGGCGTCAGCCGCGGGGGCGGGCCGGTCCGAGACGACCGGGAGCGCGAAGGAGGAAGTATCCTGCGACGGGACGCCGTCGCGCTTCGTGTTCATCGGTGGCATGTGGAGCAGCTCGTGCGCGAGTGGACGTCGTACTCTTCCTTCAGCTTCTGACCGAGCGCGGCGGCCTCGGCCTTGTCCGCGGGCGGCGCCCAGGTCATCGAGGTGATGAACTCGGCCGGGCGCAGGTTGGGCTCGGGGTTGCGGTGGCAGTCCAGACACCAGGCCATCGTCAGCGGCGCGTGCTGCTCGACGGCGCCCATCTGGTCGATGCGGCCGTGGCAGGTGGCGCAGCCCACGCCCTTGTTCACGTGGATGGCGTGGTTGAAGTAGACGAAGTCCGGCAGGTTGTGGACGCGGACCCAGGGGATGGGCTGGTCGGAGAAGAAGGCCTTGCGCACCTCGACGAGGTACGGGCTCTTGTTCCACACCTGGGCGTGGCAGGACATGCACACGGTGGTGGAGGGGATGCCCGCGGAGGGCGCCTTCTCCACCGTCCAGTGGCAGTACCGGCAGTCGATCTGCTCGTCACCCGCGTGATGGCGGTGGTCGAACTCGATGGGCTGCTCGACGGGCATCTGCTGGTTGGTGACGTACGGCGAGCGTACGTAGGCCATGAGGCCGCCGATGCCGATGGCGGGCACGGCGAGGAGCGCCGCGGCGGACAGCCGCGACACCGTGTTCGTCCAGCGTGGGAAGAGAGGGCCGCTCATACCAGGACCATGGGCAAGGGGGCTTCAGCGACAGCGGTGACAGGAGGGCTAAAGGAGGCGCGAGCGTGGCGGGGCGCTGAGGGCGGAGGGGCGATCCCGGCCCCGATGGGGCGGGCGGGCGGAGGCTCCTGGCGCACGGAATCCGAAGCAGTCACGTCCAACGAAACCTCTATGAGAATGCCGTGGGCGGGGCCCTCCTCCTTCTCCCAGCCCTGACGCGGCGCGGGACCATCGGGCATCGCTTCGGCAGTGTCAACCATTCTGATGTTGCGACTCTGATGTTGAGACAGCCGGATACCACTTCCGCTCGCGGAGGCGGAAAGTCGCGGGTCCGAGGCGATGAATCTCTCTTCTACGGGGCGGAAGCGGCGTTTGAGCGGCACGCGCGCGGGCGATCACTCCACCCGGTTTCTCCCTCGAAGCGGACCCGCTGGAGCCCGGGCGTACGCAGCGTGTGAAGCTGAACGGAGCGCTACAGGCCATGACAGAGGAGGTCATCCGCGCCATGAGCAGCGCGTCGCCCTCACTCCGCGTCTTCGCCGTCCGGCTCACGCCAGCGCTCGCGGCGGCGGGCCAGCAGCCGCTCCACCAATTCACGAGCGCGTGCGTCACGGTGGTACTTCACGTCGTGCCGGCTCTTGCCCTGGTTGCAGCGGGCGCAGGCCAGGCCCAGGTTGGACGGCGCGTCCGTGCCGCCGGCGGTCTGCGGGAGGATGTGCTCGATGGTGGCGCGGCTGATGGGCTCGCCATCCAGGCCCACCACGAGGTGGGCGTTGCAGTGGAGGCACTTGCCCAGCCAGGCCTCGCGGCCGCGGTGCTCGGTGCGCTCGAAGGTGCTGTCAGTGGCGATGATGCCGAGGATGCGACGGCGCTTGGCGGTGCTCATCCTACACCTCGACCACGGCGGGTTCGGCGATGGCGAAGACGCGCTCGCCGGGGCGGGGGGAGACATCGAGCCCGCCGGTGAAGGCGCTGAAGGCGGGCAGTACGCCCACGTCGCGGCCCACATGGAAGCAGGGCAGACGGAGCCTGTCTGCTCCGCCGGACAGGCGCACCATGGGATGGAGGTGGCCCGCCCACACGTAGCGGCCGGGCGCGGGCTCCGGGTGGTGGGCGAAGCGGAAGGGGCCCTCGTCGGCGTGGGACTCCAGGACTTCGAGGCGCCACTCCGGGGGGAGCGTCTTCACATGGCGGTCGTGGTTGCCGCGTACCAGCACCAGCTCCACGCTGGCGTGGGACTCGCGCCAGACGGCGAGCCGCTGGACGAGGGCGGGCGTGAGGCCCTGGCGGGAGTGGATGAGGTCGCCCAGGAGGAGCAGGCGGCGGGCACCGGTGGCGGACAGCGCGGCGGACAGGCGCGCGAGGTCATCCTCCAGCACGCCGCCGGGCAGGGGGATGCCGTGCTGCTGGAAGCTCTCCGTCTTGCCCCAGTGCAGGTCCGCGACGGCCAGGATGCCTGCCTCGGGCCAGTGCAGGGCGCGCTCGGGGAGCAGCTCCAGGAGGGTGCCGCCTACGCGGACTTGGCATCTTCTCGCGTCCATCGCTCCTTCAGGCGCTCCACGCGCTCCAGCAGGGACTCATTGGAGACGCTGGCGCTGATGCGCTCGACGACGAGCGGGAAGCCCAGCGGGGTGGGCCTGCGCACGTGGACGAACTCCACGGGACTCTTCTCCAGGCGCTCCAGCGTGCGGCCCAGGCGGCCCTGCTCGAATTGCTGCTCCAACACCTCGCGGCGGGCCTGGACGAGGAGCAGGTTGTCCGGGTCGTACTTGAGGAAGACGTCATAGAGGAGCGCCGCGCTGGCCTGCACCTGCCGCGTCGACCTGCTCGCCCCGGGCAGCCCCGGCAGCACCAGACCCGCCACGCGGGCGATGTCGCGGAACTGCCGCTTCGCGAGCTCGCTCACGTTGACGCTCTCCAGTACGTCCTCCACCAGACGTTCGCGGGTGAAGAGGGCGGGGCGCAGCGCCTCCTCGAAGGGAAAGGGCGCCGCCGTGAGCAACTCCAGGCCGTAGTCATTCACCGACAGGCTGAA
This sequence comes from Pyxidicoccus sp. MSG2, assembly GCF_026626705.1. NCBI lineage: Bacteria > Pseudomonadati > Myxococcota > Myxococcia > Myxococcales > Myxococcaceae > Pyxidicoccus > Pyxidicoccus sp. MSG2. Next base: position 7,990,913 of record NZ_JAPNKC010000001.1, read on the forward strand.
GGTGGCCTTCTGGAGGCGCGTGAGGCGCAGGGCGAGCAGGGCCGCCAGCCCCTCGTGCACCAGCCGGCCCTCGAAGGGGTAGAGGAAGAGGTGATGGCCGTCGCGTGTCTCGCACGTCTCCGCGAGCAGCGAGCCCGCGGCGGGGATGCGCGACAGCCGCTCCTGGGCCTCCAGCACGGGCCAGGCGGCGGCCAGCTCGTCCGTGGTGACGTCCCCGTGGCGCGCGGAGTCCAGGGTGCGGCGCACGGCATGGGCCAGCGAGCTGGACAGGGGCAGGCGGCTGCCATTCCAGCGCGGCGTCTGCGTGGCCTTCGCCTTCGCGGGCTTCACATAGGCCGTCATGTCCTTGAATCGGCTGAACTCCAGCCGCTTGCCCGCGAAGAGGAAGGTGTCCCCGGGGCGCAGCCGGCTGATGTACGCCTCCTCGACGTTGCCCAGCTTCCCGCCGCTCCAGTAACGCAGTTGCACCACCGCGTTGGACGTAATCGTGCCGATGTTGAGGCGGTGCAGGCGGCCGATGCGTGCGTCCGCGATGACGAAGCGGCCCTCGTGCTCCACCACGCGGCGGAACTCCGGATAGGCGCGCAGGGTGGGGCCGCCCTCGCGCACCAGGGCGAGCGTCCACTCGAACTCCTCGTCGGTGAGGCCGGCGTAGGCGGCCGCGGTGCGCACCTCGTCGCGCAGCGCGTCGCGCGTGAAGCCGCCGCCCAGGGCACACGTCACCAGGTGCTGCGCGAGCACGTCCAGCGGCTTGCCCGGCGGCGTGCGCGGCTCCACCTCGCGGCGGAGGATGGCGTCCCTGGCGGCGGCCATCTCCACCAACTCCAGCGCGTGCGTGGGGACGAAGAGGATGCGACACGTGGCGCCGGGACGGTGGGCGCTGCGGCCGGCGCGCTGCATCGTCCGGCCGATGCCCTTGGGGCTGCCCACCTGCACCACGCGCTCCACGGGGCCGAAGTCCACGCCCAGGTCCAGCGACGACGTGCACACGACGATGCGCAGCCCGCCGTCCTTGAGGCCCGCCTCCACGCGCTCGCGCTCCTCGCGGTCGATGGAGCCGTGGTGCAGGGCGATGAGGTGCTCCCACTCCGGGCGGGCGAAGCGCAGGCCCTCGAACCAGCGCTCCGCCTGCGAGCGCGTGTTGGTGAAGACGAGCGTGGACTGCTCCGGGTCCAACCACGCGGCCACGCGCGCCAGCATGGTGAAGCCCAGGTGGCCGGACCAGGGGAAGCTGTCCACCGAGTCCGGCAGCAGCGTGTCCACCTCCACCGGGCGCTCCAGGTCCGCGCTCACCAGCGTCGGCACGCGGCCGGTGCCCACGACGTGGCGCGCGGCCTCGTCCAGGTTGGCCAGCGTGGCGGACAGCGCCCAGGTGCGCACCTCCGGGGCGAAGCGGCGCAGGCGGGCCAGGGCCAGCTCCAGTTGCGTGCCCCGCTTCGAGCCGAGCAGCTCGTGCCACTCGTCCACGATGACCGAGCGCAGCGATGCGAACAGCTCCGCGGCGCGCTCGTTGGACAGGAGGACGGAGAGGGACTCCGGCGTGGTGATGAGCACCTCGGGCAGGCGCTCTCGCTGGCGCTGGCGCACGGAGGACGACGTGTCACCGGTGCGGCTCTCCACGTCGAGGTCCGCGCCCAGCACGCGCAGCGGCTCCAGCAGGGCCTTCTCCACGTCACGCGACACCGCGCGCAGCGGCGTCACGTACAGGACCTGGAGTCCCTTCTGGCCGCGCTCCGCCACGTCCGCGAGCGGGCCGATATAGGCCGCGTAAGTCTTCCCAGCGCCCGTGGGCACGTGGATGAGGCCGCTGTCTCCGCGCGCGTACGCGGCCCAGGCCTCCTCCTGGAACGCGTAGGGCGTCCACCCCTTCGACGCGAACCAGCCGCGCAGCCGCTCCATGGGCGTGCCCGTCAGCGGCGCAGTGGTGGCCCCGGTGCCCTCGGCGGCCCTGCGGCGCCGCACCGTGCGCCGCTTCTTCTTCGCCGGCGGGCCCTGCATGGCGGGGGCGCCGCCGCCCTCGTTGCCGGAGCGCAGCGCCTTGCGGCGGGCGGCAATCTGCGCCCTCAACGTGCGCGACCTACCCGCGGGCATCGAGCAGCTCCTTCAGTGTGTCCAGCGTGTCCGCGTCCTGGGGCTTCTTGTCCGTGCGCCAGCGGGCGATGCGCGGGAAGCGCAGCGCCACGCCCGACTTGTGGCGCGGCGAGGCCTGGATGCCCTCGAAGTGCAGCTCGAAGACCTGCTCCGGCTCCACCGAGCGCACCGGTCCGTACTTCTCCTTCGTGTGCGCGCGAATCCACCTGTCGAGCCGGCCAATCTCCTCGTCCGTGAGGCCGGAGTACGCCTTCGTCACCGGCTGCAGCTCCGTGCCGTTCCACACCGCGAAGGTGTAGTCGGTGTACAGCGACGAGCGCCGGCCGTGGCCCGGGTGCGCATAGAGGAGCACCGCGTCCACGGTGAACGGGTCAATCTTCCATTTCCACCAGTCGCCCCGCTTGCGCCCGGTGAGGTACGCGGAGTCGAGGCGCTTGAGCATGAAGCCCTCGACGTTGCGCTCGCGGGCCTCGCCCCGCACCTTCGCCAATTCCTCCCATGACGCCGCCTGCACCGACGGGGAGAGGGGGAAGCGCGGCCGGTCCTTCAGCAGCGCCTCCAGCTTCGCGCGCCGCTCGCGCAGCGGCAGCTCGCGCACGTCCTTCCCGCCCAGCTCCAGCAGGTCATAGACGATGAAGGCCGCGGGAGCTTCCGCGAGCACCTTGGGCGTCAGCTTCTGCCGGCCGATGCGCCGCTGGAGCAGCGCGAAGGGCAGGGGTTTGCCGTCCTCGTAGGCCAGCACCTCGCCGTCCAGCACCGTGCCCTCGGGCAGCGCGGCGGCGGCGTCGCTGATTTCGGGGAAGCGGTCGGTGATGAGCTCCTCGCCACGGCTCCACAGGTACACGCCGCCCTGCCGGCGGATGAGCTGGCCGCGAATGCCGTCCCACTTCCACTCCACCTGCCAGTCCGCGAGGTCTCCAATCGACTCCGGTGGCTGCTCCAGCGGCGAGGCCAGGTAGAAGGGGTAGGGCCGCGAGCTGTGCCCGTCCGAGACATCCGGCGACACGAGCTGCTTGAAGAAGGCCGGCGTGGGCGTCCACGTCCCCATCAGCCGGTGCGCCACGCTCGGCGGCGGCAGCCCCGCAACCTGCGCCACCGCGCGAATCACCAGCGTCGCGGAGACGCCCACGCGCAGCTCGCCGGTGAGCATCTTGTTGAGCAGGAACAGCTCCCGCCGGGGCATGGCCTTCCACCACGACACCACGCGCTCGCGCTGCTCCGCGGCGTCCAGGTTCCGCAGCGGCAACAGGCGCTGCTCCAGCCACACGGAGAGGGGCAGTTCCTCGGGCTCGGGCGGGCGCTCGAGCGCGTCCAGCAGCAGGGCAATGACTTCCGCGAGGTCTCCCACGGAGGCGTAGACCTCCTCGAAGAGCCAGCCCGGGATGCCCGTCAACTCCTGCGTCCACCCCACCAACAGCTTCGTGGTGAGCAGCCGCTTCAGCTTCTGGCCCGTGAGGAAATACAGCGCCCACGCCGCGTCCTCGGGAGGGGCTTCCTGGAAGTAGCGCACCAGCGCGTCCACCTTCGCGTTGGTGGACGTCGTCTGGTCCAGCGCTTCGTAGAGGTCCGCCAGTCGCCTCACGCGTCAGTCCTCCGCCTCGCCCTCGAAGGGCGTGGCCAGGGGGGCCGCGTCCACGCCGGAGTCGCGCAGGTAGTGCGCCAGCGGGTCCGTGTAGCCGTGCGTCACCAGCACCCGCTCCGCCTGCGTGTCCGCCACCGTGCGCAAGAGGTCCGGCCAGTCCGCGTGGTCCGACAGCACGAAGCCCCGGTCGAACCCGCGCCTGCGCCGGTTGCCGCGCACCCGCATCCATCCGGACGCGAAGCCCGTCTCGTGCTCGCCGAAGCGGCGCATCCACGTGGAGCCCCCCGCGCTCGGCGGCGCCAGCACCAGCGCGCCCGCGAAGGACGTGCCCTTCTCCACCTCCGACACCAGTTGCGTCGGAATCATGTGCACGCCCGCCTCGCGGTACACCGCCACGAGGCTGTTGAGGGCTCCGTGCACATGGGCCGGCCGGTCCGTCAGCCGCGCCAGTTCCGCGAGGATTCGCTGCGCCTTGCCCAGCGCGTAGCAGAACAGCACCGCGGAGCGCCCCGCCGCGCGGTTGGAATCCCACCACTTCAGGATGTCCTCCGCGACCAGGCGCGTGTCGCCCCAGCGGTAGATGGGCAGGCCGAATGTCGCCTCGGTGATGAAGGTGTTGCAGCGCACCACTTCGAAGGGCGCGCACGTCGGGTCCGGCGCGCGCTTGTAGTCGCCGGAGACGACCCACACCTCGCCCTTGTGCTCGAGGCGAATCTGCGCGCTGCCCAGCACATGGCCCGCGGGGTGGAAGCTGACGGTGACGTCGTTGATGCTCAGGCGCTCGCCGTACTCCAGCGTGTCGATGACAGCGTCCGCGCCCAACCGACGGTGCAGCAGCCCCTCGCCTGCTCGGGCGCCCAGGTAGCGGTGGCTGCCGCCCCGTGCGTGGTCCCCGTGCGCATGCGTGATGAGCGCCCGCTCCACGGGACGCCAGGGGTCGATGTGGAAGCGCCCCGGGGCGCAGTAGAGCCCCTGTGGCGTCACCGTGATGAGCGGAGAGGGATGGGAGGCGCTCAAAGCTTCATTCAGATAGCGAGGCAGCCCGATGGTGGCCACCGGAGGTGTGTGTCCTCCCTACGGACCATTGCCCCCTGGCCTGCCCCTCTGGCACTCACCTGTCACGGGCGTCCCGTGGCCTTGCCTCGGGAATATCCCGTCCCCTTGGACGGCGTTGCCGGACAGGGGATAACACCGGCACCTTCCTCCCCGGATGCCCTCCGCATGACGCCTGCCCTCCTGCTGTCGCTGGCTCTCTCCCAGTCGCCCGAGCTCGAGCTCGAGCTGCACTACACCGCGACGTCGCTGGAGGAGGGGGAGGACGCGTCGAAGCGCACCCTGGACACCTACGACTTCACGCAGTTCGAGCCGTCCGCGAAGAAAGCGGACCTCTACGTGGGCGTGGACGAGGCCAACCTCCGCCAGTCGCCTGGCGCGGACGCGGCCGTCGTCACCACCCTGCCGCTGGGCGCTCCCGTGCGCGTGCTGGAGCGCGGCAAGGAGCGCCTCAAGGTGGGGGAGTACGTCAACCACTGGTACCAGGTGGAATACACGGACGGGAAGGGTGCTGCCTTCAAGGGCTGGCTCTTCGGCAACACGCTCACGCCGTTCCGCCTCGAGGGGGACTTCGACAACGACGGTGAGCAGGAGGTGGCCACCGTGGTGATGAGCTCGGACTTCAAGATTCGCGTCCGCGTCCTGGAGCCGAACGTGAAGCCGCCCCGTCGTGTCAGCAGCGTGGACATCACCCCCGCCGGACAGGGCTATATGAGCGTGGACGGCGGGTCTGCGAAGGTGACGCTCGTCGCGGGGAAGACGGCGGGACTCGCGCTGGTGCAGGTGGACTCCGTGCCCGAGGCGTGCAGCGACTACAGCACCACGTACGTGAGCTACACGGTTCCGGGCGGCAAGAAGGGCGTGCTCGGCAAGGCGAAGCTGGCGCTGGAGGTGGCCGGGCTGGCGGACCCGCCGAACCACTCCTCGTACAAGGTCTCCTTTCAGCCGAAGCAGCAGGGGCTGACGGTGGTGCGGACGAACGTCGAGGAGGACGAGTCCGGCAAGGAAGTGAAGACGACGGAGCGCACGAAGTACAAGCTCGCCGACGGTGTCTTCTCCGAGGTGAAGGCCTCGGGCGCCACGGCGGAAACGAAGCCCTAGAAGGGCAGAGCCAGTCATGAAGATGGATGCACAGGAGCGGAAGTCGGCCTATCGCCAGCTCGCGGAGAAGGGCGAGGCGGTGCCGGTGTCGGTGGAGCTGCCGGCGGACCTGGATACGCCTCTGTCGGCGTACCTGAAGCTGGGCGGAGGCTCGCGCGGCTTCATCCTCGAGTCCTGCTACGGCGGCGAGCGCTTCGGGCGCTACAGCCACGTGGGAGCCCATCCCGCCGGGCGCGTGCGCCTGGACGCCACCGGAGCCACGTTGTGGCGTGGCTCACGCGAGGAGCGCCGCGACGGCAAGCCCCTGGACGTCCTGCGCACGTTGTGGCGCGAGCTGGCCGTGGCCCGGCTCCCCGGCGAGGCCCCGTTCCTGGGCGGACTCGTCGGCTACATGGGCTACCACTGCTTCTCGTGGCTGGAGCCCACCGTGCCGGACCGGCACGCGCGCGATACCTCGTTCCCCGACTCGGAATGGCTGGTGTGCGAGGACTTCGTCACCCATGACTCGCGCACCGGGACGCTCAAGGCCACCGCCATTGCCCGGCCCTCGCTGCACGGCAGCGCGGTCGCGGCGTTGAAGGACGCCGAGGAGCGCGCGCAGGTGCTGGCGGACAAGCTGCTCAAGCCGCTGCCTCCGGAGGCGTACGCGCCCGGCCCGCGCATGCGCGGTGACGCGGCCCCTGTCGCCTGCTGGGACCGCGCCGGCTACGAGGCCGCGGTGGAGCGCGCCAAGGAATACATCCGCGCCGGAGACATCTTCCAGGTGGTGCTCGCGCGGCGCTTCGAGGCGCTCGGTGCGCCGCCGCCGCTGTCGCTCTACCGGGCGCTGCGGCGGGTGAACCCGTCGCCGTACCTCTTCCTGGTGGAGCTGGGCGAGGCGCGCGCGCTGGTGGGCGCTTCGCCGGAGCTGCTCGTGCAGGTGCGCGACGGCGACGTGGTGGTGCGGCCGCTGGCGGGCACCCGCCGTCGTGGCGCCACCGAGGCCGAGGACCTGGCGCTGGAGAAGGAGCTGCTCGCGGACGAGAAGGAGCTGGCCGAGCACGTCATGCTGGTGGACCTGGGCCGCAACGACGTGGGCCGCGTGGCCGCGCCGGGCTCGGTGCGCGTCGAGGACATGAAGGTCATCGAGCGCTACAGCCACGTGATGCACATCGTCTCGCAGGTGCGCGGGAAGCTGGACGCGAAGTACGACGCGCTGGACGCGCTGGCCAGCACGTTCCCCGCGGGCACCGTGTCGGGCGCTCCGAAGATTCGCGCGATGCAGATCATCGACGAGCTGGAGCCTCAGCGGCGCGGGCCGTACGCGGGCGCGGTGGGCTACCTGTCCTTCTGCGGCACGCTGGACGTGGCGATTGCCCTGCGGACCTTCTTCGTGGACGGAGACCGGACGATGTGGACCTCGGGCGCGGGCCTGGTGGCGGACTCGGTGCCGTCGAAGGAGGCGGACGAGACGGAGGCCAAGGCGGGTGCCATGGCCGCCGCGCTGCGGATGGCGCGCGAGGGAGGTGGCCGGTGATTCTCGTCATCGACAACTACGACTCGTTCACCTTCAACCTCGTCCAGTTGCTGTACACGCTGGGCGCCGAGGTGAAGGTGGTGCGCAATGACGACCTGGACGTCGCGGGCGTCGCGGCGACGGGGGCTTCGCACCTGGTGATTTCTCCGGGCCCGTGCACGCCGCATGAAGCGGGCGTCAGCGTGGCGGCCATTGCCCGCTCCCGCGTGCCGGTGCTGGGCGTGTGCCTGGGGCACCAGTCCATTGGCGCGGCGTTCGGCGGCAAGGTGATTCGCGCGCCAGCGCCGGTGCACGGGAAGGCGGCCCAGATTCAGCACGGGAACACGGGCGTGTTCACCGGGGTGAGCCAGGGCTTCACGGCGGCGCGCTACCACTCGCTCATCGTGGACGCGCCCTCGCTGCCCGCGGAACTGGAGGCCACCGCGTGGAGCCAGGACGGCCTCATCATGGCGCTGCGTCACCGCACGCGGCCCGTGGTGGGCTTCCAGTTCCATCCCGAGAGCGTCCTCACCCCCGAGGGGCCGAAGCTGGTGCGCAACTTCCTCGACGGGCGACTGTAGGCATCAGGCGCCGGGGGCTCCCTCGTGGGAGCCCCCGTTGCGCAGGTGCGTCATGTCGTTCCAGGTGACGATGACAGGTTGGGTGCCGTCACCGTCGAGGCTGAGGACGCTGATGGACGCGGTGCCCAGCATGAAGAGGCAGCCACGCTCCGGAGGCAGTCCCAGCCACCGCGCCGCGAGCACCCGCAGCAGGTGGCCGTGGGCGAAGATGAGCACGTCTCCGTTCACCGCGCAGGCGTCCGCGATGACGCCGTCCACGCGGGCGCCCACCTGTGCGGCCGTCTCTCCGTTCGGCACTCCGTCCTTCCACAGCGCCCAGCCCGGACGCTCCGCGCGGATTTCGTCGCCGGTGCGGCCCTCGTAGTCGCCGTAGTCCCACTCCATGAGGTCGGGTCGCCGCTTCGCCACGTCGCCGAAGCCGGCCAGTGCGCACGTCTCGGCCGCGCGGCTCAGGGGGCTCGTCCACACCTCGGCGAAGCGCCATTCCTCGAGCGGCGTCGCGAGCAGCCCGGCCATCTTCCGCCCGTCTTCGAGCAGCGGCACGTCCGTGCGGCCCGTGTGCTGGCCACTCCGGCTCCACACCGTCTCGCCGTGCCGGACGAGCACCACCTGGGGACCTCGGGTCTTCATGGCGCGCATCGTGCCAGACGGCGCCCGGGAGGACTCGCGTCTTCCCTCCAGGAGCGCCCGAGGCCGGACACTCTTGCCTTCGAGAAGGGCGCCTGGGGTGCGTTCCGGACGGAGCTCTGGCCGACCTACGACCACCGCCCCAACTGGGAGCAGTCCCGGCTTCGTCGGGACGTGCCGCCCCTATGTCGGCTATCCGCCGTCGGCGCCCTCGGTGGTGCCCGAGGTGGCAGGGCGTGGTGGAGGGAACACCGGGGTGTAGCAGGCTCGCTTGTACACGTAGGACTCCTCGTCGCAGTCCTTCATGTCGGAGACCTTCAACTCCCTCCAGCAGCCGCCGTTGATGACGACCTGTCCCCGGGTGAAACAGCGGCCGTTGGCATCGGGCCGGGCCTGCCCTGGCAGGGGCCTGGGTGGCATGTCCAGGGTGATGGCCGACCACGCCGATGGTGCCCGGACCGGAGCCACGGGCGCCGTCAGCACCGAGTCCCCGACCGCCACGGTGCCGCCGTCCTTCGCATGCTCCTGCTGCGTCAGTGGCTCCGGCGTGGGCTCCGCGACCTGGCTCGCGTTCCTATTCAGGCCGACGGCCAATGCCAGGGAGGCTCCCAGGCTGGCCGCCGCGAACCACGGCCACCGCGCCACACGCGGTGGCGGGGCCACGACGCGCCGGGGGGGGGCTGGGATGACGCTCCGGGCACGGGGCGCTCCTTCCGTGAAGAGCGGTATGTCCAGTTCGGGCCTTGCCTTCCGTGCGTCGCGCTCCAGCGCTTCGGCCAGCTCGCGTGCGCTCCCACGCGGGCCGGGGTGGGGCGTGAGCATCCGGGCCACCAGCGCATCCAGCTCCGGAGCGCAGCGGATGTTGTGCGCCCTCGGGGAACGGTTGTGGACGTCCTCCAGGTGCCCGGCCAGTGGCTCCTCGACGGAGAGGGGATAGCGGGCGGTGAGCATCCGATAGGCGGTGACGCCCAATGCGAAGACGTCATCCGCGGGCCCGGGCGCATAGGGCTCTGACGGTGCCGGGCTCCCGAGGCGCACGGTGCGCCAGGCCTCTGGCGAGCGATAGGCCAGTGTGCCCGGAGGGAAGAACTGCGAGGTCAGCGTCGCGGCGACCACGTGGTGTCCCGAGCCGAAATCCATCAAGAAGGCCTGTCCATCCGGGTGGCGGACCAGGACGTTGTCTCCCTTCACGTCACGATGGACTCCCCTCGCGGCGTGCGTGGCCTCCAGGGCTCGTGCCAGACGCGCGAGCAGGTGGAGCACCTGCCGGGACGTGGGGCGCCGCACCCGCGCCCAGTCGTAGAGCGGGAGACCCTCGACGAAATCCATGGCGACATATGGGTAGCAGCGGGTGCCTTCGGGGTTCTGCCATTGCCCGTGGTCCCAGAGGCGTGGGACGGCCGGGTGCTGGACGCGGGTGAGCAGCTCGGCCTCCCTCGCGAAGCGCTCATCCCACGGGTGCAGGGCGAGCTTGAGAGCCACGATGAGCTGCGCGTCCTCCTCGCTCTCGGCGCGGTAGACGGCGCCATAGCCGCCGCGGCCTCGCGGCTCCACCACGCGCCAGGGTCCGACTCGCGTTCCCGGCGGAAGATAGGCCGGATGGAGGGTGCCCGTATTCATGAGGTGCCTCGCGAGGAATGCTTCCGTGCTCCCGGAGACTACTCGCGAAGTAGGTATGCGTCAGCGCAATCTGGCAGGTGGAGGGAGACACCTCCCGGAGCCAGGTTGCCCGTCCCGAGCTTCTCGTGCTGCCCGGCTTCTTGACGCCGCTGCGCGGCAACCGCCGACAAATACGCTTCCGCACGGGACGCCTGTATCCTCTGCGCCATTTCTCTTCGAGCCGCCAACCCAGGCTTCCCCGTGAAGGAGCGCTCCACTTGAACACCGCCACGACTTCCCAGCCGAAGGAGATAACCCTGCGCGGGGTGACCCTCGGCGTCCTCATCACGCTGGTGTTCACCGCGGCGCAGGTCTACCTGGGCCTGAAGGTCGGCCTCACCTTCGCGACCTCCATCCCCGCGGCGGTCATCTCGATGGCGCTCCTGAGCGCCTTCAAGAACGCCACCATCCAGGAGAACAACATCGTCCAGACGCTGGCCTCGGCGGCGGGCACGCTCGCTTCCGTCATCTTCGTCCTGCCCGGACTGTTGATGACCGGCTGGTGGACGGATGTGCCGTTCTGGCCGACGTTCGGCGCGTGTGCCATCGGCGGCGTGCTCGGCGTGATGTACACCGTGCCGCTGCGCCGCGCGCTGGTCTCCGGCTCCGACCTTCCGTATCCCGAGGGCGTGGCGGCCGCCGAGGTGCTCAAGGTCGGCACCTCCTCGCGCTCTGGCGCGGCCGAAGGCAAGGCCGGACTCATGTCCGTCATCTGGGGCAGCATTGCCTCGGCCCTGTTCGCGGCGGCCGCCGCCGCCAAATTGATGGCAGGTGAGGTGGCCGGGTATTTCAGGGCGGGCAGCGGTGCCACCGGCATCGGTGCCGCCAGCTCGCTGGCGCTCATCGGCGCGGGACACCTGATGGGCATCACGGTCGGCATCGCGATGCTGGCCGGCCTGGTGATTGCGTGGGGCATCCTGGTTCCGGTCCTCACGTCCATGACCCCGATGCCGGGCGCCACGGCGGCGGAGCACGCGCTGCGCGTCTGGGGCACCCAGGTGCGCATGCTCGGCGCCGGCGCCATCGGCGCGGCGGCCATCGTGACGCTGGCGGGTCTGGCGAAGCCGGTCATCGGGGGCCTGCGGTCCGCGCTGGAGGCGGCGCGGCGTGCCGGGACGCAGGGCCAGGCGCTCGAGCGCACGGAGCAGGACCTGCCCATCCGCACGGTGGGGTTGGTGACGCTGGTCTCCCTGGTGCCGGCCGGCTGGCTCCTGGCGAACTTCCTCCAGGGCACCGTCCTGGAGAGCCTGAGCGTGCCGCTGGTCGCCGTGGGCATCGGCTATGTCCTGCTCGCGGGCATCTGTGCCGCCGCCGTCTGCGGCTACATGGCCGGCCTCATCGGCTCGTCGAACTCGCCTGTCTCGGGCATTGCCATCCTCACCATCCTCGGCGCCGCGCTCAGCGTCGGTGTCGTCGGGCGGCAGGTCACCGGGCCCGACGTGGCCCCCGCGCTGGTGGCGTTCGCGCTGTTCGTCACCACGGTGGTGCTGGCCGTGGCGGTCATCGGCAATGACAACCTTCAGGACCTGAAGACCGGCCAGCTGGTGGACGCGACGCCCTGGAAGCAGCAGGTGGCCCTGCTCATCGGCGTGGTCGCGGGCTCGGCCGTGGTCCCTCCCGTGCTGGCCTTGCTGAACCGGGCCTACGGCTTCGCGGGCGCGCCCAACGCCAATGCCATCTCCGCGCAGCCGCTGGCGGCGCCGCAGGCGACCCTGATTTCAACCCTGGCCAAGGGCGTGATTGGCGGCGACCTGCGGTGGGACCTCGTGCTGTGGGGCGCCGCGCTCGGACTGACGCTGGTCGTCATCAACTTCGTGGTGAAGAAGGTCAGCAAGGACCGCTACAGCCTGCCGCCGCTGGGCGTGGGCCTCGCCATCTACCTGCCCAGCGCCGTCACGGCGCCGGTGGTCGTGGGCGCGCTGGCGGGCTGGGCCTTCGAGCGCGCGGCGAGCAAGCAGCTCTGGGGCGAGCCCGCCAAGCGCCTGGGCGTGCTCATCATGTCCGGCTTCATCGTGGGCGAGAGCCTGTTCAACGTCGCGCTGGCCGGGTTGATCGTCTCGACGGGCAGGGGCGAGCCGCTGGCCATCCCGAACGAGATGGGTGAGGTGACGACCATGGTCATCGCCCTGGTGCTCGGCATCATCGCGGTGGGCGGGCTGTACCGCTGGGCGGCGCGGACGGCGCTCCGCATCTCGACCTGAGCGCGGGCCCTGGGCTCATGAGCGGGAGCGCGTGGGGCGAGCTGGAGCACGCGCTGGTGACGTCCTGGAACGTGGACACGCTCGCGGTCTACGCGGACCACCTCCAGCAACGCGGGGACCCCCGGGGCGCGCTGATTGCCCTCGACCTGAGCCCCGCGCCCGAAGACACGGCCTGGAGGACGGAGCGCCAGTCGCTCCTCGTGGCCTGGCTCGGTGAGGAGCTCGCGGCCCGCGCGGGACACCTCGTGCAGCATGGGTTCCTCCATTCGCTTCGCGAGGACCGGTTCCATCCCCCGGGCGTGCTCGAGGGTCCGCTGGGTGGGTTCGTCCGGAGCTGCACCCTCCGAGGAGGCGAGCGGGACGTGGCGCGCCTCGCGAGCCGCCCGCGGCCCTGGCTCACCTCGTTGACCCTGGTGAACCTGTCCGACGCACCCGTCAGCGCCCTGGTGCGGGACGCGCTCGTCACCGCGGCCCCACACCTTCAAGAGCTCCAGCTCCTGGGGCGCCCCGCGTTCGACGCGTTCATGCACCCCGCTGTCCGCCGCGTCTACCAGGAGCGGCAGAGGGGGGCCCGCCCGTATCCGACCCTCACCGCTCCCGACGGCGTCGACGTGCGTGACCTCTCTCCCTCCCATGATGTCCGCGGGCCCTACGTCACGCGGGAAGAGGTGGACCTCGCGCTGGACGCGGTGGATGCGACGCCCGACCGCGGCCAGCTCCAGGCGCTGTATGGCGGTCTGTTCACCGACGGGGACTCGCTGCCGGCGCTGTTGCTGCGCCTGCGCGCGGCGGGGCTCGTCACCCTGGACGGCCCCATCGCCCGGCTGACGCGGGCGGGGCGCGTCCTGCGCGACAAGGAGCCCCATCGCCCGCCTCGCGTGCGCGCGAGGGAGGTGGATTCCTCCAAGTGGGTCCTCTGGGCGGAGACAACCCCGGTGAGGCAGTCGTACATGGTGGGGCTCCTCCGCCACCATGCGCGGCACCTCGAGCAATGTCTCGCGCTCACTCCGCTCAACGCGGACGTCCAGGAGGTGTTGGTGGCCTGGCGCCACTTCCTGACCGAGCTGCAGGCTGCCGACGACTCGGAGCGTCTGCGGTTCAACGACGAGGCTTCCCTCGCCCGCGCCGTGGAGACGCTGCTGGAGCTGTGGGATTTGCTGGGCCGGGAGCTGCGCTGGGAGGACAGGGGCCTCGGTGAGCTCAGGGACCTGGAGGCGGCACTTGGACCATCCTCCGCCGCCAGGGCCGTCCTCTTCCGGCTCGTGTGGGGCATGTGAGCCGCGCGGGTTGCTCGGCGCGCGCGCCCCTCTCGGCTCGGGGTGGGGCGTGAGCATCCGGACCACCAGCGCATCCAGCTCCGGAGCGCAGCGGACGTTATGCACCCTCGGGGACCGGCGGTGGGCGTCCTCCAGGTGCCCAGCCAGTGGCTCCTCGACTGAGAGGGGGTACCAGGTGGTGAGCAGCCGATAGGCGGCGACGCCCAATGCGAAGACGTCGTCCGCGGGCCCGGGCGCGTAGGGCTCTGACGGTGCCTCGCTCCCGAAGCGCCAGGCCTCCAGCGAGCGATAGGCCGGTGTGCCCGGTGGAAATATCTGCCACGTCAGCGTCGCGGCGACCACGTGGTGTCCCGAGCCGAAATCCATCAAGAAGGGCTGGCCGTCCGGGTGGCGGATGCGGGCAAGCAGCTCGGCTTCCCGCGCGAAGCGCTCATCCCACGGGTGCAGGGCGAGCTTGAGGGCCACGGTGACGTTCGCGTCCTCGTCGCGCACGGCGCGGTAGACGGCGCATAGGTGCCGCGGCCTCGCGGCTCCCCCACGCGCCAGGGTCCGACTCGTGTTCCCGGCGGCAGAAAGGCCGGATGGAGGTTGCCAGTCTCCATGAGGTGCCTCGCGAGGAGCTGCGCGGACTGCTCCGTGCTCCCGGAGACTCCTCGCGAAGTAGGGATGCGTCAGCGCAATCTGGCAGGTGGAGGGGACTCCTCCCGGGACCAGGTCGCCCGTCCCGGGCTTCCCATGGCTTCCCCGGCAACCGTCCGCCACGCGCACACGGGCGGGGATGGACGATGAGCCGATGACGCGGGATACGACCCGCGCGAGGGATGCGAGCCGGCAGAGAGCGAATGCCGGCTCACACCTCAACAAGGCACGTTAGACCCGCTCAGGGCCGGTACTTGCACTTCGCTCCGTCGCCGAAGACGTTGCTCCAGGGATACGCGCCGCGCGGCCCGCAAACGTTGTATTCGTCCAGAGAGGCGATGTGACCGGTCGACTGGACCTCGGTGAATGAGCTGCCCGCGCTGATCTGGAAATTCGCGCGGAAGCAGGCGTCCTTGGAGCCGTAGCCATCGTAGTTGGTGGACGCCAGGCAACCGTTGTTGCTGTTGTATTGAGCGACCCACCACTCGAGTCCGTCGACATCCGCGCAGCGCTTGAGATCGGCCACGTACCAGCCGATCCACTTGCTCCGCACGGGGTCCGAGTGGGAGCACGCGAGGGAGAGTCCCGTGGCGGCCTGGGTGCTGACGACCTTTCCGTCGCAGGTGCCGCTCACCCACAGCCACGTGCCATTGCTGCAGCGGAGCTGGGCCGTGCCGGTGCGCTCACTTCCTGCCGCCACGACGGAGGCGTTGGAGCCATCACTGGTCGCGAAGACAGTCCCGCTGCAGGAATAGGTCCCCACGGTGTTCGCATTGGAGTTCCAGGCCGACCACTGCTGCTGGCTCCAACTCGCGGTGCCGCTCGGGCAGGACAGGCCCGCCGCGTGAACGCCTTGCTCCGGCGATTGCCCGGAGTCTCCCGGTGCGTCAGCGGATGGCGAGAAGCCTTCGAACACGGCCTCGGATTCCGATGGCTCCGAAGCCTCACGGTTGGCGTCAGTCGCGCCCCCGCACCCTGCCAGGATCGTCCCGACCAGGGCCGCACTCCACACGCTACGACACACCCATGCACGAACTCGCATCATTCCCCTCCTGTGATTGTGAATGCCCGACGGGCCGTACTCGACGGAACCGGGCCCAGCCGCGCGCATCGGTTGCGCGGCGGGGCCCTGACCATCGGAAGGGATGAGCCGGCGAGGACGAAAGTGATGCACGGAATTCGCGAGGCGCTCGTCAGGCCTGATTCTTTATCGAGGTAAATCAGGCACTTCGAACGTCACGGTGCAGTGACTCCCGCAGCTGGGCCCGGGCGGGAAATTCGAGGCGGAGTCAGCGCGAATCGAAAAGAACAGGAGGGAGGGCAGGGGAGCCCTACCCTCCGTCCACGACTCAGCGCTTGAGGCCGCGCTTGATGTCCGCGCACAGCGCCTTCGCCGCGCCCGGCCCATCCGAGTGCGCCGCGCGCACCAGCGCGCTGCCCACCACCACGCCGTCCGAGTGTGCCGACAGCGTGCGCGCCTGCTCCGACGTGGAGATGCCGAAGCCCGCCACCACCGGCACTGGCGACGCCTTGCGCACCACGTCCAACCGCTGTGACAAGTCCGGCGGCAGCTCCGCCCGCATGCCCGTCACGCCCGACACGGACACGCAGTAGACGAAGCCCCGCGCGTCACGGGCAATCGCCTCGGCCCGGGCCTTCGGCGTGGTGGGCGCGCACAGCGGAATCAGGTCCACGCCCGCCGCGTCGAACGTGGCCCGCAGGCCCGCGCTCTCCTCGGGCGGCAGGTCGGGGAGAATCGCGCCCGACACGCCGCGCTCCCGCGCCAGCTTCGCGAAGCGCTCCTCGCCCATGGCCATGATGACGTTGACGTACGTCATGATGACCAGCGGCGTCTGCGGGCAGCGCTTGCGAACCTCGGGAACGACCTCCTCCAGCACGCGCTTCAGCGTGGAGCCCGCCTTCAGCGCCCGCTCGGACGCGGCCTGGATGACGGGACCGTCGGCAATCGGGTCGCTGAACGCCACCCCGATTTCCACGATGTCCGCGCCACCCTCCACCAGCGCGGCGAACACGTCCACCGAGCGCGCCAGGTCCGGGTCTCCCGCCATGGCGTACGCCACCAGGACGCCCTCACCCCGCGCCTTCGCCTTCGCGAAGGCCTGTGCAATCTCTCCGCTCACGACTTCACCCCCACCGGCGGCGGCACGCCCCGCGCGGAAATGGTCGCCACGTCCTTGTCCCCTCGGCCCGAGCAGTTGATGACCAGGTACCTGCCCTTGCCCAGGTCGCGCGCCAGCTCCCGGCCTCGCGCGAAGGCGTGCGAGGTCTCCAGCGCGGGGAGGATGCCCTCCGTGCGCGCCACCTCGTAGAAGGCCGCCAGGGCCTCGTCGTCCGTGGCGGTGCGCACCTCCATCCGCCCCGTCTTCGCCAGGTACGCCAGCTCCGGCCCCACGCCCGGGTAGTCCAGGCCGGCGGAGATGCTGTGCGCCTCCTGAATCTGTCCGTGCTCGTCCTGGAGCACCAGCGAGCGCGAGCCGTGCAGCACACCCTCCGTGCCCAGCGTCAGCGACGCGCCGTGCTGCCCGGACTCCAGTCCGTGCCCCGCCGCCTCCACGCCCACCAGCCGCACGTCCTTGTCACCGATGAACGGGTGCAGCACGCCAATCGCATTCGAGCCGCCGCCCACGCACGCGATGATGGCGTCCGGCAGCTTCCCGAAGGCCGCCTGCGCCTGCGTGCGCAGCTCCTTGCCGATGACCGACTGGAAGTCGCGCACCACCGTGGGGTAGGGGTGCGGCCCCGCCGCGCTGCCGATGACGTAGTGCGTGTCCGCCACCTGTGACACCCACGTACGCATGGCCTCGTTCATCGCGTCCTTCAGCGTGCGCGAGCCCGACTCCACCGGCTTTACCACCGCGCCCAGCGCGCGCATGCGGAAGACGTTGAGCGACTGGCGCTCCACGTCCAGCGCGCCCATGTACACCTCGCAGGGCAGGCCGAAGAGGGCGCACGCGGTGGCCGTGGCCACGCCGTGCTGGCCCGCGCCCGTCTCCGCGATGATGCGCTTCTTCCCCATGCGCTTGGCCAGCAGCACCTGGCCCACGGTGTTGTTGATTTTGTGCGCGCCCGTGTGCGCCAGGTCCTCGCGCTTGAGCCACACGTGCGCGCCGCCCCACGCCTCGGTGAGCCGCCGCGCGGGCGTCAGCACCGTGGGCCGGCCGACGAACTCCTTCAGCACCCGCGCGACTTCCTCACCAAAAGACGGGTCCGCGCTGGCCTTGGCGTAGGCCTCTTCCAGCTCCAGCAGCGCCGGCACCAGCGTCTCCGGCACGTAGCGCCCGCCGTAGCGCCCGAAGCGTCCGACGGTAGTCTCCGTGGTCATCTCTCACTCCCAGAGGTTGATGGACTTCGCGAGCCGCACGAAGGCGCGCACCGCGTCCAGGTCCTTGATGCCAGGGGCCGACTCCACCCCACTGGCCACATCCACTCCGTACGGCCGCGTCGCCCGCACTGCCTCGGCCACGTTGGACGGCTTCAGGCCTCCCGCCACCAGCACGGGCACGCCACTGCCCGACAATGAGGCCACCAGCGACCAGTCGAAGCCGACGCCCCCGCCGCCATACCCCGGAGCCGCCCCGTCCAGCAGCAGCCCCGCCACGTCACCCACGCCCACGTACTCCCGAGCCCGCGCCACGTCTTCCGGGCCGCGCACGCGCAGCGCCTTGATGACGGGCACGCCGTAGCCCAGGCAGGCCGCCGGTGGTTCGTCGCCGTGGAGCTGCACCGCCGTGAGGCCGCACTCGCGCACCTTCGCGCGGATTTCGTCGGCGGGCGCGTTGACGAACACGCCCACCACCGCGCCCAGCGGAGGCCGCGTGGCCGCCAGCAGCGTCGCCGTGGCGGTGTCCACGCAGCGGGGCGACTTCGCGTAGAAGTTGAGGCCGAGCGCGTCCACGCCCGCCTCCCACGCGGCCCGCGCGTCCTCCAGACGCGTGACGCCGCAGACCTTCACGCGGACGCTCATGCGGAGCCCTCCGTGCCGAGCAGCCGCCGCAGCGCCCTTCCAGGGTCCGCCTCGCGCAGCAGCGACTCGCCCACCAGCACCGAGTCCGCGCCCGCCTCGCGCGTCGCCAGCAGGTCCGCCAGCGACTTGAGCCCGCTCTCCGCCACCAGCGCCCGGGAACGGGAGCGCAGCCGCGGCATCACCCGCAGCGCCGTGCCCGTGTCCGTCTTCAGCGTGGCGAGGTTGCGGTTGTTGATGCCCACCAGCTCCGCGCCCGCGGCCAGTGCACGCTCGGCGTGCGCCTCCGTGTGCGCTTCCACCAGCGCGGCCACCCGTACCTCGCGCGCCGCGGCCAGCATCTCCCGCAGCTCGCCGTCCTCCAGCGCGTCCGCGATGAGCAGCACCGCGTCCGCGCCCCACAGCGCGCTCTCCTCCACCTCGCGCGCGGCCACCAGGAAGTCCTTGCGCAGCACCGGGACGGACACCGCCGCCCGCACCGCCACCAGGTCCTCCAGGCTCCCGCCGAAGTCCGGCCCGTCCGTCAGCACGCTGATGGCGCTGGCGCCCGCCGCCTCGTAGGCCCGGGCCACCGCCACCACGTCCGCGTGCGGAAACGCGCCGCCCGAGGGGCTCTTGCGCTTCACCTCCGCGATGACGCTCACCGGCCGCCCCGGCACCTTCGCCACCAGGGCCCCGGCGAAGTCGCGCGGCGCCGGACGCGGGCGCGGCGCCATCGGTGGACGCACGGCCAGCTCCCGACGCTTGCGCGCCATGATGAGGTCCAGCGTCCCGGAGGACGTCGGACCTTCCCGCTGTGCACCGCTCACGACGCGGCCCCGTGGATGAGCGCGTTCAGCTTGCGCATCGCCGCACCCGAGTCGATGGCGTGCTCCGCCTTCCGCACGCCCTCGAGCAGGTCCGTCACCAGGCCCACCACCACCAGCGCCGCCGCCGCGTTGAGCAGCACCGCCGTGCGCAGCCCGGAGCGCTCACCGTCCAGCAGCGAGCGCAGCCGCTGCGCATTCTCCTCCGCGTCGCCGCCGGCGATGGCCTCGCGGGGCACCACCTCCAACCCCGCGTCTTCGGGCCTCACGGTGAACGTCACCACGGTGCCGTCCTCGCGCAGTTCCGCCACCTGCGTGGGCGAACAGGGCGAGATTTCGTCCAGCCCGTCGTCGCCGTGCACCACCCACGCGCGGCGGCTGCCCAGGCGCCCCAGCACGCGCGCCGTCTGCTCCACGCGCCTGCCGTCGAAGGTGCCCAGGAGCTGATAGCGCGCGCCGGCCGGGTTGGTCAGCGGGCCCAGCAGGTTGAACACGCTGTGGAAGCCCAGGTCGCGCCGCGCCTGCGCCACGTGCTTGAGGGCACTGTGGTGCGAGGGCGCGAAGAGGAAGCCCACCCCGTGCTCGTCGATGTCCCTCGCCACGCGCTCGTGCGGGCGCTCCATGGAGACGCCCAGCGCCGCCAGCACGTCCGCGCTGCCGCAGCGGCTGGAGACGGCGCGGTTGCCGTGCTTGGCCACCGTCACCCCCGCCCCGGCGGCCACGAAGGCCACCGCGGTGGAGATGTTGAAGGTGTGCGCCCCATCACCCCCGGTACCGCAGGTGTCGAGCACCACCTCCGCTCTCGGAGCGAGCTTCGCCGCGCAGGCCCGCATGGCCTCCGCCGCGCCGAGGATTTCGTCCTCCGTCTCGCCCTTCATCTTGAGCGCCGTCGCGAGCGCGCCCACCTGGGCAGGCGACGCCTCTCCCGCGAGCATCAGGCCCATGACGCGGGCCATCTCCTCGCGGGTGAGGTCGCGCCGGCCTACCACCTTGCCCAGCGCATCCTTGAGCGTCATGGCCTATCCCAGTCTCACGACTTCGCGGCCCATCGCCTGGGCGATGGCGCGGACCTCGTTCATGGACTTCTCGAACTCGGAGAAGTCCAGCGACTGGGCGCCGTCCGACTTGGCGCGCGGCGGATCCGGGTGGACCTCGACGATGATGCCGTCCGCGCCCACCGCCGTCGCCGCGCGCATCATCGCCGGCACCGCCTTGCGCACGCCGATGCCGTGCGAGGGGTCCACGAAGACGGGCAGGTGCGAGAGCGCCTTGAGCATCGGCACCGCGTTGAGGTCCAGCGTGTTGCGCGTCATCGTCTCGAAGGTGCGGATGCCGCGCTCGCAGAGGATGACCTGGGTGTTGCCGCGGGCGACGATGTACTCGGCCGCCATCAGCAGTTCCTTGATGGTGGCGCTCATGCCACGCTTGAGCAGCACCGGCTTGCGGCGCTCGCCCACCGCCTCCAGGAGGCTGAAGTTCTGCATGTTGCGCGCGCCAATCTGGAGGATGTCCGTGTGCTCGGCGACCGCGTCCAGCGTGGCGGTGTCCTTCACCTCGGTGGTGACGAGCAGGCCCGTCTCCTTGCGCGCCTCGGCGAGCAGCGCGAGGCCGTCACCCTTGAGGCCCTGGAACTCGTAGGGGCTGGTGCGGGGCTTGAACGCGCCGCCGCGCAGCATGGTGGCGCCCGCCTTCTTCACCGCGTGGGCGGTGGAGAGAATCTGCTCGCGCGACTCCACGGAGCAGGGGCCGGCGATGACGTGGAACGCCGCGCCGCCGATGGTGAGCCCGCCGATGTCCAGCTGCGTGTTGTCCGGCTTCACCTCGCGGCTGACGAGCTTGAACGGCTGGGAGATGGCCACGGCATCCGCGACGCCAGGGAGGACGCGGAAGGGCTCCGGCTCGACGGCGCCCGGGTTGCCGGTGATGCCGATGGCAGTGCGGGTGCCCCCTGGAATCGCATGCGGTTGCCAGCCACGACGGCGGATCTCGTCGTTCACACGCTCGATGTCCTGGGCCGTCGCGTCGGGTCGCATCACGATCAACATGGGGGTTCCTGCTCTCTCTCCGAGTGAAGGTGCCGGTCGGAAACCGGCACCGGCTGTCCAGGCTAACGGGCAGCGGGACCATGTGAAGCCACAAGTGTCCGTTGCCCGCAACCGCCCGGGAGTCTCACTTGTGCCCGCGCTGGTTATCAAGCCAGGGTGAAGGGTTTGTGGCGTGGATGTGGGAGGGCTCGCGCGTGTCGAACCCGGACGTCATCGTGGTGGGAGCGGGACTGGCCGGGCTGGCATGCACCCGGGCGCTCGTCTCCGCCCGGCTGAAGGTGTTGCTGCTGGATGGTGGTGACGCACCGGGGGGCAGGGTCCGCACGGATGCCCTCGAGGGCTTCCTGATGGACAGAGGTTTCCAGGTGTACCTCACCGCCTACCCGGAGGGGCGGCAGGCGCTGGAGCACCGGACGCTCGCGCTGCGACGCTTCATCCCAGGTGCAAAGGTGTGGCGCGGCGGCAGGCTGCACACCGTGACGGACCCGTTGCGGAGGCCGGTGGAGGCGCTGTCTCACCTGTTCAGCGGGCCCGGCACCTTCGGGGACAAGCTGCGCGTGTTGGAACTGCGGCAGGCGGTGGTGTCCGGCGAGCTGCAGGACTTGTGGCAGCGGCCCCAGCGCTCTTCGCTGAAGTACCTGGAGGAGCTGGGCTTCACGGACGACATGCGCGAGGGCTTCCTCCGGCCGTTCTTCGCCGGCATCTTCCTGGAGCGCGAGCTGGCCACATCGAGCCGCTTCCTGGAGTTCGTCTTCCGCATGTTCTCCACCGGCGACACGGTGGTGCCGGAGCGGGGGATGGGCGCCATTCCCGAGCAGCTCGCCGCGCGGCTGCCCGCGGGCGTGCTGAGGCTGCGCGCGCCGGTGGCGGACGCGTGGGGCCACCGTGTGCGGCTGGTGGATGGTGAGACGATTCCCGCGAAGGCAGTGGTGGTGGCGGCGGACGCCGCGGGCGCGCTGTCGCTGCTGCCCGGCCTGCCTCCACACCCGACGAACCGCGTGACGTGTCTGTATTTCGCCGCGCCGGAGCCGCCGGTGCGGGGGCCGTGGCTGCTGCTCAACGGCGAGGGGCGCGGCGTGGTGAACAACGTGGCGGTGATGAGCGAGGTGTCACCGGCCTATGCGCCACCGGGACAGGCGCTCGTGTCCGTGTCGGTGCTCGACGGGAAGCTGGACGCGGAGGCCTTGCAGGTGCGCGTGCGGGAGGAGCTGACGGGCTGGTTCGGAAGTGCCGTGTCCGCGTGGCGGCACCTGCGCACGTATGTCATTCCCAATGCGCTGCCCTCGCAGCCTCCGGCCGCGCTGGAGCCGCCGCGTCGCACGGTGCGGCTGTCGCCGGGCCTCTATGTCTGCGGGGACCACCGGGACAACAGCTCCATCGACGGCGCGCTGGGCTCCGGCCGGCGCGCGGCGGAGGCGGTACTGGCGGACCTGGGGCGCTGATATGTCTGGCCCATGTCCCAGCTCATCCTCAAGCTTCGTGACTTGAACAGCGCCATGGTGATGGCGTGGCGCCGGGCGTTTCTCGGCTGTGAAGGCGTGGAGGTCTCCGGCGGCGACATCTTCGGCGAGCGCGCGGATGCCATTGTCAGCCCGGCGAACAGCTTCGGCTACATGGATGGCGGCATCGACCTGGTCTACAGCCGGTTCTTCGGCTGGGACCTCCAGACGCGGCTCCAGGAGCGGCTGCGCAACGAGTACCACGGTGAGCTGCCCGTGGGCTCGGCGCTCATCATCGAGACGCGCCACGCGGAGCTTCCGTGGCTGGTGAGTGCGCCCACGATGCGCATCCCCATGGCCGTGGCCGACACGGTGAACGCCTGGCTCGCCTTCCGGGCCACGCTGCGGGCGGTGCGGGCGCACAACGCGGCGCACCCTTCCAAGCCCATCCGCAGCCTGCTGTGCCCCGGCCTGTGCACCGCCGTGGGACGCATGCCGCCCGAGCGCGCCGCGCGGCAGATGCGGCTCGCGTGGGACGTCGTCATGCTGGGACAGCCCTGGCCGCCGCCCACGCCGGGGGCCACGCTCCAGGCGCACTTCGACCTCATTGACTGACGCGCCCTTTCGTCGCGTCGTGTCAATCCATGTCGGTTGATATGTAGATTGAAACCAGCATGTCGTTGCAATCCAGATGTCCTTGCAATCCAGAGTTCACTGGCGCCAGCATCGGCTCCCTTCACGCCTGTTCGCAGGGGGACGCATGGTTGAGAAGCGATTGCGCGGTGTCCTGGGCATTTCGTTGTTGTCTTTGATGACGGGGGCCTGCACGGAGGCCACGCCCTCGGAGAAACCCCGGGACGCGGTGGGGAAGACGTCCTCCACCGCCCGACTGGACGGACTCCAGGTGGTGGCGGCCGAGCCGGATGGCGTTCCCACCTTCATCAACGGCCCGCTGGGCGCCGTGCCCACCGAGACGGGCGCGGTCCACTCCATCCAGGCAGCGCAGTTGCGGCCGGTGCTGGAGGGCGCGGCCCCCTTGTTCCGGCTGAAGCCGGATGACCTGTATTTGAAGAAGGCCTACGTCGGCTTCGACGGGGATGCGCACTTCCGCTACGGCGTGCGGCGCAACGGCATCGACGTGCTGGGCGGCGAGCTGCGCCTGCACGCGCGAAACGGCGCGGTCTTCGCGGCGAACACCAACGCGCGCGGGGACCTGCTCGCGCCGGAGCGGGCCACCGTCGCTCCCGAGGCGGCCGTCACCGCGGCGAAGCTGGACCGGTCCTCTCCGCCGGGCGCCACCGCCACGGGCGAGCCCCGGCTCGTCTACTGGCGCGATGGCGACCAGCTCGTCCTGGCGTACGAGGTGCGCGTCCAGGGCACGGGGGCGGATGGCGCACCCCTGGACGACTCGGTCCTCGTCAACGCACGGAACGGCGACGTCTTCGAGCGCCTCCCGCACATCCACTCCGCGCTGTACCGCAGGGTCTACGACGGGGATGGCGGCCCGGGGCGCATCGAGGGCGATCCGCCCGTCGCCAACCCCCTGGTCAACATCGCCTATGACCACCTGGGCACTGTCTACCGTTGCTACAACGAGCTCTTCGGCCGCGACTCGTATGACAACGCGGGCGCGCACCTCATCAGCACCGTCTACCATCGCAACCACTACGTGAATATCTACTGGGACGGCACCCAGCTGGTGCTCGGCGATGGCGGCGGCGTGACTCCCGCCCACCTGGCCGGCGCCGTGGACGTGATGGCGCACGAGGTGACCCACGGCGTGACGGAGACCGAGTCGGACCTCCTCTACTCCGGAGAGTCCGGAGGCCTGAACGAGTCCATCTCCGACATCTTCGGCGCCGTCTGCGAGTGGCACAGCAAGGGCAAGGTCGTGGACGCCAACACCTGGCTCTTCGGCGAGGACGTCTGGACGCCCGACATCCCCGGGGACGCCATCCGTTACATGCACAACCCCAAGCTGGATGGGAACTCGCTGGATAACTACTTCGAATACCTCGCGGGCGCGGACGTGCACTTCAGCTCGGGCATCCCCAACCTGGCCTTCTACCTGCTGTCGCAGGGCGGCCTCCATCCGCGCATCCCCAACCAGTCACCCGTGACGGGCATCGGCATCGAGAAGGCCGCGCGCATCTTCTACAAGGCGAACGTGGACCTCCTGCTGCCATCCTCCAACTTCCAGGATGCGAAGAACGCCACGGAGCAGGCCGCGTTCCAGCTCGGCTACGACTCGGAGACCCTCACCTCGGTCACCCGGGCCTGGTGGGCCGTGAAGGTGGGCGTCCCCCACGTCCCACCGGACAGTGAGCTGGAGAAGGACGTCCCCGTCCAGCTCTCCGGTGCGCAGGGAAGGAAGTTCTGGTTCTTCACGGCAGTCCCCGAGGGCGTGAGGGACTTGAAGTACACCCTCACCGGCGGCACGGGTGACGCGGACCTGTACGTGCGGTTCAACACCGCCCCGACGACCACCCTCTATGACTGCCGCCCCTACAAGAGCGGCAACGAGGAGGAGTGCCTCTTCCCGGCGCCAGCCCAGGGCTCCTGGTGGGTGATGGTCAACGGCTTCAGCGCGTACGCCGACGTGACGCTGAAGGTGACGTGGAAGGGCGGCTACGTGCCACTCCAGCCCGGTGTGGAAGTCACGGGCCTGTCCGGCGCCGCGGGTTCGTCGCGGGTCTTCACCGTCCAGATTCCGGAGCGCGAGGACGGCGGCACCCGCAACATCCACGCCCGACTCCGGGGCTCGGGCAACGCGGACCTCTACGTGCAGCGCGCCGCCGCGCCGACTCCGAGCGCCTACGACTGCCGCGGCATCAAGGAGCACAGCACGGAGAACTGCGACCTGAACGGCGCCGAGCCGGGCAGGTACTACGTCGAGGTCTTCGGCGCGAAGGGCGGCTACTCGGACGGCTCACTCATCGTCACGTACGACTGAGCGGCCGCGCCGCGGGCCCGCCCCTGCCGTGAAGCGGGGCGGGCTCACGGCGTGCTTCAGGGAATCGGGGTGGCGACATGCCCCGGCGGGGGCGGCGCGCCGGGAGGCGGCATGGGCTCCACGCGCGCCATGCCCTGCATCCAGCCCGGCGCCCGGCCGTCGCCGTTGGCCGTCGCCAGCTTCAGCGCGAGCACCGAGCGGCCCTTCAGTGAGAGGTTGCGCTGCGCCACCAGCTCGCGCACCGGCACGTCCACCGTGCCCACCATCTCGTTGCCGCGCGGGTCGTCCATGTACACCTGGAAGGTGATGGGCGTCTCGTCGAAGGCGTTGCCCAGGATGACGAACTCGGAGTCGTAGCCCATGTAGATGCCGTTCTTCGGAGGCGTCGTCAGGCGCGTGCCGTCCGGCAGCAGCGCCTCGATGCGCAGGCGGGGCTGGTTCTCCTGGGGGATGGTCATCGCCAGCTCCATCACCACGTCCGACATGCCCCGGCGCTCGGCCAGCTGGGTCAGCTTCTGGGCGACGCGCGCGAAGAGCGGGCTGGCCATGCCCACCCAGGCATTGCCGTCCGGACGGGCGGGCACCACCAGCAGCGAGCGCAGCGCGACGCGGTAGGGCCGCGGCTCCGTCAGCTCCAGCTGACGCGAGGCATAGCCATCATCCTGGCCGGTGCGCACGGCGACGCGGTACGCGTCCGCGGCCCGGTTCCAGTCGCGGTTGCCGAGCTGCCGCTCGGCCTCGCCGAGGTTGCGCACGTACTCCTCCAGCGGAGCGGCCCGTCCACCCGGCCGCAGGCTCAGCGCCGCGTGGTAGCGCTCCTGCGCCATCGCCCAGTCATGGTTCACCCGCGCGTCGTCACCCTCGCGCGCCAGCCGCTCGTACTCCACGGTGACCCACTGCTCGTACTCGGCGGCGATGCCCTGCGCCCAGCCGGCCAGCGAGCCGTCCAGCCCGGCGACGAGCTGCGCCAGCTCGTTCGCCGCGATGAGGTTGCGCTCCTGGCGGTAGCCCTCCGCCCGGGCGCGACCGCCGGTGACGATGAGGCGCCGCACCTCTTCAGAGCGCGCCTTCACCTCCGGGGTCTGCGACAGCTGCGTGGCCCGCTGCATGTCGTTGGCGGCCTCCGGGAAGTGGCCGCTGCGCGCGTGCTCGGCCGCCCCGTCCAGCATTCCCATGGCCACGCGGTTCGCCGCGCGCATGCGGAAGGCGGCGATGTCCGCATTGCCGCCGTCGATGGAGAGCGCGAAGTCGGACTCGGCCAGGGCGCAGTTCCAGTCGTCCACCTGCGCGCACGTCTGCGCGCGCTTCTGGGTGTCCTGGAGCGCCTGCTCACGCGCCTGGTCATACTTCGCCTTCAGCTCCGCATTGTCCGGCTCATTCGCCAGTGCCTGGCGGTACGCCGTGTACGCGTTCTTCCAGTCACCCACGGCGGCCGCGCGGTCTCCCGCCTTCTCGGCACTCGCGCACGCGGCCAGCATGATGGCCGCCACCACTCCAAGCACTGCTCGCTTCATGTCAGGGAACCCCTCGTCCAGGTGGCCCCGAGGATAGCCGAAGGCCGCGTACATGGGCGCATAGGAGCCCGAGTCTGTGAATACCCAGGAGGGCCGGAGTGGGGCGGCATCGGCTCCGGGGACGGTCGGGGCCCCGCCTGCCTGCCCGGCGTGCACTCCGCCGTCCGAGCACGATGAGGCCCGCATTCCCCCGCCGCCCGCCTGCTCCCGCGGCCTTCCTTCCTACCGGGGACCGACGCAGACGGCCTCGCCAGCCGCTGACGGAGTCGCCAGATTCGAAGCGGAGGGGCGCCATGCAGGCCGACGCACGCGACGCACTGGAGCAGCGAATCCACCAGTACTGCGAGGAGGGCGACGTGGGGCGTGCCGTGGAGGAGGCCCTGTCCGGCTACGGGGCGGAGTTCATGCGGCTGCTGGTCTCCCTGCTCAACGACAAGGAGCGGGCGCGTGAGGCCTACGCCATCTTCAGCGAGGCGCTGTTGATGGACCTGCCGTCCTTCCGCTGGGAGAGCTCCTTCCGGACGTGGGCCCACCGCGTCGCCCGCAATGTCGCCTACCGGCTGGCCGCCGCACCCGCCGGCCGCGAGCTGCCCGTGAGCCACGGCGCGTTCGACCACCACGTCCACCATGAGTGGTCGCGCACACGCCCGTGGCTCCGCACCGACATCAAGGAGCGCATCCGCGCCCTGCGCTCCCAGTTGGAGCCCTTCGAGCAGACGCTGCTGGAGCTGCGCATCGACCAGCGGATGTCCTGGACGGACGTGGCGAAGCGGCTGGCGGACCCGGACGAGCCGATGACACCCGAGGTGCTCGCCCGCCGTGCCGCCGTGCTGCGCCAGCAGTTCCAGCGCATCAAGGCCCGGCTCCGGACCCTCGCGCGCGAGGCCGAGCTGCTCTCCCGCGAGTCCACTCCCGCCTGAGAACGCGTTCACATCCGAACCGACCTGACTCTCTCTTCCGTAGTGTGAATGACACGCGGAGATGGAATGGCTGGAGACTCGGGCTCGAGAACGGGATTGCCACCCAGTCTGCGCCCCTTCGCCCGGAGCACGCGCTTCCGGCTGCTGGGGCGCATGGGCGAGGGCGGCATGGGCACCGTCTACCGGGTGCATGACCGCGAGCTGCGGCGCGACGTGGCCCTCAAGGTGATGCGCCAGTCGGGGCCGTCGGCGCTCCTCGCCCTGAAGCGCGAGTTCCGCTCCCGCGCCGGGCTCAGCCATCCCCACCTCGTCCAGTTCCATGACCTCCTCGTCGGTGACGACTACTGCTGCTTCAGCATGGAGCTGGTCGAAGGCCGGGACTTCCTCGGCTGGGTCCGGCCCGAGCTGTCCCGTGCGCAGCGGCTGCCTCCCGTGTCACACGAGGCCGGCGTCGTGCTGTCGGAGGTCTCCCCCCTGCGGCCCGAGGCCGCGCCGCGCCTGCGCGAAGCGCTCGTGCAGCTCGTCCGTGGCCTGCAGGCGCTCCATGCGTCCGGGCTCGTCCACCGCGACATCAAGCCGGCCAACGTGCTCGTCTCGCCCGAGGGCCGCGTCGTCATCGTCGACTTCGGCCTGGCCATGGAGCTGCTGGCGGGGCCGCTGGCGCGAGTCGGCTCCTCCGCCGCGGGAACGCTGCCGTACATGGCCCCCGAGCAGCTCCAGGGTGGGCCGCTCACCCCGGCCTCGGACCTGTATGCCGTGGGGCTCGTGCTGTACGAGGCGCTCACCGGCGTCCGCCCCTTCCGCAACGAGACGGCCTACTTCCTGACGGGAGACACGAGGCTGCTCCTCGAGCGCAGGCGCGCCGAGCCGCCGCCCGACCCCCGCCATCTCGCCCCCGGCATCCCGGACGACCTGGCGGAGCTGGCGATGGCGCTGCTGTCCCTCTCGCCCGGCGCGCGGCCGGACGCGGGTGCGCTCCTGGCCCGGCTGTCGAGGGAGCTGCTCCCCGGGGACGCGCGGCCCTGGGACGGAGACGCCCTCTTCGGACCTCCGAAGGCGTCCTTCGTGGGCAGGGCCGCCGAGCTGGCCGTCCTGGACGACGCGCTCCGGGCCGTCACGCGCCGGGGCCAGCAGCTCACCGTGCACGTGCGCGGCCCCTCCGGCATCGGCAAGTCCACGCTGGTGCGGGAGTTCCTCCGGCGCCAGGGCACGCCGCTCGTCCTCAAGGGGCGCTGCCATCCGCGCGAGGTCGTCGCCTACCTGTCGCTGGACCCCATCATCGACGCGCTGGCGTCGCACCTCTCCACGCTCCAGGGCGAGGCCGTGGAGGCACTCGTCCCGGAGCACGCACACGCCCTGGTGCGCCTGTTTCCCGTGCTGGGACGGGTGCCCGCGCTGCGCAGTGCCCCGGTGCCCGACTCGCTCCCCGCGGACTTCGAGCTGAGCCGCCTGGGCGCCGAGGCGCTGAGGGAGCTGCTCACCCGCCTGGCACGCACCGTTCCGCTGGTGGTGTGGATTGATGACGCGCACTGGGGAGACGCCGACTCGGCGCGGCTGCTGGAGCAGTTGCTGCGAGAGCCCGCGCCGCCCCCGTTCCTCCTCGTGCTCACCCACCGCGATGGGGCCGACGGTGTCCCGACCGCGTCGGTCGGCGCGAGCCTGCCGGCGTCCCGCGTCCGCGACGTGCCCCTGGGACCGCTGACGACGGGTGAGGCGAAGGTGCTCGCGCGGCAGTTGCTGCATGGCACGCACGTGAACGCGGAGACCCTCTGTTCCCTGGCGGGGCAGGCCGGAGGCAGCCCGTTCGTCGTGGGCGAGGTGGCCCGGTATCTCACGACCGCCGTCAGCCGGGGCGCGGCGCTCGACGTCACCGCGCCGCTCGACATCCAGCGCGTGCTGGCCGAGCGGCTCCGCGCGCTTCCGCCCCCGCAGCGGGCCCTGGTGGAGGTGGCCTCCGTGGCCTGCGTGCCCGTGCCGCGTGACGTGCTGCTGTCCGGAGCGGGGATGGACGCGGGGGGCCGCCCGCTGCTCTCCGCGCTCTGTGATGCGTCGCTGCTGCGGCTGGGCGGCGGTGAGCACGCGGCGACCGTGACGACGTACCACGACCGCACCCGCGAGGCGGCGCTCGCCCTCCTGGGCGCCGCGGCGCGCGCGCGGCGTCACCTGGGGTTGGCCGAGGCGCTGGAGCAGTCCGGCTCCGACGACTGGGAATTGCTGATGTCCCAGTGGGAGGGCGCGGGCGAGCAGAAACGCGCGGGCGACTGCGCGGTGCGTGCCGCCGACCGTGCCGCCCATGCCCTGGCCTTCGAGCATGCCGCGCGGTTCTACGCGCGGGCCCTCACGCTGCTGGGCGCGGAGGCGGACCGGCCGACCCTCCTGGAGCGACAGGCAGACGCGCTCGCCAACCTGGGACGGAGGGCGGACGCGGCGGCGCGCTACCTGGAGGCCGCGGTCGCGCTCGGGGGGGCGGACGCCGAGCGGGTGCGCACCCTGAAGCGCCACGCGGCCGAGCAGTCCATCCAGTGCGGCCGCGTGGATGAGGGCTGGCGGCTGCTGCTCAACGTCCTCGCGGAGCTGGGGGGGCCCGTGCCCCACGGCCGGAAGCACGCGCTGCTGTCGGCCACGTGGCAGCGGCTCCGCTTCCTCCAGACGCACCGGGAGCCGGAGGCCCGCGCCGTCGACCAGGTGCCCGCCGGGGAGCGGCCCGTGCTGGACGCCCTGTGGACGGCGGCGTGCAGCTTCGCGCAGGTGGACCACGTGCTCGCGGATGCGTTCCGCATGCGGTACCTGCGGCGCGTCCTGGAGGTGGGGGACGCCTCCGCCGTGTGCCGGGCGCTGGCCTGCGAAGCCGCCATGGAGGCGCACCTCAAGGGAGGGTGGATGGACCGCCACTGCCGCAAGCTCATGGCCCAGGCGGAGCGGCTGGCGCGCTGGACGGGGCGCGCCTGCGACGAGGGCTGGACGTTGCTGGCCCGTGCCGTCCACGCCTTCACCCAGGGCCGGTGGCTGGACGCGGTGTCCACGTGCGAGCGGGGAGAGACGCTCCTGCGCGAGCGGTGCACCGGCGTCACGTGGGAGCTGGACATGTTCGCGGCCTACCACCACGGCGCATTGGCCATGCGCGGCGAGCTGGCGCTGCTCGCCGCGCGGCTGGAGTGGTGGCTGTCGGAGTCCACGCGGCGCGGCGACATCTTCGGCATCATCGAGAGCTGCCTGGGCGACTGCGTCCTGCCGTGGCTCGCGCGGGGCGAGGGCGGGCGGGCCTGGGCGCTCGCGCGGGAGGCGCTGGACTGCCTGGAGAGGGGCTTCGCGCCCACGACGGCCGAGGCAGGCGCGTACCGCGTGGGGCACTCCCACCGCGTGAGCTACTGCCTCCTGTTGGCCCACGTCCATACCGCGCTGTACGCGGGTGAGCCCTGGGCGGCGTGGCGGGAGGTGCAGTCGCGCTGGGACGGCCTGTTCCGCGCCACGCCGCCGCTGCGCTTCTACGACTCGCACGTGCGGCACACGCGGGCCCGCGCCGCGCTCGCGGCGGCCGAGCAGCTGGACGCGCGGCAGGCTCCTCCGACGGAAGTGGAGGCTCGCTGGACGCGGCGCGCGTTGCTGGCGGACGCAAGCGACCAGGCCCGCCGCATCGGCGGGGACTCGCTGGCGATGGGGAAGCCCCTGGCCGCGCTGGTGCGCGCGGGCGTGGCCCGGCTCGAAGGCGACGCGGACGCGGCGCGGACGCTGCTGGTCCAGGCCCTGGAGGGCTTCAGTGCGGCGGACATGGCGCTCCACCGGGAGGCCGCGCGGTATGCCCTGGGCGCGCTCCAGGGCGGGCCGGAGGGCGCGCTCTACCAGCAGCAGGCGGAGGCGTGGATGCGCGAGCAGGGCGCGGTGGACCCGCGCGCGCTGGCCGCCACGCTGGTGCCCGGCCTGGGGCTCCGGCCCCTCTGAGCGGGGCTCAAGGCGGGGGCGGCGTGGGGGGATTCGACAGCGTGCCCAGGGCCTCGCGCACCCGCTCCAGGAAGGTCTTCAGGGCCTCCATGCCGCCACCCGGAGGCTGGAAGGACGACAGGAGCGGCAGGGCCAGGGGCTCCAGGCGCAGCACGTCCCAGACGTGTGGCAGGCCGGCGGCGAAGAGCTTCGCATCCAGCTCGCGCAGCGGCTCCAACTCCGGCAGCTCGTACTTCTCCGGGTCCCAGATGCGGCAGTACTCGCCCACCGGCGTCACCCGGAACTCGGGCGAGCCGGTCAGGGTGCCCTGGCCGCCGTACTCGGGCACGGTGGGGACCGACGCGGGTCCGGCCAGGTCCCGGGCCCGCGCCTCCGCCTCCACGGAGTGCGTGAAGGTCAGGTAGTGGTCGAGGATGGCATTGACGGCGTGGCGCGCGGACTCGTTCGCCGACTCCATGGTGGTCATCCGGGTGAACGTCTTGAGGTACGTCCCGGCGAAGACGAGCTTGTCCCAGTGGACTTGATAGCCACCGTGCGGCGGCTGCCACAGTCCCTGGGGGAGGCGCAGCTCCAGCACTGTCTCGGGCTGGAGTGGGTCCCAGGGCTCGGTGCCGGGCCGGCGCTCCCAGTCGCCCATGATGGGGATGAGGTAGGGCGCCTGGTTGTCCACGGGGCGCTCCTTCCCCGTGGCCTCGTCAATCCCGAAGCGGATGTATCGGTCCAGGTGGTACCAGGACGGCTCCGGCAGCATGAACCCGAACTGACGGACCTGGGGCAGCGGCGCCTGGTGCTGCTCGGTGGCCTGGCGAATCTGCCGCCAGACCTCCTGGGCAATCTCGTAGCGCGAGCAGTCCGAGGGACTCTTCATCCCCGGCTCGGTCACGTACCAGTTGCCGATGTCCACGCTGAGCACCGCGGCGAAGCCGTCCTGTTCGAGCGCCGGAGGCGTGGACCAGTACTGCTGGCTGCTGATGGCGGACAGGCCCCACGGTGCATCCAGGAAGTAGAGGTAGCCCTCGGCGAGCCGGACGTTGGAGGGGAAGAAGAACTGGATGCCGGTGAGCGTCTGGAAGCGGTCCCAGGGGACGCTCCCGGGGAGGACACCGGGAGTGCGCGGCTGCTCGGGCTCGGAGCCGCGCGGGTTGGGCGGAATCAGCGACGTGAAGCCGCGCAGTCCTTCGACGACGCCGAGCGGCGGCAGTCCCCGCGTCACCTGCTCCGCGGCCACCGCGTCGGTGGCCACGACGTAGTAGTCCACCGGCTCGTCGACGCCGAACCTGCCGGGCCCGAAGGAGTCCTCCTCCTCCTCCGGGCGGTTTCCTTGACGCGTCCAGGCCACGAGGCGGTCGTCTTCACGGAGCTCGAGCCGCGACAGCCTTGCTTCGCGGAACTCGACTCCGAGGGACTCCTCCAGGTAGCGGCGCCAGGGACGGAACCAGGCGGACGTGGTGGGCCCGTTGAGGGTGCCGTCCGTCTTGGGCAGCGGCAGCACGTTGTTGAGGTAGAGCTGCGCGAGCGTGTTGCCATTGGTGCGCGCATCGCCCCACGTGCCATCGAACGCGGCGAGCACGCGCGGGGCGAACTGCATGTCGTGCTTGAAGGCGGCGCTATACGTGTAGCGGCGCACGCCCGTCTCCGGCTCGAACCCCTCCAGGTACTCCCACCAGGAGACCTTCTCGTAGTCGGCCTTCCTGCGCTCGGAGCAGGTGCTCATGTACCGCCAGATGCGCAGGGTGAACTGGACCATGTCCGAGAGGGGGTAGCCGGAGGACACGAGGTCCTTGAGGTCCTGGAGCATCTCCACGGGGCGGGTGGACGGCGCGCGGCGCAGGAAGCGGATGCGGCGGCCCTTGGCGGCGATGCCGTAGAAGCTGGAGGGAATGAGGTTGTCGAAGACGCGGCGGCCGGTGGGCCGGTTGTCCTCGTCGAGGATGGGGGTCTCCACCATGGTGGAGAAGAGGTGGCGGTAATACGAGGGGAAGAAGCGGAAGCCGTGCTCGCCGGGCAGGTAGTGCACCACCTCCAGCAGCAGCTCGTCCTTGTCCTGCAGCGGCGGGAGGGGCGCTCCCAGCTCCCGCGCGAGCAGCTCCTCCTCCTCGCCCATGATGACGACGCGCTCCCGCGAGAGGTGGGGCGAGGGCCGCTCATCCGAGGTGGTGGCATTGTGGAGGAACTCCTGCACCGCGAGCGCCCTGTTGATGCGCTCGGCATAGCGCCGCCAGTCCGGCGAGCCGAAGTCCCCGTAGCCCGGCGTCATCGGGACGCGGATCTGGAGGGTGCCGGGCGAAGGGCCGTTGAAGAAGCCGCGCCACACGACGAACTCCTTCACACTGAGCGGGTTCTCGATTTCCCCCTCGTCGGGTGTGGTGCCCGGGGTGAAGGCATAGCGGAGCTGGTACCGGGGATTGAAGGTGAAGGCCCCCTCGCGGGGGAAGTTCCCCAGGGCGCCCTTGGTCGCGCGCACGAGCTGGGAGCGGGCCAGGCCTCCCACCGCTGGTCCGCTCGCGCGCCGCCCCCGCTCGTCGTACTCGCGCGCGGGCTCGTAGACGCGGACGCGGAAGCCCCGGCGGGCGAGCTCATGCGCGGCAGTCAACCCGGCGATGCCCGCGCCGTAGATGTGGACGCGCCCGGGGCTCTCGAGTCCGACGGGCGAGGCAACGGGGTCCTGGTCCTCTGTCTCCTCGGCCATGCGGCGCTCCTTCCCCGTCAGACGATGTTCACCCTCACCTCCAGGGGCATCACGTCCCAGACGTGCGGCGGCTACCTCATCCCCGGCGCGCGGGCCTTGAGCAGGGCCTCCAGCCCCTCGCGCACCTTGCGCAGCAGCTCCAGCAGGGCCGCCGCGCCGCCCGGGGTGCCGAGCGACGGGGCGAAGGGCATCGCGAGCGGCTCCAGGTTGAGCACATCCCAGACATGGGGCCTGCCCTCTGCGAAGAGCTTCGCGTCCAGCTCGCGCAGTGGCGCCAGTTCGGGCAACTCGTGCTGCTCGGGGTCCCAGATGCGGCAGTACTCGCCAATGGGCGTCATCCGGAACTCGGGCAGGCCGGCGAGCGGGCCCAGTTCGTCGCTCATTCCATCCGGGGCCGGGGGGCTCCCGTTCCGGCTGTGCACCTCATTGTGCGCGAGGTAGTGGTCGATGATGGCGTTGACGGCGTGGCGCGCGGACTCATTGGCCGACTCCATGGTGGTCATCCGCGTGAAGGTCTTCAGATACGTGCCGGCGAAGACGAGCTTGTTCCAGTGCACCGGGTAGCCCCCGTGCTCCGCCAGCCAGAGCCCCTCCACCTGGATGAGCTTCGGCGGCGGTGGTGAGCGCAGTGGATCCCACGGCTCGGTGCCGGGCCGGCGGTCCCAGTCCCCGACGATGGGGATGAGGTAGGGCGCCAGGTTCGCCACGGGGCGCGCCTTGCCGGTGGCCTGGTCGCGCTTGAAGCGGATGTTCCGGTCCACGTGGTACCAGCGTGGCGAGGGCAGGGAGAAGTCGAACTGGGCCGAGTCGGGCAGCGGCACCTTGTGCAGCTCGGTGGCCTGCTTGATTTGACTCCACACCTCGTCGGCAATCTCGTGGTGTGAGCTGCGAGACGGACTCTTCTTCCCCTCTTCGCGCACGAACCAGTTGCCGATGTCCACGCTGAGCACCGCGCCGAAGCCGTCCCGGTCGAACGTGGGCGGTGTGGCCCAGTACTGCTGGCTGTTGATGGCGGACAGGCCCCACGGCGCGTCGAGGAAGTAGAGGTAGCCCTCGGCGAGCCGGACGGAGGAGGGGAAGAAGAACTGGATGCCGGTGAGCGTCTGGAAGCGGTCCCAGGGCACATTCCCGGGGAACACGTTGGCCGGGCGTGGTTGCTCGGGCTCGGGCCCGCGCGGGTTGGGGGGAATCGTGGTGGTGAAGCCGCGCAGCCCCTGGATGACACCGATGGGCGGCAGGTTCCGCGTCACCGCCTCCGCGGTCGCCGCGTCGGTGGCGATGATGTGGTAGTCCACCTTTTCGATGACAGCCGGGTAGCCGCCGCGCCTCAGGGGCGGGTTCGTCACCCGCGTGTCCTCCTCCTCCTGGGACTCTCCCTTGCGCTTCCAGAAGGGCGTGAGGCGGCCCGTCTCCGCTTCGAGCTCGAGGCGCGTCAGCGCGCCCGCGTGGAACTCCACCTTGAGGTAGTCCCGCAGGTAGCGGCGCCAGGGCCGCAGCCAGGCCAGGGTGGTGGGCCCGTTGAGGGTGCCGTCCGTCTTGGGCAGCGGCAGCACGTTGTTGAGGTAGAGCTGGACGAAGGTGTTCCCGTTGGTGCGCGCGTCGCCCCAGGCGCCGTCGAAGGCGGCGAGCACGCGCGGGGCGAACTGCATGTCGCGCTTGAAGGCGTCGCTGTACGTGTAGCGGCGCGTGTTCGCCTTCGGGTCGAAGCCCTCCAGGTACTCCCACCACGAAATCTTTTCGTAGTCGGCCTTCCGGCGCCCGGAGCAGGTGCTCATGTACCGCCAGATGCGCAGGGTGAACTGGAGGGTGTCGGTGGCGGGGTAGCCGGAGGACGCGAGGTCCTTCAACTCCTGGAGCATCTCCACGGGGCGGGTGGACGGAGCGCGGCGCAGGAAGCGGATGCGGCGGCCCTGGGCGGCGATGCCGTAGAAGCTGGAGGGGACGAGGTTGTCGAAGACGCGGCGGCCGGTGAGCTGGTTGTCGTTGTCGAGGATGGGGGTCTCGCACATCGTGGAGAAGAGGTGGCGGTAGTACGAGGGGAAGAAGCGGAAGCCGTGCTCGCCGGGCAGGAAGTGCACCAGCTCCAGCTGGAGTCCCTCCCTGTCCTCCAGCGGCATTGGTGGCGTGACGAGGCACTGCCCGAGCTCCTGGACCTCGGGCTCCTCTAGGATGACGACCCGCGCAGGCTCGAGCTTCGTGTCCCAGCCGTTGGTGGCGGTCAGGAACCGGTGCAGCGCGTCCGCGTTGCGCCGGCGCCGCTTCCGGATTGCGTCGTTCCTGCCCGGGGGGACGCGGAGGTGGAGCACGCCCTGTGTCTCCCCGCGCGTGAAGAAGCCGCACCGGTTCAGGAAGTGGTGGAGGTCGTCCACGGCCTCTTCGGGGACCTCGCCCATCCGCCCGCCCGGCTCGAAGTTCTCCGGGTACTTGAGGAAGAAGCGGCCCTCGGGGCTCCGCGTGTCCTCGTCGGTCCCCAGGAAGTTCCCCGCCGCGCCCCGCTCCGCGCGCATGAACTGCGTCCGCGCCAGGCCGCCCACGGCCATCCTGCGATTCAGGGGATGGGGCGCCCCTTCGAGCCGCCCCGCCTCGTCGCACTCCTGGGCGGGCTCGATGACGCGCACCCGGAAGCCGCGGATGGCCAGCTCGTGTGCCGCCGTCAGCCCGGCGATGCCGGCGCCATAGATGTGGACGCGGGCCAGGCTCTTGCTGATGGGCTGGTCGGGTGCACGCTCGTGCTCATCAATCTCTGGAGCCATGTGAGTCACCTCGCGGTGGGGGACCTGAAGGAGCGCCCTCGCGGCACACCGCGCGCAGCCGCGCGAGCAGCGAGGGGAACGAGGGGCAGCGCGCCGCCCCGTGGACATAGGTGACGAGCCCCTCGTGGAGCGCCATCAACGAGGCGAGCGGGCCCACCACCTCCAGGGCGTCGGTGAGCACGGCCCGGGTGAGCGACAGCCGCGCGTCCAGCACGTCCGCGAGCACGCCCCGGCCCGTCACCAGCAGGGCCTGCGCCGTCGGTCCGGTGGCCTCCACCCGCGCGCTGCCCGGCGCGAAGCCGAGGAAGAATCGCTCCGCCCCCACGCACACCTCCACCGTGTGCCCCTGGAGCTGCTCGCACATGAGGGCGTGCTGTGCCGGCTGCTCGCGCGCGAGCGCCAGGAAGGACTCGGTCAGCAGCCTCCCCACCGGTCCCTCAGTCCCGGATGAGCTCATGGACACCGGTCGCCTCCAGCTCGAAGGGTTCTCCGCCAATGCACCCGCGCGACACGACGCGGCCGCTGAGCTCGTTGAGCACGGACACCGTGCGGGGCTCGTGCTCGCCCGGGGTGATGACCTGGGCCAGCTCCTCCGCGGCGAACTGGAGGTGGAAGGTGTCGCCGCCGGAGGCCACCGACAGCTCCGTGCCCGCGGGCAGGTCGCACGCAAGGCCGGGGGAGAGCAGCGCCATCTCCGGGGGCACCATGAGGCGCCGCGCCGGCTGGAAGTGGCCGTGGTGGAGGACGCGGATGTCCCTGTCCCGGAAGGTGCGCACCGCGCCGCCGCTCCTCCAGAGGAAGAGGGACTGGTAGCGCACGCTCGTCCTGCGCCGGTCCGTCATCCGGGCGAAGACGGCGCTCCACGGGTGGGCGGCGTCGGCCGGCAGCGCATGCGCCCACTCCCAGGAGAAGTCCCCACCCCAGCGGAAGTGGCCCCAGTTGTGGTCGTGGTACGCGGGCGCTCCGTCCAGATGGTGCGTCCGGTCTCCGAGGGTGACGGTGCCCCGCGCCTCCAGCCGGGGGACGACGACCCACGAGAGGTGCTCCCCCGGGGCGAGCGGGTGGTTGGTGAAGAGGAGCGGCCGCATGGTGGGGACCAGCTCCAGCTCGGCGGACAGGGCGTGCTCGCGCAGGCAGACGGCGAGCAGGTAGCGGCCCTGCTCGAAGCGAAGGGTGCTGGCGCCGAAGCGCGCGTCGATGCGGCCGGGGAGGACGTGCACTTCGGACTCGGGGAAGCGCTCCATGCCGCCCTCCCACGCGTCGCCCCGGACGAGCACGGTGAGGCGTGCCACCTCCGCGCGCCGCGGGTCCGCGGCCCACGGGTCGTCCTGGAGACTGAAGTTGACGAGCAGGTGCGCCGCACCGGCATTCACCAGGAAGTACTGCCACTCCTTGTGCCCGCCGCGCCCGCCGAGCCGCGCGGGCGAGCGCCGGAAGTAGTCGAGCCGGGGCAGCAGCTCCGCGAGCCCTGTCAGCAGCCCGCCATGTGGGTCCTGGCGCTGCATGGTCAGCGCAGCAGCTCCCGGAGCCTGGGCACCGGAGCGGCCGGCACCTCCGCGCGCACGGCGCCGGTGGACGCGGCCCGGGGCCCCGCATCGCAGATGGGCGTGAGCGCGGAGCGCAGGTGTCCGCGGAACGCGATGAGCCCGAGCACGAGGTACAGGAAGCGCTCCTCGTGGACGTCCCGTCCCACCTCGGGCTCCGGGCGTTCGGGGGGCGCGCCCGGTGGGGGCAGCAGGGGGTCCAACCGCCGCAGGGCGG
Source organism: Pyxidicoccus sp. MSG2 (assembly GCF_026626705.1). Classification (NCBI taxonomy): domain Bacteria; kingdom Pseudomonadati; phylum Myxococcota; class Myxococcia; order Myxococcales; family Myxococcaceae; genus Pyxidicoccus; species Pyxidicoccus sp. MSG2. Next base: position 8,030,020 of record NZ_JAPNKC010000001.1, read on the forward strand.
AGACGAGCCCCAGCAGCAGGAGCACGGGCAGGTTCTCGTCGCAGTAGTCGTCACGGACTTCATCGAGGCTCGCCATCCCGGGGCTCACCTCCAGGGGGAATGGGGGACTCGGGCCGTGCCGCGGCGAGGTTGGGGGACTCCGCGCTCCGCAGCAGCGCGTCCAGCCAGGCCGAGGGCAGGACGGTGTTCGGGTCCTCCTCCAGCATGTCCAGCCCGAGCGCCCCCCACAGCTCGCTGGCATGGCGGATGAGCGGAGACGCGGCGAGCGCGGTGGCCTGGCCGCGTCCCTCCGGCGTGGCCGCGAAGCGCCGTCCCTCGGCCACCAGCGCGGAGAAGGCCGCTTGTGCCGCGACGGGGTGCTGGAGCAGCAGCAGCCGCGCCCGGTGCAGGAGCGCGACGACCTCGCCCGCGTGCGGAGGCGCCCCGGCGTCATTGGCCGGCGGCGGCATGGGCTCCGTCTCCGCCCCCGGGGCGAGCGCACCCTGGAGGACCAGTCGGTGGATGCGATGCAGCTCCTCCCAGATGAAGGAGCGCATCCGGAGCGGGTCCAGCGCGTTGGGCGGCGTCGGTGTGCCCAGCAGCAATCGCAGCAGCTCGTCCATGCGTCCCCCCACGTCACCGGATGCGCGCCAGCACGTAGGCCACCAGTGAGTCGAGCAACCGGCGGTGCACGGAGTCGGGCAGCCACTCGCGACAGGCCGCCAGTCTCCGCTCCGCGTCCTCCGCCCATTGGCGGGCCACACCCTGGGCATGCTCCAGGCTGCCCTGGCGCTCGATGAGGGACAGCAGCAGGCGCACGTCGGCCTCCGTCTTCACCGGGCCCCGGGCGTCATGGGCGCGCAGGGCCTCGCGCAGCCGGGCCTCGCCGTGGGGCGTCACCGCCCCTTCCTCCACCAGCCGCGAGAGCATCACTGCGAGCGCGGCGCCCGGGCCTTCCGCTGAAGCATCCCCCGGCTCGTCCGGGCGGGGCAGGCGGAGGATGCGCGCCACCTCCTGACGCTCCGTCTCGGAGGCGCCGCGCAGCATGTGCAGCAGCATCAGCGTGCGCTTGCCCTCCCAGAGGTCCCCGGCGATTTCCTTGCCGTAGTCAGACTCCTGGCCGCGCAGGTTGAGGACGTCGTCCTGAATCTGGAAGGCGATGCCGAGCGAGCGCGCGAAGGCCGCGAGCGCGTCGATGTGCTCTTGCGGCGCCCGGGCGGTGATGGCGCCCACGGTGACGGGGGTGATGAAGCTGTACCAGGCCGTCTTCTGCTCCACCATCCGGACGTAGTCGTCATCCGTGACGTCGAGCACGCCGTGGCGAATCCACTCCAGCTCCAGCGCCTGTCCCTCCACCGACTCGCGCGTCATCCGCGCCACCGCCTGGAGGATGCGCAGGGCCGGCCCCAGCCCGAGCACCGCCACGTTGTCGAGCAGCGGCTGCAGCGCGAGGGCCAGCATGGCGTCCCCCACGTTGACGGCGATGGGCAGCCCATGCGTGCGGTGGAGGGTGGGGCCGCCGCGACGCATGAGCGAGCCATCCTCGATGTCGTCGTGGATGAGGAAGGCGTTGTGGAACAACTCCAGCACCGCCGCCGAGCGCACCACCGCGTCCAGCTTCCCGCCCAGGGCGCGGCAGGAGGCGATGCACAGCGCCGGCCTCAGCCCCTTGGCCTCACGCAGCGGGTAGTCGAGCATCAGCGCGTAGAGCGGAGACGCCTCGCGCTGCTCGGCGGGGATGATGCGCTGGATTTCCTGGAGGGCGAGGACGCGGCAGTCCTCGAGGTAGCCCAGCAGTTCCGCCGAACCCATGAGCCCATCTCCCTGCTCGTTTCGAGGGAGGCGGAGGGTGACACCTTGTCTCGCGGCGCGGAGCAGTCCCCCGGTATGGAGGGCTGTCTGGAATTGCGCAGGACGTAAGGGGTTGAGATGGGTCGGGGGGACTATGGGGCAGGGGGCAGTCCCGGCTAGGCTCTGCCGCGCCTCCTTCCGGACCCTTCTTCATCCATGAGCGCCTCCCCGCACCCCTCCTCGCAGTACCGTCCCGACCTGGACTGGATTCGTTTCATCGCCATCATCCTGGTCCACGTCCACCATGTGGGGCTCATCTTCGGCCCCTTCAAGTGGATTGTGAAAAGCCCCATCCCGCTTCCGGAGCTGCGGGGCGCCATCCTCGCGGGAGGGACGGTGCGGCTGCCGCTGCTGCTGCTCATCTCCGGCGTGGCCACCGCCTACGCGTTCCGCCAGCGCTCCGTGAAGGGACTGCTGGGAGACCGCGCGAAGCGGCTTCTGATTCCGCTGCTGTTCGGCATCTTCTTCATCACCCCGCCGCAGATCTACATCGAGCGGCTCATCCAGGGCCGCTTCAGCGGCAGCTACCTGGAGTTCTGGCCGAGCGTCCTCAACTTCGTCCCGTGGCCCAGGGGCAGCCTGAGCTGGCACCACCTGTGGCTGCTCTGCTACCTGTTCCTCTACAACGTCCTGATGCTGCCGCTGTACGCGTGGCTGCGCACCCCGAGCGCCGAGCGCTTCTGCACCCGGTTCGAGGCGTGGGTGACGCGCGGGGTGAATGTGTGGCTGCTGTTCCTGCCGGTCGCCGCCATCCGCGTCATCTTCGACGGCTACCCGGCGAACATGGCGCTCATCAATGACTACTGGCTGTTCAGCTACCTGCTGTACTTCTTCATCCTCGGCAACTTCCTGGGGCGCAGCCCGCGCTTCTGGGAGCACGTGGTGGAGAAGCGCAAGCCGATGGCGGTGGTGTCGGCCGTCACCTTCGGCGCCTACTGGGCGCTCCCCCGGTTCTCGCTCGTGCCGGACGCGCTGCTGCTCTCCCTGGCCGGGTGGAGCTTCATGCTGGCGGCGCTCGGGTGGGCGCGCGCGCTCGTCACCACGACGACGCCGTGGCTGAAGTACGCCCGCGACAGGGCCTTCCCGTTCTACATCCTCCACGAGATGGTGCTGGTGGTGATGGCCTACCCGCTGCTGAAGCTGCCGCTGGGCGGGTGGTCGCTCTTCATCCTGCTGACAGTCACGTCGATTCTGGGGACGTGGGTGCTGACGGAGGTCTTCTTCCAGGTGCCCTTCCTGCGGCCCCTGGTCGGCCTGAAGTTCCGCCGCACGCCGCCCCAGGTGGTCGTGGAGCCCCAGGCCACCGCGAGCCCGCCCGCCGTCTGACGGCCGTCCACCGGAGGGAGCCGCCAGTCCGTGCGGCTCACCTCCGCTGCTGCGCGCCTTGCCCGAGAGGGTGGGGCGTACGTCGGGAGGAGCCGCCAGTCCTGGCGGCCCCTCCTCACCCGTGCTTCAGCTCGCGGCCGGCGGAGTCGAGGCCGGCTGCGAGGACTCCTGCACCGCGGCCTGGGCCACGGCCGCATTGGTGGGCGTCTGCGCGGCCTGGGCGGCCACCTGCGTCAGCAGGCCCGTCATCCGCCGCGCGAAGCGGTTCGGGTCGGAGATGGTGCTGCCCTCGGTGAGCAGCGCCTGGTCGTGGAGCAGTTCAATCCACTCCGTCACCTGCGCCGCATCCGGCTGCCGCTCATGCACGGCCTTGAGGTGCGCAATCACGGGGTGGTTCGGATTCACCTCCATGATGCGCTTCACGCGCGGCATGCCCATGCCCTTGCCCCGCTGCTGGAGCAGTCGGTCCAGGTACGCTGGCGAGCCGCCCTCCGGCACCACCAGGCACACCGGCGAGTCCGTCAGGCGGTCCGACACGCGCACCTCGCGCACCGAGTCCTTGAGGACGTCCTTCATCTTCGAGGTGAGCGTCTTCAGCCCCTCCGCGTGCTGCTCCTGCTCCTTCTTCTGCTCGTCGGTGGCCTGCAGCTTCAGGTCGGACGTGAGCGCGGACACCAGCGGCTTGCCCTGGAACTCGCGCAGGCCCTGCGCGGCCCACTCGTCCACCGGGTCCGTCATGTAGAGGACCTCGTAGCCGCGCTGCTTCAGCGCTTCCAGATGGGGGCTGTCCGCCACCGCCTGCCGGGACTCGCCGTAGATGTAATAGATGGCCTCCTGGCCCTCCTTCATCCGCGACACGTAGTCCGCCAGTGAGGTGAGCCCCTCCTCGCGCGAGCTCTCGTAGCGCAGGAGGCCGCCCAGCTTGTCCTTGTGCTCGGCCTCGGTGGCCAGGCCCTCCTTCACCACCGTGCCGAAGGCCTTCCAGAACTCGCGGTAGTCGTCCGGCTTGTCCTTGGCCAGCTTCTCAAGCAGGTCCACCGACTTCTTCACCACGTGCTTGCGGATGGCGCGCACCACCTGCGAGTCCTGCAACAGCTCGCGCGACACGTTGAGCGGCAGGTCATCCGAGTCGATGACGCCGCGCACGAAGCGCAGCCACTGCGGCACCAGCTCCTCGCAGCGGTCCATGATGAAGACACGCTTGACGAACAGCCGCACCCCGCGCTGCTGCTGCGCGTTGAGGTCGAACGGCGGGTGCTTGGGCACGAAGAGCAGGCCCGTGAATTGCTGGTTGCCGTCCGCGCGGAAGTGCGTCCACGCCAGCGGCGCCTCCCAGTCGTGCGTCAGGTGCTTGTAGAACTCCTGGTACTGCTCGTCGGTGATTTCGGACTTGGAGCGCTGCCACAGGGCGCTGGCCTTGTTGACGATCTCCAGTGAGGTCTCCGTCTTGGCGTCGTCCCCCGTCCCGGTGGTCTTCTTCACCTGGAGCTTGATGGGGTGGCCCACGTAGTCCGAGTACTGCGTAATCAGCGTGCGGAGGCGGTACTCCTCCAGGAACTCCTTCTGGTCCGCCTTGAGGTGGAGGGTGATGGCGGTGCCGCGCGTGGCGCGCTCGGCCTTCTCCACGGTGAAGGAGCCCTTGGCATCCGACGCCCACTTCCACGCGGGCATGTCCTTGCCAGGGGCGCGGCTGACCACCTCCACGTGGTCCGCCACGAGGTACGCGCTGTAGAAGCCCACGCCGAACTGGCCGATGAGCTGCATGTCCTTCTGTCCGCGCTGGGCCAGGCCCTCCAGGAACTCGCGCGAGCCGGAGTGGGCGATGGTGCCCAGGTTCTTCACCAGCTCGTCATGCGTCATGCCGATGCCGGTGTCCTCGATGGTGAGGGTGCCCTTGTCGGCGTCGGGGATGACGCGCAGCTCCAGGGCCGGCTCGTCCGCGAGCAGCTCGGGCTCCGTAATCGAGCGGAAGCGCAGCTTGTCGAGCGCGTCGGACGCGTTCGACACCAGCTCACGGAGGAAGATCTCCTTGTGGCTGTAGAGCGAGTTGATGACCAGGCTGAGGAGCTGGTTGATTTCCGCCTGGAAGGCGTGGGTTTCCCTCTGGGGGGAGTTCTCGACAGTCATGTAGAAAGGCCTCCAGCGCCCTCAAGGAGCGCGAGCGTCGCTTCCCCATAACCATGGAACCGGGCGTGTCGAGGGCGGAAGCCCGGAGGCAGGCCGGCCAGCCGGGCCAGCGGACGCCTCCGGGTCTCCTCCCACCCGTGGCTACGGGGTGGCGTGGATGTGCTGGTAGTTGTAACCGAAGTTGCTGTCCCAGTACGTCTGCCCGTTGACCTCGTAGCGGACGTAGAAGAGCAGCACGTTGCCGGAGATGGCCGGGATGTGGGCCTGCCAGCGCTCGACGCCCTGGGCGTTGGGGCTCTGGATGTAGGAGTAGCCGTAGGTATAGCCGCTGACGTACGAGGCGGCGGCCTCGTGCGAGGTGGCCCAGCCGTCGGTGGTGTACACCACCGTCACGTTCTTCGTGTAGGCGAGGTTCTTCACGTCGACGCTGACGTCCAGGTCGCCGTTGTCCCGCCAGAAGCTGGAGTCCACGAGGACGTTGGTGCGCAAGAGCGGCCCGTCATTCCGGCCGAGGAAGTAGTTGGCGCCGCCGTTGTTGTCCCAGTAGGAGGTGCCGCCCACCACGAAGCGCGCGACGAACTCCAGGTCGCGGCTGGGCTGCGGATCGGTGCCCCAACTGGCGTACTGCTTCGTCACCTTCCACACCTCGAAGCCCGTGCCCGCGGGGCCGACGTAATAGGCGGGGAGGTCCACCCAGGAGCCGTCCGGCTGCTTCTGGTGGACGTAGACGAACTTCTCGTACGCCAGGTTCTTCACCACCAGCGTGTAGCTGACGTCCTGCCAGCTCTGCCCGTAGCGGCTGCCCACGGTGCTGATGGCCTTGAGCAGGCGGACCTCGTCCGCGGCGAGGGCGGGAGTGGAGGTGAAGCCCAGGGCCAGCGCGGCCACGAGGGCCAGCAGGGCACGCCAGCGGGGCGCGGAAGCGGGGGGAGTCGTTGTCATGGTGGGGTTCCTCGCGAGCCCGGCCTTGGCACCGGGCACTGGGGGCCTGGGTCATCCAGGGCCCGCGCATGTTGGCAGCCCGCTCCGACCTCCGTCGCGCCGCGTTTGGTCATCGAGGTTCACTCGCGGAAACCACCTCTCGCGCTGGCTGCCGCTCGGACCGTTGTATTTGCGCGTGGATGAATTTTCGCAGTCTCCGCATGGGGGGCCGCGAAGCGAGCGGCGTCAGGTCCAGTCCCTCCATCCTGGGACGCAGTGTCCTGGCGAGCGAGGCTGGCTTCACGCCCAGCAGGGCTGACAGCGCCCTGCGCGGAGCCGTGCGAGCCCATTCCAGATGCTCCGGGGTGGGCTCACGGCCTGCGAGCTGATGGAGGAGAGCGGGCTCCTGGAAGAGGAGCCCCTCCGGAGCCGAGCGCAGGAGAATCACCCGCATGGGCAGGCCCGTTCTCTCGCCATCCGGGTTCATGAGCGAGTAGGCGTAGGCCTTGTCCCATTCGCGCGCGTCGGGGCCTCGCTTCCCGCGTGGGCCCAGCACCAGGGCCACGATGGATCCTCCGTAGGAAATAGCGCGAGCGCGGCTCACGGCATGGCGCCAGTTGCGCCCGGCAATCAACTCGACACTTCGTTCGAACTCGGGTCCCAGCAACCGGCCGAGGACCACGGCGGCGGTATCGCTCGAGGTGATGACGAAGGGTTTCATCGGAAGTCCTCCTTGTGGAGGGGTTGGTCCAGGGCTCCGGACTCGATGGCGGCCCTCCACTTGCGACGGAGTGCTGAGCGCACGCCGTGATTCAGGGCCAGGGAGATGTCCATGTCATTCCAGAGCAGGACGTTGCGAATCGGGTGTGTCGTCACGGACTTCAATGCGGGCCCGGTGAAGCCGCTGGTGCTGAACAGCATGCCCACCGCAGGTGGTGGGCGGCGCTGCATGCGCAAGGCGAGCCTGGCGATGGCATCGAACCCGATGGGCTCGACGTGGTCCTTCGCCTCCACGAGACAGGCCAGTCCATCCACGTAGATGCCGCCATCAATCTGCTCGAGAGCGCTCAGATAGGGCCACACCACCCTTGCGCCTTCGAGCTGGAAGGCCCGGAGCATCAGGAACTCAAAAGCCCTTCCGGGTGCCCAGCCCTCGATTCGCTCGCGCTGCTTCACTCGCCCCCAGAATGCGAGCAATTCGACCTGCCCCATCCCCTGCACCCTCCTCGCGTACTCCTCCTCGACGCCCACGCCACCACCTCCTGTATACAACCTGTGAGGTAGCGGAGTCTATGGTCTACCTCTGACATTCCATGAGCCAGCGGGGCACCCGTTCAAAAGCAATCCCCCTGCCACCCACCCACCACTCGCCGCACGGCGTACTGGGAGGGGACGCCGCGTTGGAGTAGGGAAGGGGACATGAACCGTACCCTCCTGTCCCTCGTCGGCGCGGTGCTGCTGTCGGGCGCCGCCTCTGCCGCGGAGAAGACTCCCGCGCGCGTCCCGGATGCCACCGAGCTGCAGCGCCAGACGGCGCGCTTCGCCCCCGTGGAGCTCAAGGTCGACCTCAAGGCGCTGCCCGACGCCGAGAAGCGCGCCCTGGGCAAGCTCGTCCAGGCCTCGAAGCTGCTCGACGTCCTCTTCCTGCGCCAGCGCTGGGCCGGCAACGAGACGCTCCTGCTCGACCTGCTGCACGACGACTCGCCCCTGGGCCGCGCGCGCCTGCACGCGTTCCTCCTCGACAAGGGCCCGTGGAGCAGTCTCGACGAGGCGCGCCCCTTCATCCCCGGCGCGCCGCCCAAGCCGGACTCCGCCAACTTCTATCCGGCCGGCGCCACCAAGGCCGAGGTGGAGGCGTGGATCAAGTCGCTCCCCGAGGCGAAGCAGCACGAGGCCACCGGCTTCTACACCACCATCCGCCGCGGCCCGGACGGCAAGTTCATCACCGTCCCCTACAGCGTCGAGTACCAGGGCGAGCTGGCCCAGGCCGCCACGCTGCTGCGCGAGGCCGCCGCCCTCACGAAGCAGCCCACGCTCAAGGCCTTCCTCACCGCCCGCGCGGACGCCTTCCTGTCCAACGACTACTACGCCAGCGAGGTGGCCTGGATGCAGCTCGACGCCACCATCGAGCCCACCATCGGGCCCTACGAGGTCTACGAGGACAACTGGTTCAACTACAAGGCCGCCTTCGAGTCCTTCCTCGGACTGCGCGACGAGGCGGAGTCGCAGAAGCTGGCGAAGTTCAGCGGCCAGCTCCAGGGCCTGGAGAATGCGCTGCCCATCGACGCGAAGCTGCGCAACCCGAAGCTCGGCGCGCTGGCGCCCATCCGCGTCGTCAACAGCCTCTTCTCCTCCGGTGACGCCAACCGCGGCGTCCAGACGGCCGCCTACAACCTCCCCAACGACGAGCGCGTGACGGAGAAGATGGGCTCCAAGCGCGTCATGTTGAAGAACGTCCAGGAGGCCAAGTTCGAGCGCGTGCTGCTGCCCATCGCCAAGGTGGCGCTCACCGCGAAGGACCAGCAGGACGTGTCCTTCGACGCCTTCTTCACGCACATCCTCATGCACGAGCTGATGCACGGCCTGGGGCCGCACAACATCACCGTGGACGGCAAGCAGACCACGGTGCGCCAGGCGCTCCAGGTGGCCTCCAGCGCGCTCGAGGAGGCCAAGGCGGACATCTCCGGCCTGTGGGCGCTGCAGCAGCTGGTGGACAAGGGCGTCATCGACAAGTCGATGGAGCGCACCATGTACACGACGTTCCTCGCCTCCGCGTTCCGCTCCATCCGCTTCGGCGTGGACGAGGCGCACGGCAAGGGGATTGCGCTCCAGCTCAACCACTTCCTCGACACCGGCGCGGTGAAGGTGAACGCGGACGGCACCTTCGCGGTGGTGCCGGAGAAGATTCGCGAGTCCGTCACCTCGCTGACGAAGCAGCTCATGGAGGTGCAGGGGCGGGGCGACCGCAAGGCGGCCGAGCTGCTGCTGGCGAAGATGGGCGTGGTTCGCCCCTCCGTGCAGAAGGTGCTGGAGCGGCTCAAGGACGTGCCGGTGGACATCGAGCCGCGCTACGTCACCGCCGAAGAGCTGGCGCGCGAGGCGACCTCCTCGGCCGATACCGCCGTGCGGAAGTAGCCACCGGCCGCCGTCCCGGCCGCCGCGCGCTGCATTTCCATGCGCGGCGGGCGGGGCATGGCCAGTTAGCAGGAGAGATGCAGACTCCGGCCCGCCACTCCCGTCCGGCACCGCCCGACCCCTGGGGCGTCGTCCTCGCGCTGTGCATCCTCGGCGCGTGGGCGGGGCACCTCGTCTGGCTGTTCCTGGCGCCCGGGCTGCCCTGGGACGCCCCACTCACCTGGCTGCACATCGCCCTGCAGGCCTGGCTGTGCACCGGCCTCTTCATCACCGGGCATGACGCCATGCACGGCACCGTGTCCCGCCATCGCTGGGTGAACGAGACCGTGGGCACGGTCGCCTGCTTCCTCTTCGCGGGGTTGTCGTACCGCCGGCTCGTCGTCAATCACCGCGCGCACCATGCGCAGCCGACGGGCCATGACGACCCGGACTTCTCCACCCGCACCCAGTCCTTCCTGCCGTGGCTGGGCACCTTCATGGTCCGCTACACCACGCTGCCGCAGCTGGGCGTCATGGCGGCCAAGTTCAACGTGTTCGTCTTCCTGGGCGTGTCGCAGCCGCGCATCTTCGGCTTCTGGGTGGTGCCCGCGCTCCTGGGCACGCTGCAGCTCTTCTACTTCGGCACGTACCTGCCGCACCGGCGCCCGGACACGCCGGACATGACGCCCCACCATGCGCGCACCCAGCCGCGCAACCACCTGTGGGCCATGCTGTCCTGCTACTTCTTCGGCTACCACTGGGAGCACCACGAGTCGCCCGGCACGCCCTGGTGGCGGCTGTGGCGGCTGAAGGACGCCCGGGCCCGTGAGGCCGCGCTCGAGGCGGAGCGGGTGGCCGGGCTGCTCCGGGAACAGGAAGGCGTGTCCCGGTAACCGCCGGGTGGCCTCAGCCGTTATACAGGGGCCATGAGCGACAAGCCGCCCGCCGAGCCCCCCAGCTCCGAAGTCACGCCCGAGGCGCTCTACCTGCGCCGCCGCGAGCTCCTGAAGAACGCCGGCCTCTTCGCGGGGACGGCCGCCGCCGTGGCAGGGGGCCTGTACCTCCTGGGCCGCAAGCAGACGCGGCCCATGGACGCCTTCGTCCCAGACGCGGGCCTGGTGGAGCTGCCGGTGGCGAAGGCGAAGGGCCCGTACGACACCGACGAGCCGCGCACGTCGTACGAGGACGTCACCACGTACAACAACTTCTACGAGTTCGGTCTCGACAAGAACGACCCGGCCCGCTTCGCGCACACGCTCAAGCCCCGGCCCTGGACGGTCGTCATCGACGGAGAGGTCCACAAGCCGCAGACGGTGGACGTGGACCAGCTCACCTCCTGGTTCCCGCTGGAGGAGCGCGTCTACCGGATGCGCTGCGTGGAGGCCTGGTCCATGGTGATTCCGTGGCTGGGCTTCCCGCTGGGGGAGTTGCTCAAGCGCGTGGAGCCGACGAGCCAGGCGAAGTACGTGGCCTTCACCACGCTGCAGGACCCGGAGCAGATGCCCGGCCAGAAGCGCGGCACGCTGGACTGGCCCTACGTGGAGGGCCTGCGCCTGGACGAAGCCCAGCACCCGCTGACGCTGATGGCGGTGGGGCTCTACGGGCGGCAGTTGCCCAACCAGAACGGCGCCCCGCTGCGGCTGGTGGTGCCCTGGAAGTACGGCTTCAAGGGCATCAAATCCATCGTCCGCATCTCCCTCACCCGCGAGGAGCCGCCCACCACCTGGAACCTCGCCGCGCCGGAGGAGTACGGCTTCTACGCCAACGTGAATCCCGCCGTGTCCCACCCGCGCTGGAGCCAGGCCTCGGAGCGCCGCATCGGCGGGGACCTCGAGCGCCGGCCCACGCTGCCCTTCAACGGCTACGCGGAGCAGGTGGCGCACCTCTACGCGGGCATGGACCTGCGGAAGAACTTCTGAGCCGTTTCCGAGCCCCACCCATGGCCTCACCTCCGCACCCCTGGCTCAACCCCGCCCTCACCGTGGGTGGCCTCGCTCCGCTGATGATGCTGGCCGTGCAGGGGCCTCGCGGCGATCTGGGCCCCAACGCAGTGGAGGCCGCGCTCAACCAGACGGGGCTCCTCGCGCTGGTGCTGCTGCTGGCGTCGCTGGCCTGCACGCCGCTGCGGCTGGTCTTCAAGTGGACGTGGCCCGCGCGCATCCGCCGCACGCTGGGCCTGCTGGCCTTCACCTACGCGTCGTCGCACTTCCTCGTGTACGCGGTGCTGGATCAGGGGCTGAAGCTCGGCGCGATTCTGGAGGACATCGGCAAGCGCCCCTTCATCACCGTGGGCTTCACCGCCCTGATGCTGCTGGTGCCGCTGGCCGTGACGTCCACGAACAGGTGGGTGCGCCGGCTGGGCTTCCCCCGCTGGCAGCGCCTGCACCGGTTGGCCTACGTGGCCGCGGTGCTGGGCGTGATTCACTTCGTGTGGCGCGTGAAGAAGGACCTCACGGAGCCGCTGCTGTACGCCGCCGTGCTGGCGCTCCTCTTCGCCATCCGCGGCGCCGAGGCGCTGCGCAAGCGCCGGGCCCGTGCCTCGGTGGTGGCCCGGAGCGCGGCGTCGTAGGCGCTGGCGCGGAGGCAATGCGCAAGCGCCGGGCTCGTGCCGCTGTCTGTCGCGGCCCGAAGCCTGGCGTCCTGGCCTGCTGGCGTGGATGCGGAAAAGAGAACGCCGGGCCCGTGTGCCGCGTCGGCGGCCCGGAGCCCGGCGTCTGGAGCCGCTGTCGCGGCGGGGACTACTTGCGCGGCAGCGGGAGGATGGTGTCCACCAACGTCATGAGCTGTGCGCAGCTCACCGGCTTGCGGACGAAGGCGCTGATGCCGGCCTTCTGACCGAGGGCGCGGACCTCCGCCACGTTCGGGTCGCCCGTCATCATCAGGATGGGGACCTTGGACAGCTTCGCGTTGGTGCTCGCGCGAATCTGCGCCGCGAAGTCCGCGCCGTTCATCCCGTCCATGTGGAAGTCGGTGAGGATGAGGTCCACCGGGCCCGACTCGGCCACCTTCAGTCCCTCTTCGGCGGACTCCGCCTCCAGGAACTCGAAGTTGCGGGCCATCAGGTAGATCTTCAGCAGCGTCCGGATGGAGCGGCTGTCGTCCACCAGGAGGACGCGCTGGGGCGCGGCGCCCGCGGCCGGGCGAGTCCCCAGAGGGCGGGTCGTCTCCGTCGTGGAGCGGTTGGGTACGGGCTCTGGAGAGGGGAGGGTTCCGGCCTTCATCGGATCATCAACCTCAGGTGGGGCTGTCCCCCTGGAAACTTTGTCATGTTGACGGAAGGAGGGGCCGAAGTCAAAGCCGGGACGCTCACGGGACTTCCAGGACGAAGGCCTGACTCGCCTCTGCGGGAAGTCGTGGGTCAACGCCGATGGCGGGGTCCAGCTCATTGGGCACCCGCCACGTCTGGCCGGTGGATTGGATCAGCACCAGGGTATAGCGCCCCTTGGGCAGCTCCTTGAGGGGGGCGGGCGCCGCGGCATTGCTGGCGTCCAGCGCCAGCGGCCGCACCACCACCTGCAATTCCGAAATCGGGACGGGCGTCATGCGCGGGTTGCCCTGCTCATCCGTGAGGGCGGCAAGGGGTCCATCCGGGATCAGTCCGGCGGCGAGCACCACCAGGTCCGGCTTGCCGTCCGGGGGGCTGTCCACGTGGGCGTAGTCCCATTTGCCGTCGGCGCTCAACTCCAACACGCCGTTGCGGTCCAGGTCGTTCTCCTCCAGGAGGCCGGGCCCGGCGCCATCCAGCTTGCGCACCACCACGCGCGGCCAGAGGTCCGGGATGCCATCCTTGTTGGCGTCGTCCGGCACGCCGTCGCGGTTGGCGTCCACGTAGCTGACCATGAAGGCGGGCGGGCGCTGGTCCACCACGCTGCCCTGGAAGCTCATCGGCTGCAGCCGCAGCACCTTGTTGCCGGAGCCCATCGTCCGGTCGCCCTGCACCACCTGGAAGGCGGGCCTGTCCATCGGCACCCGGGCCGAGTCAGCGAAGCTCACCGAGACGCCCGTGAGAGGCTGGGGCAGGCCGTCCGCGTCCGCCGTGACTTCCAGCGGGAGGGGCGCGCCCGTGCTGGGGTCCACCGCGGCGCCGCCCACGTCGCCCATGTTGGGCTCGCTGGTGACGCCGTACCAGGGGTTGAAGTCCGGGCGGTGGCACGGCTGTGTCGCGGCGTCGCCGCAGGTGTCCGCGTCGATGAAGCCGCGCAGCGTGTATTTTCCCGCCTGCACCAGGCTGAAGGTGAAGGGCGCGGTGAAGGGCCCGGGCTGGTTGCCACCCAGCGCAGGGCCGAAGAGCTGCTCCGCGGGGATGACGGTGAAGGCGATGGGGCGGCCCGTGCCCTGCGGCGGGGGCGGCCGGTCCGCGTGGTAGAGGAACACGATGGCGTTGCCTCGCGCGCGGGACTGCACCACGAGGTTGCCCTCGATGCGGGCGGTGTGGGTGTTCTGCCGGCCGTCCGCGGTGGGGACGATGGGCGGCGCCTCGCAGCCCAAGCCGATGACGGAGGTGAGGGCGAGGCCGCCGAGGGCCTTCGTCCAGGACAGGGTGGAGCGGCTCATGGAGTCACCGTCAGCGTCGCATAGACGCGCCGCTCGATGCGATTGCCGAAGGGGTGCTGCGAGTGCGCGCCAGCCAGGTGACTGCCCACCAGCGCCACGTCCACGGTGTCCTTCACGGCCTGGTAGCCCACTCGCGCGTTGACCACGGTGTAGGCCGTCAGGGGGTTGGACAGCAGCTCGATGCTCGTGGGGTCCGCCGCGGCCGGCTCGCGCTCAATCCAGGTGGTGGACGAGGTGAAGGCCGCGTCCACGCCGAACTCCAGGTCCGCCTTGGTGCGGTAGGTGACGCCCGCATACAGCTTGAGCTGCGGGGCCTGGCTGCACGGGCCGCACTGGGCCTTCTCCTCGCGGTCCGACGTCACGTTCTGGAAGGCGGCGCTCGCCTTGAGGCCGAGGCCGTCCACCGGGGCCATGTTGGCGCCCACCTCCACGCCGCGCGCGGTGTAGACGGCGTCCTCGTTCTGGAAGAACGAGCGGCCGAGCAGATACGAGCCGGTGCCCGCGTCGTAGGACTCACCCGCGGGCAGCCGTTGCACGGCGGACAGGCCGATGAGGTCCCTCACCGTGTTCTGGTAGAGGGCTACGTCCCAGTCCACGCCCAGCGTCGGGGCCTCGCCACGCCAGCCCAGCTCGAAGGCGGTGAGGCGCTCGGCGCGCAGGTTGGTGTTGCCGGTGGTGAGCGCGCTGGCGCCATTGACGCCCGGCACGGGCACGGGGATTCGGGTGTAGGACTCCAGGAACGTCGGCTCGCGGAAGGCGGACGCCGCGCTAGCGCGGAAGGCCTGGCCCTCGAAGGGGATGAACAGCGCGGAGATGCGCGGCGAGTGCGCCAGTCCCGGGGTGCCGTTGTCCAGCAGCGGGTGCCGGTCCACGCGGTAGCTGGCCACGAGCCGCAGGGGCTCCACCAGCCGCCACTCGTCCTGCACGAAGGCGGCGGCATGGACCTCCTTGCGCAGCGGGCCCAGGTAGTTCCAGGCCACGCGCTTGAGGCGGCCCTCCACGCCCACGTTGAGCTGGTGCTCGCCGCCCAGGTGGAAGGCGCGCGCGAAGAGCAGCTCCGCGTTGAAGAGGTTGGAGCTGATGGTCGTGCCCAGCGAGCGCTGCCCGATGGCCTCGTACTGCGGCCCCGCGTCACCGGAGATGTGGTTCCAGAACGTCTTCAGCTTGAGCGGCCCCAGCTCCACGTCGCCCTTGGCGTACGCGTTGAGGCCGTCCATGAAGTAGTTGCGGAGCAGGCCCAGCGGATAGATTTCCGTGGTGTAGCGGTGCACGCCGCCGGACAGGCCCACCTTGCGGTCGTCCGCGAAGGTGTAGATGGCGGACAGCGTGCCGCGCGCGCCGCGCATGCCGATGTCCGGGTCCGGGTCCTTCAGCTCCATGTCCGGCCGGCCGCTGGCGAAGTCGCGGCTCCACTTGTCCGCCTGCGAGTACGCCACCGCCGCGCGGTAGCTCAGCGCACCCGACTTGCCGTGGCTGAGGAACGAGCCCGCCGCGGTGTTGCCGGTGCCGCCGGTGACCGAGAAGCGCGCGCGCGGGCCGGAGCCGGGGGCCTGGGTGATGATGTTGATGACGCCCAGCATGGCGTTGGCGCCGTACAGCGCGCTGCCCGGGCCGCGGATGACCTCGATGCGCTCGATTTCCTCCAGGCCGATGGGGATGGAGGACCACAGCGTCAGGCCGAGGAAGTCCTGGTACTCGGTGCGGCCGTCCACCAGCACCAGCACCTTGTTGGCGATGCGCTGGTTGAAGCCGCGCAGGGACACGTTGGCGCTGCCCACGCCCAGCGACATGACGTCCGCGCCCGGCACGCGCCGCAGCAGGTCCGGCAGGTTGGTGGCGCCGGACAGGCGGATGTCCTCGGCGGTGATGACGGTGGTGGCGTTGGGCGCCTCCAGCGAGGACTGGGCACGGCGGCTCGCCGTCACCACGCGCTCCTCGTACGGCACCGCGCCCTCGTCCGCGGCAGCCGCGACGTCGACACCGCCCACCGGGCCCGAGGCCACGGCGATGGGGGCGGGGGCCGCGGCCGGGGCGCCGCCGGTGGGCATGGACTCGGCGCGCTCAATCGCCTTCTCCAGCCGCTCCAGGAGCACGCCCAGTTGCTGCTGCGTCTGGATGCTGGCGGGCGGCGGCGGCATGGGCAGCGCGGACTTGTCGTCCGGCGTGGTGGACGCGGTGGCGTCGCCGGTCTTCAGCTTCTGCTCGAGGACGGCGATGGTGGTGGTCACCGTCGCCGCGTCCGGCGGGTTGCTGGCGAGGTAGCGCTGGTACGCGTCCAGCGCCTCCGTCAGCCGGCCGGCGTCGTGGTACGCGCGGGCGATGTTGTAGAGGACGTTGGGGTGCGGCTTGATGGCGTAGGCGGCTTCCAGCTCGGAGATGCCCTCGTCGAACTGCTTCTGGGCAATCAGGCTCATTCCGTTGCGGAAGTGACGGCGCGCCTCCAGGCGGGCGTCCGCCAGGGCCTCTCCCGCGCAGAGACACAACGCGAGGAGGCCCGCACGTTTCAGGGCTGAGGGGGTTTTCACTGGTACGGGTCGTCCTTGTAGGGCGACGAGCCGGAACCCTTGCCGGGCTTCGTGCTCGCCTTCTTCTTGGGCTGGAGCTTCTGGAGGATGCGCGCCTCGGGGCCTTCACCCTCGGCGGTGACCTTGATGGGCTGGTAGCCCGCGAGGTTGAAGGTCAGCTCCGCGCTGGCCTTGCCGCCGTCGCCGCGGGGCACCTCGAGGTTCAGGGGCGTCTCGCCCACGTCCTTCCCACGGTACGTCACGCGCGCGCCGCTCGGCTCGCTGGCGATCAGGAACCTCACCGGCTTGACGGGGTTGAGCTCCGCCAGGGCCAGTTCCTCGTCGTCGGCGCCGAGCGTGGAGGGCACCGCTGCCGCGGCGGCCGCCGAGGGATGCGCGGCGGCGGGGGCTTCCGACGGGGGCTCCGCGAGGGCGGAGGGCGGGAGCGGCTGCGGGGTGGTGGGGCGCATCGCGATGAAGGCGGCCCCGCCAGCGCCCAGCAGCAGCGAGCCCACGAACAGGCCGATGGCCAGCGGGCGCCGGCTCGGCCTGGGCTCCTCCTCCACGGAGATGTCCAGCGCCATGGTGCTGGGGCCGGAGCCCGTGGAGCTGATGGGGCCGCTGATGGGGCCGCTGCCGGTGCCCGTCAGGCGCGAGCCGCTGAACACGCCGCTGACGCCAATGGACGAGGCCACGCGGCGCATGGCGTCCATCACCTCGTCCATGGACTGGTAGCGCTCCGCCGGCACCTTGGCGAGGCACTTCATCACCAGCGCCTCCACCTCGGCGGGCACGCCGTGGCTGGGCCAGATGGAGCCGAAGGCGGGAGGCGGCTCGTTGATGTGCTTGACGATGACGTCGATGCTCTGCGACGCGAGGAAGGGCGGGCGGCCCATCAGCATCTGATAGAGCACCACGCCCATGCTGTACACGTCGCTGCGCGGGTCGGCGACGTTGCGCGCCTGCTCCGGCGCCATGTACTGCGGCGAGCCGAGGATGATGCCGGCCTGGGTGAGCGAGGTGTCCTGTTGAAGGGCCGCGTCGCCGATGAAGGACTTCACGAGGCCGAAGTCCAGCACCTTCACCACGTCATGGTCCGTCTCCTGGTTGAGGACCATGACGTTGGCGGGCTTGAGGTCGCGGTGGATGAGGCCGACCTTGTGGGCCTCGCGCAGCGAGCGCGCCACCTGCTGGGTGATGTTGAGCGCGCGCGCCCATGGCAGCGGGCCCACCTGGGTGAGGAGCTGGCTGAGCGTCAGCCCCTCCAGGTACTCCATGGCGATGTAGTAGATGCCGTCGTCCGTCTTGCCGTAGTCGATGACGGTGACGGTGTTCGGGTGGCGCAGCTTCGCGGTGACGCTGGCTTCCAGGAAGAAGCGCTTCTGGAACCCGGGGTCCTTGCCCTCGCCATACTGCGGGTTGAGGACCTTGAGGGCGACCAGCCGGTCCAGCGGCGCCTGGATGGCCTTGTACACGCGGCCCATGCCACCGGCACCGAGAGTCTCCAGGATGCGGAAGCGCTCGTTGAGGACCCTGCCCAGCAGTGGATCTTCCAGCTCGGGCGGGGCGCCATCCGTCGGGGCGTTGCTTTCGATCATGGTTGCCCCCGCCGACCGGGAAGGCACGCGACGCTCCGGTCGAACATGCCCGGCGATGCTAGCACTGCAATCCTCCACTCCCCAAGCGACCTGCCGGGTTGGCGCAGTGCGGCAAAGGCCGAGATTCCGGCCCGGGAGGCGCAAAGTCGGGCAGCGGACACCTCGTGGGTGACGTGCACGCGGCGACGTGGCCCGGGACTGGAGCCTGCCTGCCTGTCTGCCTGCTTACGGACGCACCGGAACGGGCGCGTTAGGGTGCCCTCCATGAATGCGCGACTGTCCGAGCTGCTCTCCTCCGCGCCGCCATATCCCCGACGGGTGGTGTGCATGACGGAGGAAACGACGGAGGTGCTCTACCGTATTGGCGCGGGGGACCTGGTGGTGGGCGTGTCCGGCTTCACGGTGCGGCCGCCGGAGGCGCGCAAGAAGCCGCGGGTGTCCTCGTTCCTGGACGCGAACTTCGAGCGCATCCTCGATTTGAAGCCGGATCTGGTGCTCGGGTTCTCGGACCTGCAGGCGGACATCGGTCGCGAGCTGTGCAAGCGCGGCGTGCCCGTGTACCTGTTCAATCAGCGCTCCATCGCGGAGATATTGCAGTCGGTGCGGCTGACGGGCGCGCTGGTGGGCCGGGCGGAGGACGCGGCGCGGTTGGCGGAGGAGCTGACGGCGAACCTGGAGCGCCATGCGGAGGCCGCGGACCGGCTGCCGCGCCGGCCGCGCATCTTCTTCGAGGAGTGGCACGAGCCGCTCATCTCCAGCATCCGCTGGGTTTCCGAGCTGGTGGAGGTGGTGGGCGGCGAGGACGTGTGCCGCGAGTCGCGCGCGTCGCACGGCGCGAAGGGGCGCATCTTCGAGCCGGAGGAGGTGGCGAAGCGCAACCCGGACGCCGTCATCGCGAGCTGGTGCGGGCGCAAGGCGAAGCGGGAGAAGATTGTCTCCCGCCCGGGGTGGGCGGAGGTGACGGCGGTGGTGGAGGATCAGCTCTACGAGGTGAAGAGCAGCGTCATCCTCCAGCCGGGCCCGGCGGCGTTGTCGGACGGCGTGGCGCAGCTCGCGCGAATCGTGGCGGCGGTGGCGCGCGGCGAGAAGCTGCCGGAGCTGCGCAGGGGAGACCTGCGCGCCGCGGCGTAGCGGACGGCCCGAGGTTGTCGCTGGCGGCAGGCGTGGCACGTGCCAGGATGGGCCCGTGCCCCTCCCGTTGCTCGCCCTCCTCGCCGTGGTCTCTTCCCAGACGCCAGCGGCACCCGCGTCCTCCGACGTCGCGGCCCAGCAGGAGAACTACGAGGAGTCCCTCGTCGCCTGGGCCCTGAAGGAGCAGGACCGCGTCGCGGAGCCCGAGCCCGAGGGGAAGGTGCTGGAGGAGGTCCTCGTCTCCACCGAGGAAGTCGTCGCGGAGAGCGACCCGTACCCGGACTTCCTCAACATCTTCCACGTGCGCACCCGCGAGGAGGTGGTCCGCCGCGAGGTGCTGCTCCAGGCCGGCCAGCCGTACTCCACCGCGCTCGCGGATGAGACGGCGCGCAACCTGCGCTCGCTGCGCCTGTTCTCCGTGGTGCGGCTCGTCCCGGTGAAGGGCCGCGCGCCCGGCACGGTGGCGCTGCTCGTCGTCACCAAGGACCTCTGGTCGCTGCGGCTCAACAGCGACTTCGCCGCGGTGGGCTCGCTGCTCCAGTACCTGCGCCTGCAAGGCACGGAGCAGAACTTCCTCGGCCGGGGCAAGAAGCTGGCGGTGGACTTCACGCTGCGGCTGGACACGGTCAGCCTCGGGCAGAGCTACACGGACCCGCGCGTGCTCGGCAGCCGCTGGTCCCTCTCCGAGTCCGCGGCCCTCATCATCGGCCGCGAGAGTGGCCAGGCCGAGGGCTCTCGCGGCAGCCTCTCCGTCAGCCGGCCCCTGTACTCGTTGTCCACGCCGTGGAGCACCAGTACGTCCGTGGCGTGGAACGTGGAGACCAACCGCGTCTACCGCGGCGCGGACATCTGGCAGTTGCCGTTCCCCGACGGGCCCGCGGTGCCGTACGTCTACGAGACGGAGGAGGTGGCTGGCGGCGTCTCGTACACGCGCTCGTACGGCCTGCGCTACAAGTGGAACGTGGGCGGCACGCTCGGCGCGTACCACTACGCCTATGACCCTCCGGCCGCGTCCATGTTGAGCGACGCGCAGCTGGACTGGTTCCGCCGCAACTACCTGCCGCGCGCCGAGGACGCGGGCTATGCCTCGCTGTCCCTGCGCGCCTTCGAGGCCCGTTACGAGGTGATGCGCGACGTGGACTCGTACGCGCTCTCCGAGGACTTCCAGATAGGGCACTCGGTGTCCGCGACGGTGCGCTATGCGCCCCCCATCTTCGGCTCGGCGTCGCACTTCGCGGAGCTCGGGGTGGCCGCGCGCTACCGCCTGCGCCTGGGAGATTCCCTCACCACCGCCTCCGCCGCGGCCGCCATCCGACGGCAGTTGGGCGAGGGCGCGGAGTGGAACAACCGGCGCTGGGCCACGGAACTGGCGCAGGTGTCTCCCAAGGTGCTCGGTGGACGCTTCGTGGCGCGCGGGCTCCTGGACGTGAATATCGACGACCTGTTCGACAGGATTACGCTGCTCGGCGGTGGCAACGGGCTGCGCGGCGCGCGCGTGGACGCGTACTCCGGCAAGCGGCTGCTGCTGTTCAACGTGGAGTACCGCACCGCGCCGCTCGTCGTGCGGACGGTGCACCTGGGCGGAGTGCTCTTCTTCGACTCGGGCAGCGCCTTCGACGACAGGCCGGACATGGTGCACACGGTGGGCGTGGGCGTGCGGCTGCTGTTCCCCCAGTTCAACGTGCTGCCGTTCCGCCTGGACTTCGGCTACGTGCTCAACGACGCGCGTCCCCCCGTGGGCAGCCGCTTCTCCATCGCGGGAGGACAGCTCACCGACTTGCGGCCCGGCTTCCTGGACTCGCCGCTGTAGCCCCGGCTCACGGCGGCTCGGTGCGCAGCAACTCGCGGAACAGCACCTCCGCCACGTCGCGGAACAGCTCCCCCGAGGCCAATAGCCCGCCACAGTGGTGCGGCTCGCGCGCCAGCGTGAGCGCCACCGTCTTCTCCAGCACCGCGGTCCAGAAGGCCTCCGAGCCCTCCGGCAGGAGGAACTCGCGGATGATGGCCCTGGGCCACGGCAGCACCGTCGTCGGGTCCGCGTCGCTCAGCGACGTGAAGCAGTCCAGGTCCACGTCCAGCAATACCTGTCCCGCGCCCTCCAGCACGTCCCGCACCGCGTCACCCGGGGCCGGGTGGTTCCACGCCTCCGCCGCGCGGTCCACCGTGGGCACCACCACCAGCCGGTGCGCGCGCCCCCGCGTGTCCACGTACGTCTCCCCGGCGAATGCGCCGCGAGGCCGGGCCCGCGCAATCAACAGCGCATCCCCCACCAGCCCCGCCTCCATCGCCGCGAGCAGGTGGTCGTAGTTGCGCACGTCCAGGGCGTACCGCGCGTGTTCGTCCAGCGCCCGCGTCCCCGCGGAGCGGTCCGGCACCGCCTCCGGGTGCTTCGGCACCACCGTGTCCAGGTGCCGGTCCAACGACACCAGCAGCGCGGGCGGCCCGGACTCCCCCAGCGCGAAGGACCAGGAGGGCAGGGCGAGCCGGTGCGGGTCGAAGACGTACGCGTCCGTCGGCCCCCGCCCGCCGCCCAGCCCCAGCCGGATGACCCCGGCCAGCCGCAGGTGCCGCAGGGCGTCGTCTTCTGTCTCCATGACCTCGGGAATCCTCTCGCCCGGCAGGCGTTTGTGCGGGCCGCGTGGCCGCCAAGTGTAGGCTTCCCCGCACCTTTCCGTGAAAGGAGACCCGCCCCCCGCGGGTATTCGACCAAGCATGCGCCAGGCCCTCACCGCAGCGCTCTTCCTCGCGAGCCTCCCCGTCGTCGCCCAGGAGCAGAAGCCCCTACCCGTCATGTCCCAGCCCCAGCGCAAGTCAGACCCGTTCCTGCGCCAGTACTCGGAGACGCGCCGCTTCATGAGCGGCCGCCCCGTGGGTGTGAAGATTGCCCCCGACGAGAAGTCGGTCCTCTTCCTGCGCACCTCGCCCACGTCCAACGTGCAGATGCTCTACGCGTTCGACGTGGAGTCCGGGCAGGCGAAGGAATTGCTCACCCCCGAGGCCATCCTCAAGGGCGCCGAGGAGACGCTCACCCCCGAGGAGAAGGCCCGCCGCGAGCGCATGCGCGTCAGCGCCCGGGGCTTCACCGGCTATCAAATCTCCGAGGACGGCACCCGCCTGCTGGTGCCCCTGTCCGGCCGCCTCTACGTGGTGGAGCGCGCCAGCGGCAAGGTGACGGAGCTCAAGACGGGCGCCGGCACGTTGGACCCGAAGTTCTCTCCGGACGGCAAGCAGGTGGGCTACGTGCGCGAGCACGACGTCTACCGCATCGACATCGCCGCCAATAAGGAGCAGCGCGTCACCACCGGCGGCACCGAAGCGAAGACGCACGGCCTGGCCGAGTTCGTCGCCCAGGAGGAGATGAGCCGCTTCTCCGGATACTGGTGGAGCCCGGACGCGAAGTCGCTCGCCTACACCGAGTCCGATACCTCCGAGGTGGAGAAGCTCACCATCGTCGACGTCATGCACCCCGAGCGCGGCGGCGAGGACTTCGCGTACCCGCGTCCCGGCAAGGCCAACGCCAAGGTGCGCCTGGGCGTCGTCCCCGTCACGGGTGGGAAGACGACGTGGGTGAGCTGGGATGCGACGAAGTACCCGTACCTCGCCACCGTCACCTGGCCCAAGGGCGGACAGCTCACCATCCTGGTGCAGAACCGCAACCAGACGGAGGAGCAGCTGCTCGCGGTGGACCCGCGCACCGGCAAGACGACCGAGCTGCTGGTGGAGAAGGACAACGCCTGGGTGAACCTGGAGCAGGACTTCCCGCTGTGGCTGGAGGATGGCAGCGGCTTCCTCTGGTACACCGAGCGCAACGGCGGTCCCGAGGTGGAGCTGCGCAAGGCGGACGGCTCGCCGGACAAGAGCCTGGTGAAGCCGGACGCGGGCTTCCGCTCCCTGGCGCGCTTCGTCCAGAAGGACCGCACGCTCTACTTCAACGGCGGCGCCAACCCCACCGAGAGCTACCTGTGGCGCGTGAAGGACGGCGGCACTCCGGAGAAGGTGTCCAGCGGCGCCACCGGCCCGGGCACCGAGGGCGGCACCGTCTCCAAGAACGGCGGGCTGCTGATGCTCAACGCCTCGGGCCCGAAGTCGATGCCGAAGACGCTGGTGCTGCGCGCGGACGGCACCCGCGTGGGCGAGCTGCCCGAAATCGGCCAGGAGCCGCCCTTCACGCCGAACATCGAGGTGCGCCAGGTGGGCCCGAAGAAGTTCTGGGCCTCCATCGTCCGCCCGCGTGACTTCAAGAAGGGCCAGAAGCTGCCCGTCATCGTCGAGGTGTACGGCGGCCCCACCACCACCGTCGTCCACCAGAACATGGGCGCCCACCTGATGGCGCAGTGGATGGCGGACCAGGGCTTCCTCGTCGTGAAGTTCGACGGGCGCGGCACCCCGCTGCGCGGCGCCGCCTGGGAGCGCGAGGTGAAGTACGACTTCGCCACCGTCACCATCGAAGACCAGGCCGCCGCGATTCAGGAGCTGGCGAAGGAGGTGCCGGAAATCGATATCAACCGCGTGGGCATCGAAGGCTGGAGCTTCGGCGGCTACATGTCCGCGCTCGCCGTCCTCAAGCGCCCGGACGTCTTCAAGGCCGCGGTGGCCGGCGCCCCGGTGGTGGACTGGCTCGACTACGACACGCACTACACCGAGCGCTACCTCGGCGTGCCCCAGGAGCACCCCGAGGCATACGAGAAGAGCTCGCTGCTCACCTACGCGAAGCAGGACAAGCCCATTGGCAAGCTGCTGCTCATCCACGGGACCGCGGATGACAACGTGTACTTCTTCCACACGCTGAAGCTGTCGGACGCGCTCTTCCGCGCCGGCAAGCAGCACGACCTGCTGCCCCTGAGCGGCCTGACGCACATGGTGCCCGACCCCGTCGTCACCGAGCGCCAGTGGGAGCGCGTCATGGACCACTTCAAGCGCAACCTGTAGCCCGCGCTGCCCGGCTCGGTCCGCGCTGCCCGCGCGGCCCGCCCGAGGGCCCATGCCGCAAAGCAAGAGGCCCGGTCCCTGGAAAGGGGGCCGGGCCTCTGTTTCATCTGCCAGTCCGGAAGGAGTGGCTGACGGACGCGTTACCCCGCGGCGCGGACGTTCTGCGCCTGCAGGCCCTTGGGGCCGCGGGTGACCTCGAACTCCACCTTCTGGCCCTCGGCCAGGGTGCGGAAGCCATCCATGTTGATGGCCGAGTGGTGGCAGAACACATCCTCACCCCCGCCGTCCTGGGTGATGAAGCCGAAGCCCTTCGCGTCGTTGAACCACTTCACGGTACCGGTTGCCATTGCACTTCCTCAGTCTTGCGGGGCGGTGTGGGGAGAGCCGCCCGTTCTTCCCGCCCCCCGACTACCGGGAGACACTCCGAGTTGTAGTGAAACGGCCGGCTGGAAGTCCAGCCGGCCGCCCGGAATGCCCGAGTTGCCAAGAACCCGGGGCTCATATTCAGCATGTCTCGCGCAGGTTTGGGCGCGGTGAAGCCGCGTCGCGTCAGACGTCGAGCAGCAGCCGCTCGGGGTCCTCGATGCACTCCTTCACGCGCACGAGGAACTGCACGGCCTCGCGGCCGTCGACCAGGCGGTGGTCGTACGTGAGGGCCACGAACATGATGGGGCGGATGACAATCTGGCCGTCGCGCACCACGGGGCGGTCGACGATGTTGTGCATGCCCAGGATGCCCGTCTGCGGCGGGTTGAGGATGGGCGTGGACAGCATGGAGCCGAAGATGCCGCCGTTGGTAATCGTGAAGGTGCCGCCCTGCAGGTCCGCCAGACCCAGCTTGTCGTTGCGGGCGCGGGTGCCGAGCTCGCCGACAGTCTTCTCCAGGTCCGCCAGGCCCAGCTTGTCCGCGTTGCGCACCACCGGCACCACGAGGCCGCGGCTGCCGCTCACCGCCACGCCGATGTCGTAGTAGTGCTTGAAGATGACGTCCTCGCCGTCGATCTCCGCGTTGATTTGCGGGAAGGCCTTGAGGGCCTCGACGGACGCGCGGATGAAGAAGCTCATGAAGCCGAGCTTCACGCCGTGCTTCGCCTGGAACTTGTCGTTGTACTTCTTGCGCAGGGCCATCACCTCGCCCATGTCCACCTCGTTGAAGGTGGTGAGCATGGCGGCGGTGGACTGCGCCTGGATGAGGCGCTCGGCCACGCGCTTGCGCAGCGGCGTCATGCGCACGCGCTCCTCGCGCGCGGCGTTGGGGCGGGGGCCGGAGGGCACGGCGGGCGCCTGCACGGGGGCGGGGGCGGCCGGACGGCTGATTTGACCGAGCACGTCCTCCTTGGTGATGCGGCCACCGGCGCCGCTGCCCTTCACCTGGGTGAGGTCGACCTGGTTCTCCTCGGCCACCTTGCGCGCGGTGGGCGTCATGCGCGCGTCCACCGACGCCCCGGCGGGAGCGGGCGCCGGGGCGGGCGCGGCGGCGGCCGCGGGCTTCGCGGCCGAGGCGCCGGCACCGGCCTCGATGAGGCCCAGCACCTCGCCCACGCGGACCTTGTCGCCCTCCTTGAAGGAGATGCTGGACAGGGCGCCGGCGGTGGGAGCGGGCACGTCGATGGTGACCTTGTCCGTCTCCAGCACGACGAGAGGCTCGTCGGCGGAGACCGCGTCACCCATCTTCTTGTTCCACTTTCCGACGACGGCCTCGGTGATGGACTCGCCCAGCGGGGGCACTTTCAGTTCAACGGCCATTCTTGGTCCCTCGGAAGATGGCTTCTTCGATGATGAGCTGTTGCTCGTATTCGTGAGTCTTGGGGAAGCCGGTGGCGGGGCTGGCGGCCTCCGCACGCCCGATGTAGCCGATCTTCACCGGCTGCTGCGAGCGCGCGGACGCCAGGTCGTGCAGACGGGGGAACATGAAGTGCCAGCCGCCCGCGTTGCGCGGCTCCTCCTGCACCCACAGGAGCTCCGCGAGCTTCGGCATCTTCGCGACGAGGCCTGCCAGCTCGTCGTAGGGGAACGGGTAGAGCTGCTCCAGCCGGACGATGGCGATGCTGTCGTCCTTGCGCTCGTCCCGGGCCTTCACCAGGTCGTAGTACACCTTGCCGCTGCACAGGAGCAGCCGCGTCACGCCCGCGGGCGCCACCTTGTCCAGGATGACTTCCTGGAAGGTGCCCGTGGCCAGCTCTTCAATCTTGCTGGTGGCCTCGGGGCGGCGCAGCAGGCTCTTGGGCGACATGATGACCAGCGGCTTGCGCACGGGGCGCACCACCTGGCGGCGCAGCAGGTGGAAGATCTGCGCGGGCGTGGTGGGGTAGCAGACCTGGATGTTGTCCTCGGCGCACAGGTCCAGGAAGCGCTCCAGGCGCGCGCTGGAGTGCTCCGGGCCCTGGCCCTCGTAGCCGTGTGGCAGGAGCAACGTGATTCCGCTGAGCCGGCGCCACTTGCTCTCCGCCGCGGCGATGAACTGGTCGATGATGATCTGCGTGCCGTTGGCGAAGTCGCCGAACTGGGCCTCCCACGCCGTCAGGCCGTCCGGCACGTCCAGGCTGTAGCCGTACTCGAAGCCCAACACGCCCATCTCCGACAGCGGGCTGTTGTGGATGTGGAAGGCGCCCTTGCCGGTGACGAACTGGCGCAGCGGCGTGTACTTCTCGCCCGTCTGCACGTCGTGGAGCACCGCGTGGCGGTGGCTGAAGGTGCCGCGCTCGGCGTCCTGGCCGGTGATGCGGATGCTGTAGCCCTGCGCGAGCAGGGTGGCGTAGGCCAGCGACTCGCCCTCGCTCCACTGCAAATCTCCGCTGTCCAGCATGCCCAGGCGCTTCTTGATGACGGTGCGCTCCACGTCGCGGTGGACGTTGAAGCCCTCCGGCAGCGTGGAGAGCTTCTTCAGCGCATCACACAGCGTCTGCTTGTCCACCGCCGTGGACACCTGCGGGGCGCTCTTCAGCGCGCCACCCTGGTACGGCTTCCACAGGCCCTCGAGCGCGTTGGGCTCCTTGAACTGGCTCTCCTGGCGCGCGCGGGTGAGCGCCGCGTCGAACTCCTGCTGGCAGCGCTGCTTGATGGCCTCGGACTCCTCCGCGGAGATGCGGCCCTTCTCCGCCAGCGCGGCGGCGTAGAGCGTGCGCACCGTCGGGTGCTTGCGGATGATGTCGTACATCGCCGGCTGGGTGAACGAGGGCTCGTCGCCCTCGTTGTGGCCGTAGCGGCGGTAGCAGATGAGGTCGATGACGATGTCGCTCTTGAAGGTCTGCCGGTACTCGGCCATCAGCCGCGCCACGTGGACGCAGGCCTCCGGGTCGTCCCCATTCACGTGGAAGATGGGGATGTCCAGCATCTGCGCAATCGCCGTCGCGTAGATGGAAGAGCGCGAGTCGTGCGGGTCGGTGGTGAAGCCGACCTGGTTGTTGATGACGATGTGGACCGTGCCGCCGGTGGTGTAGCCCTTGAGGCCGGACAGGTTGAGCGTCTCCGGCACCACGCCCTGGCCCATGAAGGCGGCGTCGCCGTGGATGAGCAGGGGCATGACGCCGGTGCGCTCGGTGTCACCGCCGCGGTCCTGCTTGGCGCGCACGCGGCCCTCCACCACCGGGTCCACCGCCTCCAGGTGGCTGGGGTTGAAGGCCAGCGACAGGTGCACCGGGCGGCCCTGGCGCGTCGTGCGGTCCGAGGAGAAGCCCATGTGGTACTTCACGTCGCCGCGGCCGAGGTAGGCCTTGGGGTCCTTCGGGCCGTCGAACTCGCTGAAGATCTGATCCGGCTTCTTGCCCAGGATGTTCGTCAGCACGTTGAGGCGGCCGCGGTGGGCCATGCCGATGACGACCTCCTTGAGGCCCATCGCCGTGCCCACCTCGGTGATGGCGTCCAGCATGGGGATGAGCGACTCACCGCCGTCGAGGCTGAAGCGCTTGGCGCCCACGTACTTGGTGTGGAGGAAGTGCTCGAAGCCTTCCGCGTAGGCGAGCTGGGTGAGGATGTGGCGCTGGTCCTCCACCGAGAAGTCCGTGCGGTTCTCGCTGTGCTCCATGCGCTGCATCAGCCAGCGGCGCCGGCCGCTGTCGAGCATCTGCATGAACTCCACGCCGATGCCGCCGGTGTACGTGCGGTGCAGCCGTCCGAGCAGGTCGCCCAGGCGCACGCGCTGCTCGGGGAAGACGTTGTTGCACTCGACGAGCTGCTCGCGCTCGCGGGCGGAGAAGTGGCCGTCGTCCACCATGCCCACGTCGGCCACGTGCTCCAGCGGCGGGCGGGGGCGGTCCAGCGGGTCCAGCTTCGCGCGCAGGTGGCCGCGCAGGCGGAAGGCCGTAATCGTCTGGTCCACCTTCGCCTGCAGCCCGAGGATGTCCTGGGTGGGGGCGGGCGCGGCGGCGACGGGCGCCTGCGCCACGGCCTGCGTCAGTGCGGCGGTGGCCTTGCCATTCGCCTTGCCAGGGGCGGGGGCCACGGGGGCCGCGGCCGCCTCCAGCAGCTTCGTGCTGAAGATGGGTCTGCCGGCGCCATCATTGCGCTCGAACACCTCGCGCCAGCTGGCATCCACGCTGGCGGGGTCTTCGAGGTAGCGGGCGTAGAGCCCTTCGATGAAGTCGATGTTGGCGCCGGAAAGGAACGTGTCCTGGAAATTCGCCATGGCGGTGTCGTCTTTTACTGGAAGGGCGCCCCGTTGGGGGTTTTTCGCGGCATCTTTGTTGAGCCTCCGAGGCTGCCCGGACGCTGGT
Source organism: Pyxidicoccus sp. MSG2 (assembly GCF_026626705.1). NCBI lineage: Bacteria > Pseudomonadati > Myxococcota > Myxococcia > Myxococcales > Myxococcaceae > Pyxidicoccus > Pyxidicoccus sp. MSG2. The sequence continues at coordinate 8,058,766 of NZ_JAPNKC010000001.1, forward strand.
CCGCTCAGTGGGAAGCAGGTGGATTCATGCGCCACGTGAGCGCAGCTTCAACTTGGCGGGCCCCGTCCCTCGGGAGCAGCGTCCGTTACCTGCGCATCCGTTCCGTCCCCGGGCAGGGTCGTCCGCCCCGCCCCGCCCACCGGCGGGGATGGGGTGGTTCCCGGGTTTCGTCCCGCTCCACCCGTCAGGAGTGGTAGGAAGCGCGTTTCCTCCCTTCCTACCGACGAGGCCGCCTTTCATGCTGCTCCAAGGCAAGAAGCTGCTCATCACCGGGGTGCTGACGCCCCAGTCCCTCGCCTACGGCATCGCCGAGCATGCGCTCGCGCAGGGTGCGGACATCCTCCTCACCGGCTTCGGCCGCGCGAAGTCGCTCACCGACCGCAGCGCGAAGCGCCTCAAGCCCGGCCTCGAGGTGCTGGAGCTGGACGTCACCAACCCCGCCCACTTCACCGCGCTCACCGAGTCGCTGCGCCAGCGGTGGGACCGGGTGGACGGCGTGCTCCACTCCATCGCCTACGCTCCCGAGGACGCGCTCGGCGGCAACTTCCTCAACACCCCCTGGGAGAGCGTGCAGACGGCCTTCCGCATCTCCGCCTTCTCCCTGAAGGAGCTGGCGGTGGCCTGCCTGCCCCTGATGACGAAGGGCGGCTCCATCGTCACGCTCGACTTCGACAACCGCATGGCCTGGCCCATCTACGACTGGATGGGCGTGTGCAAGGCGGCGCTGGAGTCCACGGTGCGCTACCTCGCGCGCGATCTGGGCCCCAAGGGCATCCGCGTCAACGCGCTGGCGGCCGGGCCCCTGGCCACCATCGCCGCGAAGGGCATCCCCGGCTTCAAGGCCCTGGAGCAGGGCTGGGGCAAGCAGGCGCCGCTGGGCTGGAGCGCCAAGGACAGCCACGACATGGTGGCCCGCACCGCCTGCGCCCTCCTTTCCGACTGGCTGCCTTCCACTACGGGCGAAATGGTGCATGTGGACGGTGGCTACCACGCGGTAGGCGCGCCGCCGGTGGAGCTGGAGGATGCGGCCGCCGAGTTCCCGACGAACGCCTCCAAGCCGGCGGCCGAGTAGCGGTTTTCCCTCGCATGCGAGGACCCCGGGAATTGTCCCGGGGTCATCTGGCACCTGCCCGCTCGGTACCATGGCGGGCCCGGGGTGCCGCTTTCTCCCGTGAGAGCGCTCACGGTAGAGTCCTGAACAGACGCAGGGGCTTCCCGCAAAGCGCGGGCCTGCGGAGGAGCCGCATCACAGTGACCACCCACAGCACCAACGTCTTGCTGGTGGACGACAGCCCGACGGTCCGCAACATCGTCAAGATCTACCTGATGAACCTCAAGGTCTCGACCGTGGAGGCCGACGATGCGACCCGCGCGCTGCAGATTCTCCGGCTCGTCCCGGTGAGCCTGGTCATCGCGGACATCAACATGCCCGGCATGGACGGCATCACCTTCGTGAAGGAGGTGCGCGCCAGCCAGATGCCCCAGGTCCGCTCGGTTCCCATCCTGCTGCTGACGGCGGAGAAGAACGCGGACCTGCGCCAGAAGGGCACCGAGGCCGGCGCCAACGCCTTCATCCAGAAGCCGGTGTCCCACCACGAATTGACGGAGACCGTCCGTCAGTTCCTCTCGAAGGCCTGATGCCGTGAGCCTGCCGTCCCTGCTGCTCGTCGACGACAGCGACGCGATTCTCGCGCTGGAGCGCGCCATCCTCTCCGGCCACTACACCATCCACACGGCCAGCAATGGCCGTGAGGCGCTGGAGAAGGTGGGCCGGCTGCATCCGGAGGCGGTGCTGCTGGACCTGTCCATGCCGGAGATGGACGGCGACGAGGTGCTCCAGCGGATGAAGGCGGACCCGTCCACCTCGGACATCCCCGTCATCATCATCTCCTCGGAGAAGTCGCGCGCGGAGGCGTGTCTGGGACTGGGCGCGGAGGCCTTCCTCGCCAAGCCTTTCCGCGCGGACGAGCTGCTGCACACCGTGGGCGAGTCGATGGCCAGCGCGCGGCGCCGGGCCCGCACGGGCTCGGTGCTGGTGCTGCGCGTGACGGTGGGTGATCTGGAGTTCGCCGTTCCCCTGGAGTCCGTGCGCGAGGTGCTGCTGCACCCGGCGACGCGGCCGCTGCCCACGGGCCCGGCCTACCTGCGCGAGTACGTCGAGGTGCGGGGCCACGCGCTCTGCGTGCTGGACGTGGCGCGCCGCCTGGGCGTGGAGCACAAGCTGGCGCGCGTGGAGCGCATGCTGGTGGTCATCGAGGTGGACGGCGTGGCGCTGGCGCTGGCGGTGGACACGGTGAAGGACCCCGAGGAGTACTCCGCCGCGGACGTGGAGCGGCGCGAGCGCGTGGGCGGGGCCGACCATGGCCCGCTGCGCGAGGGGCTCATCGGCATGCTGCGCTCCGCCGGGCGCGCGCTGCCCATCCTGGACCCGAAGGTCTTCATCGCCCGCGGTCTCTTGCGCGATCTGCCCACGATGTTGGAGGCCGCGGAGGCCAGGCGGAGCGCATGAGCGGCGAGCTCGACCCGCGGCTGCTCACCCGCGCGCGGGAGGTGGTGGCCGCCATCACCGGCTTCCGCGACGACGCCATCGCCACCGAGGCGATGGAGCGCGTCATGCGGGCGGAGCTCACGCGTGGGCGCTCTGCTGGAGATCTGCTCGGAGAATTGCTGCACCCGGTGTCCTCGCTGTCCAGCACGCTGGCGCGCGCGGTGCTGGTGGGCGAGACGTACTTCTTCCGCCAGCCGGAGCACTTCCGCTTCATCGCCCAGGAGGGCGTGCCCGGGGCGCTGCGCCGGGGCGCGCTGGCCCTGCGCGCCTGGAGCGCGGGCTGCGCCACCGGCGAGGAGGCCTACTCGCTGGCCGCGTGCCTGCAGGCGTCGCTGCCACACGGCTTCCCGGTGGAGGTGCTGGGCACGGACCTGCAGGAGTCCAGCCTGGAGACGGCCCGCCGCGCCACCTACGGTTCCTGGTCCCGCCGCGAGTCCGCGCCGCGCCTCTTCCCCCTCTACGTGGAGACGGGGGAGCGCGAGGTCACCATCCTTCCCGTCGTCCGCCGCGTCACCACCTTCGCCCAGGCCAACCTGCTGGCACCCCTGCCAGAGCGGCTCGGCCGCTTCGACTTCATCCTCTGCCGCAACGTGCTCACCTACTTCACACCGGCCGCGCGTGACGCGGCGATTACCCTCCTGTCGCGCACGCTCAACCCGGGCGGGCTGCTCTTCCTGGGCGCCGTCGAGGCGGACCGCGTCCCCAAGGGCATGATGCGCGAGGGCCCGCCGGAGCTGCAGGCCTTCCGCCTCCTCGCCCCCGGCGAGCCCTCCTCGCCGTCCTCGCGCACGCGCGTCGCCGAGAGCGCGCGGGCGCCCGTGCAGGCCCGGCGTCCGGAGTCGGCTCCGGCCGCCGCGCCCGCCCGCGCCGCCGCCGTGCCGCCGCCCGCGCCCTCGCGGCTCCACCTGAATGCGCTGGAGCGCATCGAGGAGGGAGACGAGGTGGGGGCCACCGCCGTGCTGGAGGCGCTGGTCCGCCAGGCGCCGGACTACCTGCCGGGGCTGCTGGAGCTGGCCCTGCTTCGCGAGCGCTCCGGGGCGCGCGAAGCGGCCGTGCCGCTGATGCGGACCCTGCGCACCCGCGCCGAGCGCCTCCCGCCCGACCAATTGGTGGACGGGCCCGAGGCCCTGCCGGCGCGCTTCTACCAGGCGTCCGCTGACGCCTACCTCAATCAGGGGACGCTGGAATGAAGGTCACCCCGCGGACGATGGAAGAGGCCCAGGAGACGGAGGCGCGCGAGCTGCTCGAGCGGCGCGCATCCCGCCTCCGCGAGCAGGGCGAGACGGCCGTCGAGGAGGCCGTCCACTGGATTGCCGAGTTCCCCCTGGGCGAGGAGCGCTACGCGCTTTCCCTGGAGACGCTGCGCGCCGCGCTGCCCTTGAAGATGGTGACGCCGGTGCCGCTGTCGGCCCCGCACGTCGTCGGCGTGCTGCGCTTCCAGGGGCAGGTGCTGGCCGCGCTCAGCCTGGCGTCGCTCCTGGGCGGCCACGGCTGGCGGCAGGACCCCGCCGTGCTGCTGGTGGTGGACCGTGGAGACGGCGAGCTGTGCGCGCTGGACTGCGAGGCCATTCCGCGCCCCACCACGCTGCCCATGAGCGCGGTGGAGGCCGCGCGCGTGCGCGCCGAAGGGGCGGTGATGGAGGTCTTCACCCAGGACCGCCAGCTCATCCACCTGATTGACCTGAAGCGCCTGTTCGCCACGCGCGGGACGGGAGGACGTCATGCCCGTTGATCCGCTGCTGCAAGGACTCGTCGCCGGCTTCGCCGTGGAGGCCCAGGAGGTCGTCCAGAAGGTCACCATGGACCTGCTGGAGCTGGAGCGCGACGGTCTGGAGACGGACGCGCTCTCCAAGCTCTACGTGCGGCTGGGCCGCCACCTGCACACGCTGAAGGGCAGCGCCTCGTCGCTGGGCATGCAGGACCTGGGCGACATCGCCCACAAGCTGGAGGACGCGCTCGCCCCGCTGAAGGCCAACCCGCAGAAGATGCCCCGGCCGGTGGTGGACATCCTCCTGCACGGCCTGGACCTCTTCATGCTGCGCGCCCAGGCCCACGCGGACGGGCGCGGGGACGCGCTGCCGGACCCGGCGGCGGCCCTGGCCCAGCTCGTGGCGGAAGCGCCGCCTCCGGAAGCAGCGGCGGCCATGGGGGCGCCCGGCTCCCTGAAGATGTCCGTGTCCGCCGCGCAGGTGGAGGTGGAGTCACCCGCCCCGGGCGCGGCGGCCGAGTCCGCCCCGGTGATGCCAGAGCTGGTGCCCGAGTCGGCGGACGCGGGCTGGCGCGTGTCGGCGCGGCAGGTGACGGCGCTGATGCGCGAGGTGGAGCGCCTGCGCGAGGTGCGGCTGCGCTTCGAGGAGCGCGGCCGCGAGCTGGACCGCGTGGTGACGCTGCTGGCGAAGCAGGGCCTGCTGGCGGAGACGGCGGAGGCGCGCTCGCAGCTGTCGGGCACGTCGCGCTCGCTGCGCACCGACGGCGAGGAGACGGGCGACATCGTCGAGGCGCTGGAAGAGGGCCTCAAGGCCATCACCACCCGCCCGGTGCGCACCATCCTGGACCCGCTGCAGCGCATGGTGCGCGACCTGTCGCGCCAGCTGGGCAAGGAGGCGCGGCTGTCGGTGGTGGGCTCGGAGCTGTCGCTGGACCGGCGCCTCCTGGAGAAGCTGCAAGGGGCGTTGGTGCACCTGCTGCGCAACGCGGTGGACCACGGCCTGGAGCTGCCGGCCCAGCGCGAGCGCGCGGGCAAGCACCACGAGGGCGCCCTGACGATGCGCATCGAGCAGCAGGGCAACCTGCTCTACCTCGAGTGCGCGGACGACGGCGCGGGCATCGACGTGGAGCGCGTGAAGAAGGTGGCGGAGTCTCGCGGCGTCGTCACCGCCGATGAGACGGCGCGGCTCAATGAGAATCAGGTGCGAGACCTCATCTTCCGCCCCGGCTTCAGCACGCGCACGGACGTGACGGACACCTCCGGACGCGGCGTGGGGCTGGACGCGGTGCGCGCCTCGGTGGAGGGCCTGCAGGGGCGGATTGAAGTGGCCAGCACGCCGGGCCAGGGCACGCGCTTCATGCTCACCCTGCCGGTGGACCTGGGCAGCTCCCCGGTGCTGGTGGTGCGCGCCACGGAGACGCTGGTGGGCCTGCCCATGCTCGCGGTGGAGGCCACGCAGCTGGCCCGCGCGGATTCGCTCCGCCTGGGCAAGCGCCGCGCCCACATGGAATATCAGGGGCAGCTGTTGCCGGTGGTGGACCTGGGGGCGCGGCTGGGACTGCGCGCCCTGGCGCCGCCCACGGAAGGACAGCCGCTGCTCATCGTCCAGAGCGGTGGCAAGCGCGTGGCGCTCGCGGTGGACGCGGTGGTGGGAGACAGGGACCTGGTCATCCGCCCGCTGCCCTCCGAGGTGCGGGACGTGCCCGCCTGGCAGGGCGCGGCCACGCTCAGCCGCGGCGAGCTCCTGCTCATCTGCCGCCCGGACTGGCTGGTGACGGACACCTCGCAGGCGCAGGTGGTGGCGCAGCGGCGGGCGCTGGTGGTGGATGACTCGCTCACCGCGCGCGCGCTGCACCGGGCCATGCTGGAGGCCGGCGGCTTCACGGTGCACCTGGCCGCCAGCGGCGCCCGGGCGCTGGACCGGCTGGCGACGGACACGTACGACGTCGTCATCTGCGACCTGGACATGGAGGAGATGGACGGCGTGCAGCTCATCGCGAAACTGCGCGAGCGCAAGGAGACGGCGACGCTGCCCGTCATCCTTGTCTCCGCGCATGACAGCGCCGCGGCCCGCGAGCGCGGCCTGGCGGCGGGTGCGGACGGCTACCTCAGCAAGCGCGAGTGCGCCGCGGGCCGCCTGCTGGCGGAAGTCCTCGACGTGATGAGCCGCAGGGGGAACCGGGCGTGACGGCCAAGCGGTCCATCCGCGTCCTGGTGGTGGATGACTCCCCCACCATGGCCAACACGCTGACCGCGCTCCTCACCGAGGAGCCGCGGATTGAGGTCGTGGGCCGTGCCGGTGACGGCAATCGCGCCGTGCAGCTCGCGAAGCTGCTGCGTCCCGACGTCATCACCATGGACCTGCTGCTGCCGGGGCTGGATGGCCCGGCGGCCATCGCCGCCATCATGTCCGCGGCGCCCGCGCGCATCCTCGTGGTGAGCGCGGTGGCCGAGGAGCGCGGCGTGGACCTGGGCTTCCAGGCGATGAGCGCTGGCGCGCTGGAGCTCATCGGCAAGCCCAACGTCTCCAATGGCGAGGAGCTGCGCAAGTGGGGCCGGGACCTGGCCCACTCGGTGTGCCTGATGGCGGAGGTGCCCGTCATCTCTCGCCGCCCGCGCACCGGCGTGACGCCGCCACCGCCCACGGGCGCGCGGGTGGACGTCTTCGGCATCGTCGCCTCCACCGGCGGCCCGCCCGCGCTGGCGGACCTGCTGGCCAAGCTGCCCAAGGACTTCCCCGTCCCCCTGCTGATTGCCCAGCACATCACCGTGGGCTTCACCCAGGGCATGGTGCGCTGGCTGTCCCAGGTGACGCCCCTGCCGGTGGCCATCGCCAAGGAAGGCGAGCGGCTGGAGCCGGGCCGCGTGTACTTCCCGCTGGACGGGCATGACCTGCTGGTGGACGCGGCCGGCCTGGCGCGGCTGCAGCGCAGCAAGGGCGGCCCATGCCCCAACGGCGACGTGCTGCTGGCGTCGCTGGCCTCCGTCTTCGGCCGGCGCAGCGGCGGTGTGGTGCTCACCGGCATGGGCGAGGACGGCGCGCGGGGCCTGCTGGCCATCCGCAACGCTGGCGGCGTCACCTTCTCCCAGGACGAGGCCACGTCCGTCGTCTTCGGCATGCCTCGCGCCGCGATTGAACTGAAGGCCACGGACCAGGGCGTGCCCCTGGCCTCCATGCCCGAGCTCATCCTCCAGAGTTGCTCGCTGCCCGGCTTCCGCGGGGGGCCCTCCCGATGAGCCCCTCTTCCTACTTCTCCCACCCGTCCCCTCGCGGGTGCCGTCCTGACGCCGTCTCCCCGGTGGTGATTCCGTGAAACCTTCGCAACCTTCGCTCACCACGCAGTTGAGCCAGCAGTTCCGCCAGTCCCTGGGGCTGGCGCCGAAGTTCATCCTCCTCACCGCGGTCATCACCGCGACGCTGGCCCTCAGCCTCACCGCCATCGCCACGCAGCGGCTGGAGAGCGGCCTGCTGGCCAACCACACGGAGGAGGGGCAGTTGGTGGCCCGGAGCATCGCGGTGGCCGCCGAGCAGGGCATCACCGCGGGCGACGGCACGCTCCAGCCCATGCTGGACGTCAGCCGTGACAGCGACGACCTGGACTACATCTTCGTCCAGGATGCCAACGGCAACGTCGTGGCGCACTCCTTCGCCAGCGCCTTCCCGGAGCCGCTCAAGGCCGCCGTCGTCGAGGCGGGAGACTCGGCCGTGGTGGAGCTGGAGGTCGGTGACATCCACCTGCGCGCGGTGAATGTCGCCGCCCCGGTGGCCGGCGGCAAGCTGGGCACGGTGCACGTGGGCATGTCGCTGGACCACATCGCTGGCCAGGTCTCCTCGCTGCGCTGGCGGATGGCGGGGTTCGCCCTGCTGCTGGTGACCCTGGGCGTGGCGGTGTCCGCGCTGTTCGGCCGCAGCATCGTCCGGCCGCTGCGCAACCTGACGGAGGTGGCGGGCCACATCGTCGAGTCCGGCGACCTCACCCGCCCCATCCAGGTGAAGAGCGGCGACGAGGTGGGCCGGCTGGCCAACTCCTTCGCGCAGATGGTGGGCCGGCTGCGCGAAGTCACCATCAACCTCCAGCAGGCCGCCACCGCGCTCACCCAGTCCACCGAGCACCTCAACACGTCCTCCACCGACCAGGCGCAGACCATCTCCCGGCAGGCCGCCGCCCTCCAGGAGACGCAGGTGACGGCGCAGGAAATCAAGCAGACGTCGATGCTCGCCGCGCAGAAGGCGGAGAGCGTGCTCTCCGTGGCCGAGCGCGCGGACACCCTGGCCAAGTCGGGCGAGGCCTCCATCGAGCTCACCATGGCGGGCCTCAACGACATCCGCGTCCAGGTGGGTGAGATTGCCCAGAAGATTCTCGAGCTGGGCGAGCGCACGCAGCAGATTGGCGGCATCACCCAGACGGTGAAGGACCTGGCGGACCAGTCCAACATGCTCGCGCTCAACGCGGCCATCGAGTCCGTCCGCTCGGGTGAGCACGGCAAGGGCTTTGGCGTGGTGGCCCGCGAAATCCGCGCGCTCGCGGACCAGTCCATCCAGGCCACCACCCGCGTGCGCGAGCTGCTGGACGACATCGCCAACTCCGTGACGTCCGCCGTGCGAATCACCGAGCGCGGCGCCGAGCGCATGGAGGCGGGCCTCGCCCAGGTGCGCACCAGCGGGCAGAACCTGCGCGAGCTGTCCTCCATCGTCCAGGACAACGCCGCCGCCGTCCGCCAGATTGCCGCCGCCGTGAGCCAGCAGAACGTGGGCATCAATCAAATCACCCTGGCCGTGAATGACCTCTCCAAGATGATGGACGAGACGGTGGCCCGCATCGGCTCCACCGGCGAGGCCGCCACCACGCTCCAAATCATCTCCGAGCAGCTCTCCAGCGCGGTGAAGAGCTACCGCGTCGGCTGAAGACGCCGGGCCGCGCGCGCCCGGAAGGACAAAGGCCCCGACTCCACCTGGGAGCCGGGGCCTTTTTCATGTCCAGCGTCTGCCGGGCGCTACGCCGGTGCCGCTTCGGCGGTGGCGGGCTTCGTCTGCAGCTTCAGGCTGTCACCCTCCACGTCGTAGCGGGCGACGCCGCCGTTCTTGAGGTCCCCGAAGAGGAGCGCCTCGGCGAGCGGCTTCTTCAGCGAGTTGTCCACGAGGCGGGCCATGGGGCGCGCGCCGAAGGCCGGGTCGTAGCCGTGCTCAGCCAGCCACGCGCGGGCGGCGGGCGTGAGCTCCAGCTTCACCTTCTTCTCGTCCAGCATCTTCTGGAGGAGGCGGACTTCCTTGTCCACGACCTTCAGGATGATTTCCGGCGGCAGGCCGGAGAAGAGAATCCACCCGTCGAGCCGGTTGCGGAACTCGGGGGTGAAGGTGCGCTCAATCGCCTTCTTCGCGCGGGTGCCGTCCGCGGGCTTCTGCAAATCCCCGAAGCCAATGGCCTTGGTGCTCATCTCCTGGGCGCCCGCGTTGGTGGTGAGGATGAGGACGATGTTGCGGAAGTCGGCCTTGCGGCCGTTGTTGTCCGTCAGCGTCGCGTGGTCCATCACCTGGAGCAGGATGTTGAAGAGGTCCGGGTGGGCCTTCTCGATTTCATCCAGCACCAGCACCGCGTACGGGTGCTTGCGCACGGCGTCCGTGAGCAGGCCGCCCTGGTCGAAGCCCACGTAGCCCGGAGGCGCGCCGATGAGCCGGCTCACCGTGTGCTTCTCCGAGTACTCGCTCATGTCGAAGCGCAGGAACTCCACGCCCAGCGTCTGAGCGAGCTGCTTGGCCAGCTCCGTCTTGCCCACGCCCGTGGGGCCGGAGAAGAGGAACGAGCCGATGGGCTTCTCCGGCGCACGCAGGCCGGAGCGCGCCAGTTTGATGGCGCTGACCAGGTCCTTGATGGCCGCGTCCTGCCCGAAGATGACCGCCTGGAGCTCCTTCTCCAGATTCTGGAGCTGGACGCCCTCGCTGGCGGACACGCTCTTGGCGGGAATCTTCGCCATCTTCGCCACGACGTTCTCGACGTCCGCGGCGGTGACGGTGTTGGTGCGCTTGCCCTCCGGCTTGAGCCGCTCGGCGGCGCCCGTCTCGTCGATGACGTCGATGGCCTTGTCCGGGAGGAACCGGTCGTTGATGTGCTTGGCGGACAGCTCCGCCGCGGCGCGGATGGCCTCCGGCACGTACTTCACGCCGTGGTGCTCCTCGTAGCGGCTCTTCAGCCCCTCCAGGATGAGGACGGTGTCCTCCACGCTGGGCTCGCCCACTTCAATCTTCTGGAAGCGCCGGGACAGCGCCCTGTCCCGCTCGAAGGCCGCCTTGTACTCCTGGAACGTCGTCGAGCCGATGCAGCGCAGCCGCCCGCTGGCCAGCGCGGGCTTGAGCAGGTTGGACGCGTCCATGGAGCCGCCGCTGGTGGCGCCGGCGCCGACGATGGTGTGAATCTCGTCGATGAAGAGGATGGCGTCCTTCTGCTCCTGCAGCGCCTTGAGCACGCCCTTGAGGCGCTCCTCGAACTGTCCGCGGAACTTGGTGCCCGCGAGCAGCGCGCCCATGTCCAGCGAGTAGACGACGGAGTTCTTCAGCGCCTCCGGCACCCGGCCCTCGTGGATGAACAGGGCCAGCCCTTCCGCGATGGCCGTCTTGCCCACGCCCGCCTCGCCCACGTAGAGCGGGTTGTTCTTCCGGCGGCGGCAGAGCACCTGGATGGTGCGCTCCAGCTCCTTCTCGCGGCCGATGAGCGGGTCGATGCGACCCTCCTTCGCCTCGATGTTGAGCTGGGTGGTGTAGGCCTCCAGCGGGCTCTTCCGGGGAGACTCACCCTCCTCGTCATCCCCCATGGGCGCGCCGCGGCTGGCCGCGCCCTCCGCGCCCTCGGAGGCCTCGCCCCCCGCGCCCTCTCCGTCCTTGGAGATGCCGTGGGAGATGTAGTTCAGGAGGTCCAGCCGGGTGACGCCCTCCTGCTGCAGGAGGTACAGCGCCTGGCTCTCCTCCTCGCGGAACATGGCCACCAGCACGTCGCCCCCGTCGATGAGCTTCTGCTCGGCGGACAAGGCATGCATGGCGGCGCGGTGGAGCACGCGCTCCACGCCAATGGTCTGCTGGGGCTCGGCCTCCACGCCCTCGGGCAGCCGTTCGACCGTCTCCTCCAGGAAGGAGACCAGCCGTTCCTGGAGGCGCTTCACGTTGGCCCCGCATGCACGGAGGACCTCGCGTGTCCGCGAGTCCTTCGTGAGTGCGAGGAGCAGGTGCTCCAGCGTCAGGTACTCGTGGCGCATCTTCCGCGCCTCTTCCAGGGCGGTGCGGAAGCTGGCCTGCAACTCTTTGGCAATCAGCGGTCCTGCCACGTTTCAACCTTCCTCGGGTTCCATGGAGAGCCGCAGGGGAAAACCATTCTCCTGAGCCGCGGCCTCCACCGTCTTGACCTTCGTTTCGGCGACCTCGAACGTATAGACGCCGGCAACCCCGACCCCGTTGTAATGAACGTGCAGCATGATCTGCACGGCATCCGTCTCCGACTTGTGGAAGATCTCCTTGAGCACGGCGACAACGAACTCCCGCGTCGTGTAGTTGTCGTTGTGCAGGAGCACCTTGTAGAGGGTGGGCCTCTTGAGCTTCTGCTTGGGTGCTGACTCCGTGACGACGGAGGTATCGTGCTCGTGCTTCTGCGCCATGGGTGTATCGGGCTCCCTTTAATGACGACGCGAGGGGGGATTTTCAGGCCCCCTCCTTGAAACCGGTTTCCGCCCGCCACTGGGGCAGGCCGCCTTCCACGGCTGCCCGCTCGTGGGCCAGGAAGCCGCGCACGGCGCGGTCCAGGCCGGGGTGGAGGAGCAGGTGCGCACTGTATGTGAGGTGCGGCTCGAATCCCCGGGTGAGCTTGTGCTCTCCGCCGTGTCCCGGCTCGAAGCGTGAAAGCCCCCGGGCGATGCCCTGCTCCACCGGGTGGTACAGGCAGACGTTGAAGTGCAGGAAGGGATGCTCCTCGAAACAGCCCCAATAACGGCCGTAGAGGACGTTGGGGCCAGCGAGGTTGAACGCTCCGGCCACCAACCGTCCTTCCCGCCGGGCCTCCACCCACTCACAGCGGTGCCGGAAGCAGGCGAGCATCCGCGCGAAGAAGTCCGGGGTGAGAAACCGCATGCCCCACGGGTACTTGTCCACCGTGGAGGCATACAGGCGGTAGACGGTCTCCGCGTCCACGTCCGCCAGCGCTTCGCCGGCCAGGGTGCGCACCTCGATGCCCTGGGCTGCCGGGGCGCGCAATTCGCGGCGCAGCTGGGTGCGCCGCTTGGAGTGGAAGCGCCCGAGGAAGTCGTCCAGCGTGCGGTAGCCCTCGTTGCGCCACTGGTACTGGACGCCCAGGCGCACCGCGAAGCCCTGGGCCTCCAACACGGGCAGCTCGTCCTCGGTGGGGAAGAGGACGTGGATGCCGGACAGGCGCTCGGCGCGGGCGTACTCCTGCGCGGCGGCGTACAGCTCGGCCTCGCGCGCGCGGCGGTCCTCGCCCGGGGCCACCAGCACGCGGCGGCCGGTGGCGGGGGTGAAGGGCACGGTGATGACGAGCTTCGGGAAGTAACGCAGCCCCGCGCGCTCGGCGGCGGTGGCCCAGGGCCCGTCGAAGACGAACTCTCCGTTGCTGTCGTCCTTGAGATACGCGGGCGCGGCGGCGACGAGGCGCGAGCCGCGCCACAGCGTGAGGTGGCGGGGATGCCAGCCCCGCTCCGGCACCGCGCTGCCGCTCTCCTCCAGGCACGCCAGGAAGGTCCACTCCAGGAAGGGCAGGCCGGCCTCGTCCACCAGGGCATCCCACGTGGCACGGGGGACCTCGGTGATGGAGGGCAGGATGCGCAGGGTGGTGGGCAGCGGGGTGGACATCGCGGCGGGTTCGTTCGGGCTCGGGCGCCGAGCCCCTTGGCTGGGTAGCGCGAGCCTATAACGGTGCGCCCCGGGTGCCGCCAGCAGCGCTCCGGAGCTACTTCCCGCGTGTCAACTCCGCGGCAAGGAAGCGGCCGACTTCCGCCACCCCCTCGGTGCCCCGGCGGCGGCCCTCTTCGGTCTCCATGACACGGCGCGCGGCGTCGCCCGCGGTGCCGACCTCCAGGTCCGCGAGGATGAGGAAGGCGCTCCAGGCGGGGTTGAGGGTGGCCACCTTGCCGGGGCGCAGGGGGCGGTCTCCCAACGTCGAGGCCACCTTCTCCAGGAGCCCGTCGTCGGTGAGCCGCTTCGTCTTGCCGCGCATGGCGTCCCAGGCGGCCTCGAGCAGCGAGGGCAGCATGCGCCCGGCGAGCGCGGTGGACAGCCGCTGCGAGGCCTCCTCCTCGTCGATGTTGTGGGCCTGCGCGTAGGTGGGCATCAGCTTCGCCACCACCACGGCACGGGTGGCGAGGTGGGCGAGGCGGGGAGGGTAGGGCACGGACACTCCTGGGTGCGGGCTACCAACGCACCAACAGACGGTAACCCTCGGGGCCGCGTTCCTCCACGGTGATTCGCGGCTGCACGGAGGTCAGCTCCAGCATCCGCTCCAGTCCGCCCGCCATCAGGTCCGGCCGGTTGTAGCGGTCCGTGAAGTAGATGCGGCGGCCGCGGTCCCCCACGGGCGTCAGCGTCACCACCACGTCCGTGCGCCCCATTAACGACAGGTAGCGCGGGATGCGCTCCAGGGCGCGCAGGGGGCCAATCATCGGCAGGGCCACCGCGGCGACGCGGCCCACGAAGGTCTCCGCGAAGCCCGAGACGAGCACGCGGCCGAGCTGCCGGTAGGCGGTCTCCTCGCCCAGCTCCGGATACACCTCCTGGCGCGCCAGGGTCGTCACACGCTGCCAGAGCTGGATGGGGTAGTCCATCTCCGGTTTCTTCAGGTCGTAGCCGAGCGCCGCCAGCTCCGACACCAGCCGCCCCTCCGCCTTGAGTCCCCGCACGAACAGCCCCTCGAACACACTCGCGGGCACGCGAGGCGTCGGAACGGGCGTTTCCTGGGGGCGGCGTTGGCTGCTCATCAGCATGAGCCTCCCAGTATACCCGATTCCACAAAGGTTTCTGGAAGTTCTTGGAATTCTCGTTGAAGAGTGGTGGGGAGGGGGAGGGGACGTTTGCTTCTTCGAGAGTCGGGTTGCTATGGGGCGGCGGGCGCCTTACAGGAAGGGCCTCAGGAGAATTGAATGTCGGTGAACATCCAGCTCGAGTGGACCCCGAACCCCAGCACGCTGAAGTACGTGGTCGACCGGAAGCTGCTGGCCGGCGGCGCACTGAACTTCACGAACCGGGACGACGCCCAGGCGAAGTCTCCGCTGGCGCACAAGCTGATGGACGTGCGCGGCGTGACGGCGGTGATGATTGGCAGCAACTTCGTGACGGTGACGAAGGGCGAAGAGGGCGAGTGGGACGAGATGAATGACGCGGTCATGTCCACGCTGGACTCGCACCTGACGGCCAACGAGCCGGTGGTGGACGAGGCGGCGGTGGCGGCGGCGCGTCAGGCCTCGTCGGGGGCGGAGGGTGGCTCCATCCAGGCGCGCATCCAGGACATCCTGGACAGCGAAATCCGCCCGGCGGTGGCGCAGGACGGCGGCGACATCACGCTGGACCGCTTCGAGGACGGCATCGTCTACCTGCACATGAAGGGCTCGTGCGCGGGCTGCCCGTCGTCCACGGCCACCCTGAAGATGGGCATCGAGGGGCGCCTGCGTGAGGCCATCCCCGAAGTGCTCGAGGTGGTGTCCGTCTGAGGCGCAACGTCAAGGCCTCCCAGGTCCGGCGGGAGCTGTTGCCGGACCAGTCCCCGGCGCTGTTGCGGGAGTTGCACCTGCTCACGCGCGAGGGGAACCTCAACGCGGACGCGCTGCGCAAGCTCAAGCAGGTCAACCACCTGATGGGCCTGTTGCGTCCCGCGGTTGAGGACGTGCAGGCGCGCCACCCCGACTCCGTCATGGTGGACGCGGGCAGCGGCAACGCCTACCTGGGCTTCGTCCTCTACGAGCTGTTCCTGAAGGACGCGGACAAGGGCACGCTGCTGTCCATCGAGGGCCGGCCGGAGCTGACCGAGCGCGCGAAGGGGCGCGCGGAGCGGCTGGGCTTCAAGCGGATGCAGTTCCAGACGGCGCACATCGACCAGGGGCAGTACCCGGAGCGCATCCACCTGCTCATGGCGCTGCACGCGTGCGACACGGCGACGGACGACGCGCTGGTGGCGGCCATCCGTCACGGGGCGGACCATGTGGCGGTGGTGCCGTGCTGTCAGGCGGAGGTGGCCGCGCAGCTCAAGGAGAAGCGGCCGGTGGTGGCGGGCAGCGGCGCCATGTCGCAGCTGTACGCGCACCCGTGGCACCGGCGCGAGTTCGGCTCGCACCTGACGAACGTCATCCGCGCGCTGACGCTGGAGGCCTTCGGCTACCAGGTGACGGTGACGGAGCTGACGGGCTGGGAGCACTCGCTGAAGAACGAGCTGATTCTCGGGCGCAAGGTGCACCGGGAGAACCGCCGCGCGCGCGTGCAGTTGGAGCGACTGCTGGCGGAGACGGGCGTGGCGCCGAAGCTGACGCGCGAGCTGGGCGTGAAGCCCGCCGTGCAGTCCGTCCCGGACGCGGAGACGGAGCCGGCCGCGCCGGAAGGCTCCGAGGCCCCGGAGCCCGCGGGCGCGTAGTCCCACGGTGGGCCGCTCACGAGCGGCCACCGTCCGGGCTGGAGTAGAAGGGCCCTCATGTCTGACACGGTGAAGCGGTCGGAGCTGGTGGCGCTCGTCGACATGGACGGGACGCTCTGCGACTACCAGGGGGCCATGCTCCGGGATTTGGAGCGGCTGCGCAGTCCGGGCGAGCCTCCGCTGACGGCCGAGCTCGAGGACTCGCCGTGGCTGCGGGCGCGGCAGGAGCTCATTCGCGGGCAGCCGGGGTGGTGGGCGCGGCTGGAGCGGCGGCAGCAGGGCTTCGACGTGCTGGAGGAATTGCGCGCGCTCGAGTTCGAGCTGCACGTGCTCACCAAGGGCCCTGCGAATTCGACGAACGCGTGGGCGGAGAAGCTCCAGTGGTGCCAGGCGCACGTGCCGGACGCGCGCGTCACCGTCACCATGGACAAGGGGCTCGTCTACGGGAAGGTGCTGGTGGATGACTGGCCGGAGTACATCCACCGTTGGCTCATGTGGCGGCCGCGTGGACTCGTCATCGTCCCCGCGCAGCCGTGGAACGTGGGCTTCGAGCACCCGAATGCGCTGCGCTACGACGGCACCAACCTGGCCGAGGTGCGCGCCCGGCTGCGGGCCGTGAGGGACGCGGCGCTTGGCGAAGCCCGGTGACGCCTAGAACGGCGCGGGCCGCTCGAAGGTGACGGGCTGGCCCGTGCCCGGGTGCAGGAAGGACAGCGCCTCCGCGTGCAGGAGCAGGCGCTCACCGGGGTGGCCGTAGAGGCGGTCTCCGACGATGGGTGCCCCGAGGCCGAGCGGATGCGCCGCGTGGACGCGGAGCTGGTGCGTGCGGCCGGTGTGCGGGAAGAAGGCCACGCGCGTGCGCTCGCCGTCGCGCTCCAGCACGTGCCACTCCGTCACCGCGGGCTTGCCGTGGACGGGGTCGTGAATCTGCCGGGGCCGGTCATCCAGGTCCACGCGGATGGGGAAGTCGATGGTGCCCCGCTCGCCCTTCACGAGGCCCTGGAGCCAGGCCACGTAGCGCTTGTGCACCGTCCGGTGGAGGAACTGCCGCTGCAGCGTCTCGTGGGTCCGCGAATCGAGCGCCGCGACGAGCAGCCCCGACGTGTCCAGGTCGAGCCGGTGCACGAGCAGCGGGCCCGTCGCGTGGGGATACCGCGCGCGCAGCCGGGTGAGCACCGAGTCCGTCAGCGAGGCCTCCCGGCCGGGCACGGAGAGCAGGCCGTGGGGCTTGTCCACCACGACGAGCCAGGTGTCCTCGAAGAGGATGGACAGCCCTTCGCTCGTGGCGGCGGCGGGAGCGAAGGCCCGGGGCGGCGCGACGGACAGTCCCTTCAGCATGTACGGCAGCAGCGGCCCGCACTTGTCCCGGCACGCGGCGTAGAACGCGCCGGAGACGCGGCCTCCCGAGAGCGGAGGCGCACCCCACCAGAACTCCGCGAGCGCCAGGGGTTGGAGGCCGAGCCTGAAGGCCTGCGCGAGGAGCTTCGGCGCGGCGCAGTCCGCGGCCCCCGACGGTGGCTCGCCCGACGTGAACAAGGTGCGCAGCGGCCGGCGCTCGCCGCGCGCATTCGGCACGTCGTAGGTGTCGTGGAGCCGCTTCATGAGCGCGCGGCTGACGATGCGGCGCAGCCGCTCCAGGGCCCGCAGCCGCCGCTCCAGCTTCGCGAGTCTCGGCGCGAGCGTCCGTCGTTCCTCTTCCTGCGCCGTGTCCAGCCGGCGCGCTTCCGCCTTGTCGCCCCGGCTCTCCTGGTCCAGCGCATGGAGGGCCGCGCGCCGCACGGCCTCATCGGGTGCCGCGGTGGACGGCTCCGGCGCCTGGAGCGCCGCGCTCTCGGCCGTGAGCTCCGCCCTGCGCGCGTGGCGCTGCTTCCGTCGCTCCTCATGCCGGGCCCGCATCGCCACGCGCTCCGACGCATGACGCGTCTGCTGGGCTTCGAGCGCGGCCCTCAGCTCCACCAACTCCGGCGACGCACGGTGTGTCTCCGTGCGGGCGTGGAGCGCCTTCACCACGGCCTCGCCGTCGGGCTCCAGCCGCGCGCGGACGTCGCGGTCGAACAGCGGCGGGACGAAGCCGGGCACATCCCACCGTCCCGCGAGCATCCCGGAGAAGGCCCGCAGGTAGCCGATGCGTCCGCCGGGCTCGCGCACCACGAGCACGCCGAACATCTTCCCGCCCTCGCGGCTGTCGAGCAGCGCGGCCGGAATCCCGGGGGCCACGAACCCCGCGCGAAGCTCCGCCTGCAGCTGCTCCGCGGCCCGCCGGGCGAGCGCTCGAGGGCCCTGCTCGTCGAAGGGGCTCGGGAAGCAGCCCGCGACGTCCGCCGTCGCGGGCTGCGGCTCGAACGGTGTCACCCACGTCTCCACGGCTCATCGGTAACACGAAACCGTGGAGACGCGGTGCTTCACTGGTACTGCCAGTTCGGCTGGTACTCCTTGTAGACGACGAACTCGTGGTCCGCGTACAGCGTGGTCGCGCTGATTTCGAACGTCAGCTCCAGGCCCACCGACTGCGGCTGGGCCCCCCAGGTGTTCTCGCTGCAGGGGTAGTTGTACGAGTACCAGTCGCTGCACCAGCTCTGGTACCAGGAATACGACTCGTAGAGCTGGTTGTAGGGCACGAAGCTCGACGGCCCGTTCTGCCCGTAGACGAACGCCGCCTTCACGGACTTGAGCGTCACGCCGGCGTTCGGGTTGACGACGTAGCTCGGCGCGGCGAGCGCGTAGTCGGCCGAGTCCTGGCAGTAACGGATCTGCCCGTAGTCGTCGTAGCAGCCGGAGTACCAGTTCGAGATGAGGACGGTGGGCTCCGTGTTGAGGTTGAAGACGCCCCACGGAATCGTCTGCACGGGCCGGTAGAAGTCCGGCGCGGCGGCGCCGGTGTTCAGCGCGAAGTCACCCATGTCGATCTGCTGCACGGTGGTGATGGTGCCGTTCAGCTTCAGCGCGCCCTCGAAGTTCATCGGCTCGCGGCGGGCCTGGCCCGTCTTGCCGCCCATGAAGAACTTCACGAAGCCAATCATCGCGCCGATGTACGGCGCCGCGCTGACCGCCCCCGAGGCGAGGAACGCCTGCGCCGGCGCCACCCACCACGGGTCCGCCGCCGTGTTGTCCGTCTCCTTCTTCACCCGCGCCGCGAGCGCGGCCTTCTGCGCGTTCAGGTCCTTGTAGTACTTGTGCCCCGCGTTGTACGCGCCCACCAGCGTGGAGAAGGCGTTGGTGTTCGAGGACGACGGCGCCGAGCTGTCGATGACCTGGTTGAGGTTGAGCGAGCCCTCGAGCGCGACCTGGCTGATGTCCATGCCGTGCAGCTCCAGGTGGAGCTTGGCTTCGGGATGGGCGTTGGGGTCATACCCGAACAGCGTGAAGTCCGCCCAGGCCCAGCCATGGTTGATGGCCATGCGGCCCATGAAGTCGTCCTGCTTGGCCTTGTCGTAGTCCGCGAGCGACGCCTTCACCGTGTCCGTGAAGGTCATCAAGCCCGCGGTGCTCGTCGTGCTGCGGAAGGACAGCTCCGCCCGGTACGCCGTGTACGCGAGGTTCTGCACGTTGTAATACATGAAGCGCAGCGTGCCCTTGTACTTGTTGTAGAGCGCGAAGAAGGGCATCGCCGGGGCGCTCGTGGGCGTGCCGAAGTCCCGGTACACCAGCATCCAGCCATCCGCCGGGTACATGTCCTTCTCGTCCGTCGCGAGCGCGTGGCCGCTCGTGAAGAAGGGCAGTTGCACGTTGTTGAGCTGGATGGGGGTGCTGCCGTTCGTCGAGTAGTACATCGTGTGGCCGGCACCGCTGACCGTCCAGTCCCACGTGGGGCTCAGGTTCGGGTCTCCCGGCGGCACGTAGCGGCCATTGAGGATGCGGTCCTTCTTCGGCTGGCTGATTTGCGTGGGCGACTGCGTCGGCGCGGCGGTGGCCGTTCCGAGCAAGAGGATGCCCATCAGCGCCATCGCGCGATGCGCGACGGTACGCGTCGTGCTCATCATGGGGTGTTGCTCCGTGTGGAGGGTTGAGCACACGGAAAACGTGCGGCCCCAGAATTTGTCGCACGGCTCAGGAAGCGAAATGCAGCCCGCGCACGACGTGCGAGGATGGCCGGATGATGGAAGGACTCGTCGAGGGGCCGGACGGAACACGGCGGTGCAGGTGGGCGGGGAGCGCTCCGGACTACATCGCCTACCACGACACGGAGTGGGGCCGGCCGGTGACGGACGACCGGCGCCTCTTCGAGAAGCTCTGCCTCGAGGGCTTCCAGTCGGGCCTGAGCTGGCTCACCATCCTCCGCAAGCGCGAGGCCTTCCGCGAGGCGTTCCTCGACTTCGACTTCACCCGGCTGGTCCGCTTCACCGAGCGCGACGTGGAGCGGCTCCTCGGCAACGCGGGCATCGTGCGCCACCGGGGGAAGATTGAGTCCGTGGTGAACAACGCCCGCCGCGCGTGCGAATTGGTGGAGCAGGAGGGCTCGCTCGCCGCCTTCGTCTGGCGCTTCGAGCCCTCCGAGGCCAGCCGGCCCCGGCACCTCACCTGGGAGGTGCTGCGGAGCATGCCCACCACCCCCGAGTCCACCGCGCTCTCCCGCGAGCTGCGCAAGCGGGGGTGGAGCTTCGTGGGCCCCACCACGTCCTACGCCTTCATGCAGGCGATGGGGATGGTGAATGACCACGTGGACGGCTGCGCGCTCCGGCACGAAGCGGAGCGCCTGCGCACGTCCCTGCGCCGGCCCGGGTAGGGCCTACTGCGCCGGCACCGCGCTGTCGTCCAGCGTGCCGGAGCGGAGGGCCTGGTCGGCGACGCCGGACATGCGCTCGGCCAGCGAGTGCACGGAGCGCGTGACGGTCTGCGTCTCATCCACCACCTTGAGCGTGCGCTGCATCTGCCCGGACAGCTCCTGGATGGCCTGGGCAATCTGGTGGGTGCCCGCGTCCTGCTGGGCCACGGCGGCGGTAATCTGGCGCACGCTGGTGCTGGTTTCGCTGATGATGGAGGCCAGCTTCTGGAGCTGCGTGCCGGAGGTGCGCACCGCGTCCAGGCTTCCGCGCACGCGCTGCTCGCCCTGCTCGCTGACCTTCGCCGCCTCGCGCATGCTGGCGCTCACGCCGTCGAGCACGTCGCGGATGCGCTGGGTGGCCTGGATGGACTGGTCCGCGAGGCTGCGCATCTCCCGCGCCACCACGCCGAAGCCCTTTCCGCTGTCGCCGCTGCGCACCGCCTCGATGGCGGCGTTGATGGCCAGCATGTTGGACTGGTCCGCGAGCGTCTTCACCGCGTCCACGATGCCGGCAATCTCCCGCGTTCGCGCGTCGAGCGCGAGGATGCGGCTGGCCATCTCCGACACCTCGTTGCGGATGGCGGAGAGGTCCGCCAGCGTGCGCTCCAGGGCCACGCCACCGTCCCGTCCCACCTGCTCGGCCGTCTCCGCGGAGGCAGCCAGGATGCGGGCCTTGTCGGCCGTCACGTGGGAGCTCTGGCGGATTTCCTCCACCGTCTGCTCCAACTGCTGGAGCGCCGTGGCCTGGCGGCTGATGCCCGAGGTCTGCTCCTCGCTCGTGGCGCGAAGCTGCTGCGCCACCGCGGCCAGCTCTCCGGCGCCACTGCCCATGCTGTCGGCCAGTTGGCGCACTTCCTTCCGGCGCGACTCCAGCTGGCGCGTGTGCAGCGCGAGGGCCTGCATCACCACCGACGAGCGGCGCGCCACGATGCCCACGAGCGACAGCGTGAGCGCGAGGAATCCCCAGTGGAGCTGGCTGTCCGTCGTCTCCGCCAGGCCGAGCATGGGGAGCGTGCTGTGGACGCAGAAGACGAAGAAGATGCCCAGGCCGACGAGGAAGATGCGGGCGTCGGCGTTGCCGCGCCAGGCCTCGACGGCCGCGACGCCGACGCAGACCAGGATGCCGGGGAGCGAATAGAGGACCATGAGCTGCAGGAGCGCCTGGGCCGCGCCCAGGTCCACGAGGACGAGGACGCCCTGGATTGCGGCCGGCACGGAGACCACCGCGGCGCCGATGCGGAACCAGCGCATCCGCCCCTCGCCAATCGTGTCGGAGACGAACCACGCGAGGCCCGGCAGGATGCAGTACGAGCCCAGCAGCATGAGCTTGCTGCCGGTGACGGT
Source organism: Pyxidicoccus sp. MSG2 (assembly GCF_026626705.1). Taxonomy (NCBI): domain Bacteria; kingdom Pseudomonadati; phylum Myxococcota; class Myxococcia; order Myxococcales; family Myxococcaceae; genus Pyxidicoccus; species Pyxidicoccus sp. MSG2. The sequence continues at coordinate 8,080,737 of NZ_JAPNKC010000001.1, forward strand.
CATGTCCCAGAGCGCGAGGAACAGGCCGCTCGTGCCGAGCAGCATCAAGCCCGAGCCACCGGCGAAGACGGTCAGCGCCGCCAGCATCCGGTATTGGCGGCGCAGCAGGGCAGCGCCCGTGGCGAGCAGGGCGATGGCGAGGAGCATCGTCCCCATGACGAAGGGCGCCAGCCCCGTGCGCGTCGCCTCGGCGAGCAGCGCATGGCGCGGGCCCACGCGCGCGTCACGCGTCACGCCGATGGCGGGGCCGGTGCCCTGGATGCGCAGCAGGATGCGCTGGCCCGTCACCGAGGGCGGCAGCGGCACCAGTTGCCAGGCCATGCTGTCCATGTCCTCGCGGCCGGAGGGGTTGATCTTCCCGCTCGTGTAGATGCGCTGGCCACCGGCATACGCCTCGAAGGCGTTGGCGACGGTGCCGAGGTAGAGCGCCGGCTCCAGCCACTTCCCCTCGGGCACGGGGATGCTCAGCCACAGCAGCGTGTTCGTGCCACGGCCCGGCGGAACGTGCAGCGCGGCCATGGGCTGCCAGCCTTCTCCCGCGCCCGTCTCCTTCGCCCAGTTGGGGGTCCCGTCGGGCCCGAGCGGAGAGTCGCCCCAGCGGAAGCGCCACCCGTCCAGGACGGGCACGGGGGACTGCGCCGTCGCCGCGTGCGCCCCGGGCGCCAGCGTCAGGACGAGCAGCAGCGCGGTGCCGAGCGCCGCGAGGCGTGAACTCCTGAGCGGATGCCCTTTCGCGAGGGACCTCGCGGGAAGGAAGAGAGCGACAGCTGCCGTGGGCACCAGGGAGAAGACGCGGGAGAGACCCATGTAACGAGGGATGCTCCGGCGTCTGAGACATGAATGTAAACAGGGTCTGATACAACCCGCCTGCCTGCTGGCCTCGGAGCGCACGGCTTTTCGCTTCTTCCCGTGCTTCATGTATGGGATTGAGCCGCCCGGCTGGCTGCACACCGTGCACGAGCGCACCATCACGAGAGCAGACGAGCGCGGCCCCCAGTCGTGCTGGCAGGGCGGCACCAGCGGCTCGGGGCGGGTCGCTGGACCGCGGGCTCACCGATGCGCGGGCGGGTGGAGCCTCGTGGTGCCCACCGCGTCCTCACTGATGCGCGGGAGGCTGGGGCTTCGCGGGCCCCGTCAGCAGCAGTCGGCACCGCAGGCCGCCATTGCGCACGGGGAGGCTTCGCGCACCGGGCAGGTCCAGCGCCTTCACCAGTGCGGTGTCGTCCGGGAGGATGACCGCCGCCCGCCAGCCCGCGAAGCCGCGCCGCAGCGTGTGGCCCAACGCGCGGTAGAGGCCGGGCAGGTCCTCCGCTTCACCCACGCGCTTGCCATAGGGCGGATTGGCCACCACCAGCCCCGGCCCTGGCACGGGTGCCACCAGCGTGCGCACGTCCTGGCGCTCCAGCGCGAGCGTCACCCCCGCGCGCCGGGCGTTGCGCCGCGCCGTGCCCAGCGAGCCCGCGTTGATGTCAAAGCCGTGGAGCGTCGCGCGCGGAGCGGGCAGGGCCTCCGCCTCCACCCGCGCCTTGAGCGTGGCCCACGCCGCGGCGTCGCAGCCCGGGAAGGACTCGAAGGCGAAGGCGCGCAGCAGCCCCGGTGCGCGGCGCATGGACAGCCACGCACCCTCGACGAGGAACGTGCCCGAGCCGCACATCGGGTCCACCAGTGGCTCCGTGCCGTCGTACTTCGCGAGCCGCAGGATTCCCGCCGCGAGCGTCTCGCGCAGGGGTGCGCGACTCACCTCCTGCCGGTAGCCGCGCCGGTGCAGCGGCTCGCCGCTGGTGTCCGCGCTCACGGTGAAGGCGTCTCCCTCCACGCGCACCAGCAACGTGAGGCCCGCGCCACCGCCCTCCTCGTCGAGCGGCCCCGCGTGCTCCACCGAGGGCAGGCCCCATGCGTAGGCGGCCGCGGAGAACACCACGTCCGGCCCCGGCACCGGCGAGCGGTGCATGCTCACCGACAGCTTCGGCGGAGTGCGCCCGTCCCAGACGCGTGACAACTCCAGCGCGCCCAGGTGCTCGGCGAGGGTGTCGGAGTCTCCCGCGCGGAAGGAGCCCAGGCGCAGCAGCACGCGGCTGGCGGTGCGCAGGCGCAGGTTGGCCTCCTGGTGGAGGCCGGCCGGGCCCTCCAGCTCCACGCCGCCCTCCACCCGGCGCGGCGCCCAGCCCAGCGCGGACGCCTCCGCTTCCAGGGCGGGCTCCAGGCCGGGCAGCGTGGATACGTAGATTTGTTCTTCGCTTCGATGGCTCGTCACGGCGGGGCCCATTGTCCGCGTCCCGGCGCGGGCCGCAACGACTCATTCCGGGACGCGGGCGCCACGCCTCACGGCCCGGGAGCGGCGGGCTGCTGCGGCTCCCGGCTCACGGCCGCGGGCGGAGGGTCTTCTCCGTACACGCCGCGGTACTCGGGCGGCAGCAGCGCGGCCACCCGGCGCATCATCGCGTCCACCAGCGCCTGGCGCGCGTCCTCCGCTCCGGACACCTCCGGCTCCAGGTCCTCCACGCGGAACGGCCGGCCGAAGCGCACGAAGACGTCGGCCTTGTACAGCCGCTCGCCGCCCATGTCCGTGTCGTTGATGGGCATCAGCTTCTCCGTGCCCTGCAACGCCACCGGCACCACCGGCACGCCCGCGCGCTTGGCAATCAGCGACACGCCCTTCTTCGCTTCCAGCAGCGTGCCCATGCGGCTGCGCGCGCCCTCCGGGAAGATGAGCACCGACTGGCCGCCCTTGAGCGTGTCCACCGCGCGCCGCATCGCCTCGATGTCCGCCGAGTTGGGCTTGATGGCGATGGTCTCCATCACCTCCGACGCCAGCCGCGTCATCGTCGTGCTCTGCAGCTTCACGCCCGCCAGGAAGGAGACCTGCCGCGGACGGAAGGCCCGGTCCAGTGTGAAGCCGTCCGCGTTGGACAGGTGATTGCAGATGAAGAGGCAGGGCTCGTCCGGGATGTTCTCCCGTCCTTCCACCACCTCGTTCGCCAGCGTGTCCCAGACGCGGTTCATCAGCGCGCGCACCACGCGGCGGCGCGCCCGTTCCGGCAGCATGGACATCAGCTCAAAGAGAATGCGCAGCACGCTTCGGTCGCCTCCATCTCGGGACGGCCCGAGAGCATGGCTCGGCTGGAGCCTGGGCGGGCAGGCAAGATTTCCGGTGCCCCAGTCCCGCCACTACCCACCAGAAGATGTAGTCCCGCCCGGCGGCACCGGTCATCACCCACGCAGGCCCGCTGCTCGCCAGTCCGGCCGGCCGTCGGGCAGCCAACGCTCCCCACCGACCGCGGGACAGACCCGCTCCACTGTTTCACGGCCACGGCCCGCGCGGCGCGCAACGCGCCGCTCCGCGTCAGACGCGGAGCGTAAAGGCGTCGAAGCGAGGCCCCGGGTTGGGCTAAGGGAGGAGGGCATGAGCGCCGAAGCCACCGTGTCGCGCAGCAGGAAGCCCGTGGAGTACGAGGTCACCGTCGCCAGCGTGCGCATGGACACGCATGACACGGCCACGCTGTTCCTCGACTTCGGCGGCGCCCCGCTGGACTACAAGGCCGGTCAGTTCATCAACATCGACCCGCACCAGTTCCCCGCGCTCGGGCGGCTGTCCGCGTACCTCCAGGAGCAGAAGGGCCGCAAGGAGCCGCAGCGCTCGTACTCGCTCGCGTCCGCGCCGCACGAGCCGCTGGTGGCCATCACCGTGAAGGACGAGGAGTTCATCCCCGGCCTCACGCGCTACCCGCCGCTGCTGTCGCCCTTCCTCGTGCACGGCCGGCTCACCGGCGCGCGGATGAAGGTGCTGGGCTTCATGGGGCCGTACGTGCTGCCGGACGACGTGGAGGCGCGCACCGAGCACATCGTCCACCTCGTGGCCGGCTCAGGCGCGGTGCCCAACTTCGCCATCCTCAAGGACGCGCTCCACCGGAAACTGAAGCTGCGCCACACCTTCCTCTTCTCCAGCAAGACGTGGGGCGACGTGCTCTACGGCGACGAGCTGGAGGCCCTGGCGCTCGCCCACCCGGACCGCGTGCGCGTGGTGCACACGCTCACCCGCGAGACGGACGAGTCACGCTTCGGCGCCCACGTGCGCAAGGGCCGCGTGGCGGAGGCGCTGCTGGAGGAGCTGATTCCGGACCGCGACACCTGCCTCGTGTACGCGTGCGGCCCGGCGATTACGCCGTGGGACAGGCGCAAGGCGCTGGAGACGCGCACGCCCGCCACGCCGCGCTTCATGGAGACGGTGCTCGGCCACCTCCACGCGCTGGGCATCTCGGACAAGCGCATCAAGCGGGAGACCTACGGGTAGCGCGCCGCTTCGTAGCGTGCCACGTCACACGCGGGCCCGGATTTGTAGCCCGCTTCGTCACACACGCGCGCCGGTGAAAGCTCCCACCGGCGCGCGGACCTTCACGTCACGGCCCGGCTACGGACAGTAGAAGCGGACTTCGTAGTCCTGACAGAAGCCGTCCGACTGGTTGGCGTTGACGCAGGCTCCACCACCGTTGGGGGTGCAGCTGTAGGTCTCACCCGTGGAGTACCAGGGCACCGCGCCTGCGATGGTCCGGCACTCGGCGGCCACGGGATTGGGGCACACCTGGGTCGGGCTGAAGTCGACCAGCGTCTCGTAGTCGCCGGAGCCACTCGGGCCGTCACGGTTCAGCCACGGCGTCCAACCCGGCGGCAGGGAGACAGTCACCCGGTAGACGTCGTAGCAGACGAGCTGGCCCGCGACGTTGTGGATCTGCACGATGACGTCCCGGTACTGCCCCACCGTGGCGGCGGGACCGACGAGGTACGAGGTGTAGATCGTGGACCCCGAGCCGGTGAAGCCCTTCTGCCCGTTGGAGTACGAGAAGCCGGGATTGGCGCTGATGGAGAGGTTGATGAGGGTGGCGGTGCCTCCTCCTGCGCTCACCGTGACGAAGTACTGCGCGAAGGCGAGCCCGGAGACGGGCGCCACGGAAGAGCCGGCCTGGCTGACCTGCGTGTTCTGGTCGGCGAACACAGGACACGCTGCGTGAGCGGAACTCCCGAGCGCAACGGTGCCCATCGCCAGCAGGGCGACGGCGATTCGAAGTAGCTTCATCTGGATGAACTCCTCGGTTTGATGGATGGCAACTGCCCTTCGTGGGCAGCGCCGCCGCGGAGTGCAAACCAGTTGCCACTGCCTCGCTCGACCCCCTCCATGTCTCAATTCCAGAATTCCCCCACCCGGGACGCGCCCACGGCGCGTCGTGAGAGGGTGGCCATCCTCGGCGGAGGCATGGCCTCGCTTTCGGCCGCCTTCGCCCTCACCGACACGGCGGCGCTTCGCGCGCGCTATGCGCTCACCGTCTACCAGGACGGGTGGCTGCTCGGAGGGAAGGGCGCCAGCGTCCGCAACCGGCAGGCGCGCGGGCGCATCGAGGAGCACGGCCTGCATGTCTGGCTCGGGTACTACGAGAACGCCTTCACGCTGCTGCGTCGCTGCTACGAGGAGCTCGGCCGACCTCCCGGCGCCGCGATGCGCACGCTGCGCGACGCCTTCATCAAGCACGGCGCCATCACCGTCGGGGAGAAGACCCGTCGCGGCTGGGAGCACTGGAGCGTCACCTTTCCGGAGACCTCCGAGTGGCCCGGCGACGGGCGTCCGTTCCCAGGGGCCGGAGAGGCCATCCGCGGTGCCGCGGTCCACGTGCTGCGGTATGCGCTCGCCTGGTGGAAGCAGGGGAAGGGCGCCCGCCCCGAGGTCGCCGACGTGGCCGGGCAACTCCGGGGCCTGCTCAAGCGCGTGCTCGCGCTGGAAGGTTCTCTGCTCGTCGGCGAGGCGGCGCGAGCCCTCGCGGACGGTGTCCGCTCACTGCTCGAGCGACTCCGCTCCCTGGCGCGGCGCGACCTCGAGGCCGACACCGAGCTGCGGCGGGTGTGGATAGTCCTCGAATTCAGCGCCGTCTCGCTCATCGGCATCCTTCGCGACGGCATCCTCGGACCTGACATCGACATCGAGGCGCTCGACGCACTCGAGTACAGCGACTGGCTCCGCAAGCACGGCGCCTCCGAGATGACGGTGTCGAGCGGGCTGATTCGCGCCTTCTACCACCTCGCCTTCTGCGACGGAGACGGGGCGGGCGCGGGGATGGCCGTCCTCGGCATGCTGCGCATGTTCACCTGCTACCGGGGCGCGGTCTTCTACAAGATGCGCGCGGGGATGGGAGAGACGGTCTTCGCACCCCTGTACGAAGTCCTCCGCCGACGCGGCGTCCGCTTCGAGTTCTTCCACCGCGTGCAGCGACTGGAGCTGTCCGCCGACGAGCGGCGCGTGGAGCGCGTCGTCATCGGCCGGCAGGCCACGCCCACCGACGGCACCTATCACCCGCTCATCGACGTGGGCGGTCTGCCGTGCTGGCCGGAGCACCCCCTCTACAGCCAGCTCGTCGAGGGCGAGGCGCTCTCCCGCCACGGCGCGGGCTTCGCCTCCTTCTGGAGTGACTGGTCCCCCGTCGAGCAACGGACGCTGCGGCATGGCACCGACTTCGACCGCGTCGTGCTCGGCATCGCGCTGGGAGCGCTGCCGTCCGTTGCCTCGGAGCTCATCGCGGCGAGCCCGCGGTGGCAGCGCATGGTGGAGAACGTCAAGACGGTCCGCACGGTGTCGGCGCAGCTGTGGGTGACCGAGCCCCTCGGGCCGCTCGCCTCGAGCGGGGACGAGCCCGTGATGACCGCGTACCAGGTGCCGCTCGAGACCTGGGCGGACATGTCACATCTCATCCCCACCGAGGGCTGGAAGGCCGGTGACGGCGTCCAGGGCATCCTCTATGCCTGCGGCCAGCTCGGGCACGGCGATGACCCCGTCGCCGCGAAAGACCCACGCGCCAACGACCGGGCGGCGCTGGAGGCCGTCGCACGCGGCGCCGTCGGGGAGCACCTCGCGCATCTCTGGCCGCGCGGCGCCGACGCGCGCGGGGGGCTGCGGTGGGAGCTCCTCCACGACGCGGAAGGGCGCACCGGGCCCGAGCGCCTGCGCTCGCAATACCTGCGCGTCAACGCAGACCCCTCGGACCGCTACGTGCTGTCGGTGCCGGGCTCGCAGAAGCACCGCATCGCCCCCGACGCGTCGGGCTTCGAGGGACTGGTGCTGGCGGGCGACTGGACGCGGACCGGCTATGACCTGGGCTGCATCGAAGCGGCGACGATGTCCGGCCTGCTGGCGGCGCGGGCGCTCGGCGCGGAGGTCTCCATCATCGGCGAGGTTCCGCGGCCCCGCGCCGTGCCGGAGGTCTCCCTTCCCCTCTACGTCGACCGCCCTGGTGAGATGTCACTCCGCTCGCCCTATGTGATGGAGGACGTCTGGCTGACCGCGCTCGTGCTTCGGGCCCGGCAGGGTGCGCTCGGCGCGCTGTTGGACCGGTACCTGAACGTCCCGGCGCAGGGACACGTCCGGTATGTGCCCGCGGCGCCCTTCGTCGTGCTCACCTCGGCCTTCGCCGGGCGCGCCTTCTCCGGAGACCCCGAGCATCGCCGCCTCGGCTACATGCCGGAGACGGACATCGCGTTCTGGGTGCCGGCCTGGGCCATGCGAGCGGGGACGGGTGGGCTCATCCCGGAGCGGCTGGTCTGGTTCATGCCGCACGTCTTCGTCACGACCGGGGCCGCCGCGGCCGCCGGGCGCGAAATCTACGGCTTCCCAAAGAGCGTGGTCGACGTGGAGGTGCGCCGCTCCGGCCGCGCGCTCGAGCACCTCTCGGTGGTGGGGGAGGTGCTCACGAGGCACGCCCCCGAGACGCGTGGCGGGAAGGCGCGCATCCTGGAGGTGACACGGAGCGAGGCATCCCCGGGGCCGGTGCGCTCCGTCGACGAGGTCATCGGCGAGCTCGTCAGGCCGATAGACCCCTCGGGTAGGTGGGCCTCGTCGCTCGCACGGAGCCTCGCCCTGGAAGACGTGACGATTGCGTTCTTGAAGCAGTTCCGCGACGTCCAGCACACTGACCGCGCCTGCTACCAGGCCATCATCGAGGCGAAGGCTTCCGTGCGTGCGCTGCGCGGCTACGGACCCCTCCCTGGCACGTTCCAGGTGAGCTGGGGTGACCACGCGAGCCACCCCTTCACGACCGACCTGGGCCTCGAGCCTGGAGGGCAGCAGGCCCTCGCGGCCACCTGGGCCGAGTTCGACTTCGTCATGGAGTCGGGCCGGGAAATCTTCCGCGCCGGGGAGGAGGAGAGGGACGGGTAGCGCGATTCGACGGGTGCACCATCCAAATCACCGTGTCGGAGCACGCGTCGTACATGCCGCCAACCTGCGTGGTCCGACCCGGAGGCGGTGGCCGGCCTACTCCATTCATCGCATCGGCCTCTATCGAGTGTATAAACCTCAACGGTCCCTCGAAATGGAGCCCATGTGATGCTGTTACATCGCAATGTCTGGCGCAGCGTCCTGGCGCTCGTAGGGAGCGCGCTCCTGCTGTCCTGCGCGAAGGAGGGCCCGGCGCCCGCCGACGGCAACGCCGTGGATTCCATCGCCGCGCCCCTGGCCGTGGCCCCCGGCTGGACCGCCACCGCGTCCATGGCCGCTACGCGCGCGCAGCATGCCGCCGTGCTGCTCGGCTCCGGCAAGCTCCTGGCCATCAATGGCGTCAACAGGCTGGGCTTCGTCGCCACCGCGGAGCTCTACGACCCGGCCACCGATGCCTGGACCTCCGCGGGAGCGACCGGCCTCCAGGGCAACATCACGCTGGCCGTGCTGCTCTCCAGTGGCAAGGTGCTCATGCTGACGGATGGGTCCGCGGTCGGGCGCCTCTACGACCCCGTGACGGGCGCCTGGACGGCCACGGGCCCCATGTCGGCCACCCGCGGCCTGCCCACCCTCACCACCCTGGACTCGGGGAAGGTGCTGGTCGCCGGTGGCACGGGGAGCGGAGGCGTCCGGCTCGCCTCCTCCGAGCTGTACGACCCCGCCACCAACACGTTCTCCCCCGCCGGTAACATGACCCTGGGCCGGAGCGCGCACTCCTCCACGCGGCTCCAAGACGGCCGGGTGCTCGCGGTGAGTGGCTTCGACCAGGCGGGTGAGGTCCCCGGCGCGGACCTGTATGCCCCCGCGACGAACACCTGGACCGCCGCCGCGCCACCCCTCGTCGCGCGGCACTACTCCACCAGCACGCTGCTTCCCGATGGCCGCGTGCTGATTGCCGGCGGCTTCACCGGCGGCGGCGCCACGACCCAGGCGGAACTGTACGACCCGGCGAGCAACACGTGGACGGCCACGGGCAGCCTGGCCTTCGCGCGCTCGGGCCACATGGCCACGCTGCTGCCGGATGGCCGGGTCCTGGTCACTGGTGGCTCCGAGTTCCGCGCGGCTGCGCAGCAGGTCTCGGAAATCTATGACCCCGCCACCGGACTGTGGTCCGCCGGGGGCACGATGGGGGTCGGGCGGGAGAACCACACCGCGACGCTGCTGCCGTCCGGCAGGGTGCTGGTCGCGGGCGGCTACACCCAGGCGCCAACCCTGACCTTCTTCGAGAGCACGGAGCTCTATGACCCGGGCGTCAACGCGTGGACCCCGGCTGGCGCGCCGGGCGGCGCCCGGGTGGACCCCGTGGTGGCCCTGCTGCCCACGGGCCGCGTCCTCGTCGCGGGAGGCCGTGACAACGGAGGCGCCGCGCTGGCCTCGGCGCAGCTCTATGACCGGGCGGCCAACACCTGGTCGCCCGCGCCGAACCTCTCCATTCCCCGCGAGCGCGCCACGGCGACCGTGCTGCGCTCGGGCGCGGTGCTCGTCGTGGGTGGCTCGAACGGCGGAGTCTCGGTGGCCTCCACGGATCGCTACGATGCGACCGCCAATGCCTGGAGCCCGGCGGCAGCGCTCGTCGGCGCCCGGCACTTCCACACGGCCACGCTTCTTCCCGACGGACGGGTGCTCGTCGTGGGCGGGCAGCGCGACGCCACGGTGCTCGCGACGGTGGAGCTGTATGACCCCACTGCCAATACGTGGGCTCCGGCGGCGGCCCTGGCCGCGCCCCGGTCCGCACATGCCGCCGCGCTGCTTTCCGATGGCAGGGTGCTCGTCGCCGGAGGACGCAACGGCGGCGGCGCGGCGCTCGCCACGGCGGAGGTGTACGACCCGGCCACCAACACCTGGGCTTCCGCCGCCGCACTGGCGCAGGGCCGCGAGGGCCTCACGCTGACGCTGCTGCCGTCCGGGCGGGTCCTGGCGGCGGGCGGGCTCTCGGGCGCCGCGGGGCTCACGTCCACGGAGCTCTATGACGCCGGCACCAACACGTGGGCTGCCGGGGCCGCGCTCTCCGAGGCGCACGGGTTCCACACCGCGACGCTCGCGCCGTCGGGCAAGGTCCTGGTCGCGGGCGGCCTGAGCGCGCCGGGCACGTCCTCGACCTCGGCGGAGGTCTATGACACCGCCATCCACGACTGGACGGCCGTCAGTGCGCCGTCCGCACGCGGAGGGCTCGTCGCAGTGGCTCTGCCCTCGGGCGAGGTGCTGCTGGCGGGAGGCAACGCGGCGACGGGCGCGGAGCTGTACGAGGACACCGGTGCACAGGCCGCGTGGCGCCCGGTGGTGAGTCAGCCGGACGTCCTCGTCCCCGCCTGTACGAGCGTCCTCCAGGGCCTGCGCTTCCGGGGCATCTCGGGCGCGAGCGGCGGCTCCTACTCGGACTCCCCGACGGACTTCCCCCTGGTGCGCCTGCGGGGCGCCGAGGGCGGACGACTCCGGACGCTTCCCGCCACGGACATGTCCGCCACGAGCGCGACGGTGTTCGTCCCCGCCGACCTCCCGCCGGGGCCGTATGCCCTGTCTGTCTTCGCCAATGCCATTTCGGGTGGGCGCATGGTGACGGTGGTTCCCAATACCGCGCCCACGGCGCAGACCCAGACGGTCTCCACGGGCCCTGGCGCCCCCGTTGCCATCACCCTCGTGGCAACGGACCCGGACGCGGGGCAGGCGTTGAGCTGGGTGATTGTCACGCCTCCCCAGCACGGGACGCTGAGCGGCACGCCGCCGAACGTCACGTACACGCCCACGCCGGGCTACCTGGGCCCCGACAGCTTCACCTTCCAGGTCCGGGACTGCGGCCTCGACAGCAACGTCGCCACCGTGAACCTCGACGTCGCGAATGCGCCTCCGGTCATCACCTGCCCCGCGAACCTCGTGAGCGAAGCGACGGGCCCCGACGGAGCCCCGGGGAACTGGCCGCCCGCCACCGCCACCGACGCGGAGACCGCCAACCCCACCATCACCTATTCGCCGCCCGCGGGAAGCACCTTCCCCTTCGGGAGCACCACCGTCACGGCCACGGCGACGGACGCCTCGGGCAGCACGGACACGTGCACGTTCCAGTTCACCGTCGTGGACACGAGACCTCCCTCCCTCACGTGTCCCGCGACGCGGACCGTGGAGGCCACGAGCGCCTCGGGGGCCACCGTCACCTGGGACCCGGTGACGGCCTCGGATGCCGTCACGACCAATCCCAACGTGACGTCCTCGGCGGCCTCGGGCAGCACCTTCCCGCTCGGCGGCACGGTCGTCACCATCACCGCCACGGACGCCGCGGGCAACACGTCCACGTGCACGTTCCAGGTCATCGTCGAGGACACCACGGCTCCGTCCCTGACGTGTCCGGCGGACGTGCAGGTGTCCCCGGAGGGAGCCTCGGGCACGACCGTGACGTACGAGCCCCCCGTGGTCACCGACGCCGTCTCCACGCCGACGGTGACCGCCTCGCCGCCCTCGGGCAGCAGCTTCCCGGCGGGTGTCTCGCGCGTCTCCTACACCGCCACGGACGCGGCCGGTAACTCGGCGCAGTGCTTCTTCCAGGTGACGGTGCAGACCCCGGTGGTGTCCATCGCCGGAGGCGGATGCCAGAGCACGGGCAGCGGCACGGCCTCGTCGCTGGTGCTCCTGGTGGCAATGGCCTTGTGGAGCGGACTGCGCCGTCGCCGCTCCTGAACAGCTCGCACGAACCCCCTTCTTCGCGAATGGAACTCTCCATGCGTACACAGGCTCCGTGCCGGGCGCTGGCCGCGCTACTGGCCGTCTTCCTTGCCCCCGCCGCTCTTGCCCAGAGCGCCGGGCCCATCGTTCCCATCGACCTGGAGCGCCTGCGCTTCAGTCCCGCGGGCACCGACTCGATGTTCGTGGACACGGGCCACCTGCTCCCCGAGGGTGGCTTCCGGCTGATGCTCATGGCCGGCTACGAGCGCGGCATCCTGGTGCTGGAGGGCTCTGATGGCGTCGAGCGCGACATCATCGACTACCGCGTCGCGGCCTGGCTCGCCGGTGCGTGGTCACCCACCGAGCGCCTGGAGCTGTCCGCGAAGCTGCCCGTCATCATCACCCAGGGCGGGAGTGGCGCGGATGAGCTGGTCGGCGTGACGGAGCCGAAGTCCTTCGGGCTCGGGACACCGGAGCTGGGCGCGCGCTTCGCGCTGCTGCGCCGCGAGGACGGGGCGCCGGTGTTCCTCGGCCTCGGCCTGGACATCGGACTGCCCGGCGGTACGGCGAGCGCGTTCGGCCGGCAGGACGGCTGGGCCGGGTTCCAGCTCGCACCCCGGGTGGCCGTGGGACGCGAGGTGGGCCCGGTGTCGCTGGGCGCCAGCGCGGGCGTGAGGATTCGCTCCACGGAGGTCGAGCCCGGCCGCGACTTCGGAACCGAGCTGGAACAGGGGCTGGTGGTGGCCACGCGCGGCGAGGGCCTGCGCGGCGAAATCGCGCTGGAGGCGTCCGAGTCGCTCGTGGAGTCGGACGTGGCGCTGGAGCTGCTCGGCGGCCTGCGGCTGCCGGTGGGCGGCGGCTTCGAGGCGTTCGCGATGGCGGGGCATGGCTTCACGGACATTCCGGGCACGCCCTCGCTCCGCATCAACGCGGGTATCGCCTGGGCCCACACGCCGCCTTCGCGCGAGGACCCGTGCAAGGGCGGACGGACCCACACGCCCGAGCAGTGCCCGGACCTGGACGACGACGGGGACTCGGTGGCCAACGGGAAGGACCGCTGCCCGCTGGAGGCCGGCGCGGTGGACAACCAGGGTTGCCCGGACCGCGACTCGGATGGGGACACCGTGGTGGACCGCCTGGACGCGTGCCCCAACGAGCCGGGGCTCCCGCGCTACAAGGGCTGCCCCGCGCCCGACGCGGATGGCGATGGCGTTCCGGACGATGAGGACGCGTGCCCGAAGGAGGCCGGCGTCGCGGCGAATCGCGGCTGCCCCGTCCAGGAGGAGAAGCCCACCGTGGCGCCTCCGCCCGAGCCCCCGCGAGAGGAGCCGCCGCCTCCCGCGCCCCCGGCCGAGCATGCCGGCCCGCCGATGGACCACCACGTCCTCTTCCCGACGGGACAGTACGAGCTCCAGGACGAGGAGAAGCGGCAGTTGAATGCCGTCGCGGACTACCTGAAGGCCCACCCGCGGCTCTCGGTCCGCGTCGAGGGGCACACGGACAACACCGGTCCGGAGGCGCTCAATCGCAGGCTGAGTCAGCAGCGCGCGGACATGGTGCGCAGGTACCTCATCCAGCGCGGCGTCGCGGGCTCCCGCCTGGTCGCCCGGGGATACGGCTCCGACCGCCCCGTGAACGGGAACGGCACACCCGAGGAGCAGGGCGCGAACCGCCGCGTGGAGTTCGTGACGAAGTCCTCCGGCAGGACGCCGAAGCGCTGAGCCGCCCGCGCGAAGGCAGGTGGGGAGCGTCCAGGCAGGCTGCCAGGGCAGCGGCGACCCGGTGAAACCGGGTCGCCGCACCCCCTACCATGGCGGTGGAAGTCCGCGCCCGAGCAGTCCGCCCCCCCGTGCGCCCCCTCCTGGAGGCTGACCGTGACGCCCGAGCAGCACCTGGAGACTTTCTACCGAAAGCATCGCGAGCGCGCCGTCGAGTACTTCTACGACAGCCTTTGCGAGGCGAAGCTCAAGTCCTACGTCGAGGCGCCGCGCGAGCCCACGCTGGCGGCCGTCGGCATCGCCTTCGACAACCTCATCAACGGGCTCGTGAACCGGACGCCCGAGGCCTACGTCGAGAGCCAGACGGCGGCGTTCAAGAAGCGCATCGCCGCGGGCGTCTCCCCGAAGGACATCCTCGGTGGGCTCAAGTCGGCGGAGACGTCGCTGATGTGGCTCATCGAGCAGGCGAGCGTGGAGCGCCCCGAGTTCGGTCCCCAGCTGCGGCGCGTGGGTCAGCAGTACCTGCTCATGACGCACATGACCGCGATGGCCATCCGCAGCTACCAGCCCTGAGTCGTCCTCGACGCGCGCCGGAGGGGCCCTCAGTGCGGCAGCTCCTCGGCCCCGGCCGAGGTGGGACGGATGTTCTGATTCACGTGGAAGAGGTTGTCCGGGTCGTAGCGCTTCTTCACCTCGACCAGCCGGGCGTAGTTGTCCCGGTACGTCGCCTGCACGCGCTCCTGGCCCTCGTCCATCATGAAGTTCACGTAGGCGCCGCCCGCGGAGTAGGGGTGCAGCGCGTTCCAGTAGTCCTTCGTCCAGGTGGAGATTTCCCGCGCCTTGCCCGGTGAGGGGTCCACGCCGACGATGACCTCGGCCCAGCGCGCATCCCGGAAGCTGAACGCGGTGTCGCCGGGGGCCACGCGGTGCACCGCCCCGTCGATGGGGTAGAGGTGCATGGTGGAGTGCATCGTCGGCAGCCGCTCGGCGAACTCCACGTGCCGGGCGATGGCCGCGTCTGGCAATTCCTTCACGAAGTCCGCGCGCCAGTACCACTGGAGGCCGGGCGGGTAGAGCGCATCGAACATGCTCTGCAGGACGGGGTAGGGCATGGGCTGCACGCCGTGCAGCGCCGGAGACAGCGCCCGCACCGGTGCGAACACCTCATCCGCGCGCGCCGGGTCCCCGGTGTAGCACCACACCACCGCGCACATCTTCTTGAGGTGCAGGGGTTCGGGGAAGGGCGGCCCGGGCGGCACGGTCATGAAGGCGAAGAAGCCACCGAGCTCCTCCGGCGCGGCGGAGATGAAGTCGCGGTACCACTGCATCACCTCCGCGGCGCGCTCCAGGGGCCAGAGGGTGGGCCCGCCGATGACGGAGCCCACCGGATGGGCCCGGAAGAGGAAGGAGGTGACGACGCCGAAGTTGCCGCCGCCGCCGCGCACCGCCCAGAACAGGTCCGGGTGCTGCTCGGCGCTCGCGGTGACGAAGCGCCCGTCCGCGAGCACCAGGTCCACGGCGAGCAGGCTGTCGATGCTGAGGCCGTAGCGGCGCGAGAGGTGGCCCAGTCCGCCGCCCAGGGTGAGCCCGCCCACGCCGGTGGTGGAGATGATGCCCGAGGGGACGGCGAGGCCGAACGCGTGCGTGGCATGGTCCACGTCGCCCCAGACGCTGCCACCGGAGACGCGCACCGTGCGCGCGACGGGGTCCACCCGTACGCCCCGCATGCGCGACAGGTCCACCACCAGGCCTCCCTCGCAGATGCCCAGCCCGCCGCCGTTGTGCCCACCGCCGCGGATGGCCAGGGTGAGCTTCTGTTCACGGGCGAAGCCGACCGACGCGATGACATCCGCCACGTCGGCGCACCGGGCGATGAGCGCCGGGTGCTTCTGAATCATGGCGTTGTAGACGCGGCAGCTCTCCTCGTAGTCGGCGTCCCCGGGGCGGACGAGCCCGCCCCGCAGTCGGGTCCGAAGTTGCTCCACCAGGTCAGGGGTCATCCCGGGCGGAAGCCCTCCGCCCGCCTGTCCGCGTGCACGCTGGGTGTCCAGGGTCATGGTGCTCTCCCTCCATGGGGAGCGCGCTCGGAGCGTCCCCGCACCTCCCAAGCTAGGAATGGCCGGTGCGTGCCCGGGCAGGCACGCGGGACGGGGAGCCCATGGACGCACCGCGCGGTGGCGGCGGGCGCGGCGCTCGGCGGGTCCGACGCCGCTACTTCCCAATCCACGCCGCGAAGCGCTTGTCCAGGAGCGGCGCCGCCTTGTCGACGGCGTCCCAGGTGTCGTCATCGAGCTTGGGCTCGTCGTGGCCGAACGGGCCCGCGCGCTTTCCGAACGTCTTCTTGAGGTCGGCCGTAATCCAGAGCCCGTTCATGTTGTGGAACCATCGCCACGCCATCTCGCCAAGCCCCGGAGCATCGCGGAGGTGGTCGTTCCAGAGGCCGCGCGGAAGCGCCTGCTTCACCAGCTCCGAACCCTTCGCCTTGCGCGCTGAGACGGCCGCGAGCAGCTCGCGGTGCGCGGAGAAGCGCGAGGTATCGAGCAGGCCTCGCGTCGCGGCATAGCCCACGAAGAGCCCGGTCGTGACGTCTGGGTACCGCATGAGCGCGCCTCCGCCCTTCACGGAGAGCGTGACGGTGGTGATGGCGTCGTCGAGCTCAATCTCGAGCTCCACCTGCGCCGCCGTGTCGAGCGCGTAGACCCAGTAGGCGACGGTGAGCTCATCCTCGTCCGAAAAGGAGGCCCGACGGCCGGTGGGCGCTCCGAGCAGCTTCGTGAACTCCGCCTCCGAGGCTCCCTTCCACGGCACCCCCAGCACGTTCTCCTCGATTCTCGACCTCACCCATGCGGAGGCGACGTAGGGGATGAACGTCTTGCGGGTCTTGGAGATGGGCGGATAGGCGTCGTTCAGGATGTCGTGAGAGAAGACGAGCTCGACGCCGTGCTTCGGTGCCTCGACGTTCACCGAATCATTGTTCTCGCTCGTCGATGGCGGCACCTTCTTGCCGAGCACCCCGGTCACATAGGCGATGACCTCGGGGGCGTCCGCACGCTTTCCGAGAATCGACGCGAGTGCTTGCGTCTTCGGGCCGAGCTTCTTCATTACCGCCGTGGGCGCGCTCTTGCGGACGGCGACCGCCTGCGCTTGCGCCGGGGGCGGGGCCGCGGCGTCACCGTCGAGCCAGGCCGCGAAGTCGAAGTCCTTCGCCTTCGGCACCTTGACCTTCTGCGTTTTGAGCCACGCAGCCAGTGCCTTCCGGCCGGAGGCTCCCTCCTCGTCGTCGAGGTCGGCGACCTCCGTCTCGCCCTTGGACCACAGCGTCAGGAACTCCTCGAGGCTGTTCGCGAGGGTCCGCGCCTCGCCCTCCGAGCCGAGCAACGCCACCGCGGGCGGGGTCTTGGCTCCCGTGTTCACGAGCGCGAGCAGCGAGCCGTCAGGGAGATGCAGGAACGCGAAGGCTTCACGCCGGAGACGGGCTGCCTGCTTCGGATTCCATTCCTTCGGAATGGCCTCGGCCGCGAGCGCGTCGAACCAGCCCAGCGTTCCGTGGGTCTGCCTGCCCACCCAGGCGCCGACGTCCTGGAGCAACGGTGGAATCTCATGACCTGCCGGAGCCGCGGAGAGCTTGACCGTGTATTTCGCCATTCGCGGCAGCTTCGGCCACCTGTTCGATGGCGTAAAGGTCGCGGTGGACGGGGTTCAGCACGTCGCCTGGCTCTCCTCGCCAGAGTCCAGCTCCGGCGGGTACCGCCCTCCGGCCGGCTCCGTCGGTGACGCCGGGTCCACCGGCAGCTCGACGACGAAGGTCGTGCCTCCACCCGGCGTGTCCTCCACCTGGATGGAGCCGCCGTGCGCCTGGATGATCTGCCGCGTCACGTAGAGCCCCAGGCCGAAGCCGGAGATGTTCGTCCCCCGCACCGCCCGCTCGAACACCTGGAAGATGCGCTCCCGGTCCTTCGTCGCGATGCCCGGGCCCTGGTCCTGCACCATCAGCCACACCCGGTCGTCCCGGGCCCGCGCGGACACGAGCACGGGCCTGTGCTCGCCATACTTGATGGCGTTTCCCACCAGGTTCGCGACCACCTGTTCGATACGGGGGCGGTCCCACCGCGCATGGATGGGCCCATCCTGTTCGAAGCGGATGGGGATGCGGCCCCGGGACAGCTCGTCGTCGAGCCCCGCGAACACATTGCCCACCACCTCGGACAGCTCCACGTCCTCGAAGCTCAGCTCCATCCGTCCGGTGAGGATGCGCGACACGTCGAGCAGGTTGTCGATGTGCTCCCGCAGCCGATTCAGCTGGCGGTCCGCCAGGTGGAGCAGCCGGGTGATGCGCTCGGAGTCCGGCGCCGGTCTGGAGCGCATCGCCTCCCGCTCCACGGACTGCAGGTGCAGCTTGAGCGACGTGAGCGGAGTCTTCAGCTCGTGGGAGGCGATGGAGAGGAACTCCTCACGCGCCTGCGTCGCCTCGCGCGAGCGGCGGTAGAGCCTCGCCGCGTCGATGGCCAGTCCCCCGCGCTGGGAGACCTCCTCGATGAGCGCCAGCTCCGCCTCGGAATACGCCGCACGACCGGGCTCCGGGTAGAGCACGTACAGGCCCAGCACCTCGCCGCGGACCCTCAGCGGCGTCACCCAGGCGGGAGGGGCGTCCGGCGAAGGCACCCGGGTGGGGGCACACTCGCCGCGCCCGTCACGCACGGCCGCGAGCCAGCGCGAGAGCTGCTCCGGGGAGACCTCCAGGCCCCGCGCCCGCTGGCGCCGCTCGTGTTCCGAATCCGCGTCGGCGAACACCGTCCGCCAGTGGGAGCCCCCTTCGTCCGAGGGCTCCTGGACCAGGAGCACGCAGGTGCGTGCCAGCGAGGGGATGAGCAGGTGCCCCACCGTGTCGAGCGTCACCTCGAAGTCCAGGGAGGAGGCGAGCCGGCGACTGGTGTCCGACATCAGCCGCAGGGCCTCTTCCGCCCGCTTGCGCTCGGTGATGTCGGTGGCGATTCCACACACCGCGTGGATGGCCCCGGTCGCGTCCTTCAGCGGGAACTTCTGCATCAGATAGGTGTGCGGTCCGTCGGGCCCGGGGAAGACGTCCTCGGACTCCAGGCTCACGTCCTCCTCGAGCACCTGACGGTCCAACGCCCTGAAGCGCTCCGCCACCTCCGCCGGGAAGAGCTCCGCATCGGTCCGGCCAATCAGCTCCCCCCGCTCGCGCGCGCCCAGCACCTCCGCGAACCGTCGATTGATGCTGAGAATCCGCCCCCGCGCGTCCTTCACGCAGATGAGGGCCTGCGAGCACTCGACGAGCGAGCTGACGATGTGCAGTTGTCCGGCGCGGTGCGCCGACTCGAGCAGCCGCGCCTGGGTCTTCCGCAGCGCTGCCTCGGCCCGCCTCCGGGGGGTGATGTCGACCACCGTGCCCTCGATGAGGTCGCGGTCCGCGGCCCGGGAGGCTGAGAGCGCCAGCCTGCGAAGCCCTCCCGCCCCGCCCGGAAGCGCGAGCTCATACTCCCGGACCGCGCTCCCTCCGGCGAGCTGCTCGCGAAGCGGTGCCGCCGCCGCTCCGAGCACGTCCTCCAGGGTGCGGCCTTCGAGCTCGGCCGGCTCCGCCCCGCCGAACAGGTCCGCCGCCAGCCGGTTGGCTCGGACGAAACGGCCGCCGGACACCTGCCAGAGTCCCACGTGCGCACCCTCGAACAGGGCCCGGTGCATCTCCTCACTCCGCCGGACCGCCCGCACCGACGTGTCGAGCGGGAGCACGACGCGGTGGTACACGAACAGCAGGAGCACGGCGAACAGGCCCAGGCCCGCCAGGAGCGTTCCGCTCTGCAGCCAGCGCAGCCGCTCCAGCGTCTGGTCGCTCCGTCGCTGGAGGCGGGCCACGTACTGGTCCATTTCCTCGACGAACTCGCCGGACTGCTGCTGGATGCTGTCGATGTGCGGGTTGTCCGTCAGCTCGCTGCGCTCGGCACGGAGCGCCAGGACGCCCGCATGCTCCAGCTCGCGGAAGCGCTCGTCGAGGGCGCGCAGCGAGCCCATGAGGTCCGGGTCTCGCATCGCGGGGAGGGCGACCTGGAGTCCTCCCTGCTCCACGGTACCGCCCACGAGCAGGGCCGACACACTCTCATGGAACCGCCGGGCGGTGAGCTGCGCGGCCGAGCGTTCCTCCAGGAGCAGGTCCCAGTCCCGCTGCGACAGGCCCACCAGGGCCAGGTTGGTCTCTCGCGTGTACCGCTCGGCCAGCATCCGGAGCGAGCCCGCGACGTTGAGCGTGGCAGCATCCGCGCGCTTGGTCCGGGCCACCTCGGCCATGAGCCCCTGCGACATGCCCAGGAACAGCAGGAACAGGGAGAGCAGCAGGGCGATCCGCAGCATCAATCCGGACCGCAGGCGTGCCAGGTCTCTCCCAAACCGCATGGTGTCCCTCACCTGAGACTCAGGAACCCGGTCCGCTGCGCGAGCGCATGACGGCGGCGGATTCCATCGTAATGAGCGTCCTCCACGGGCTCGAAGCGGCTGAGCAGCGCCGCGTCGAGAATCCGGCGCCCCTCCGCGTCCTCGTGCATGTGCGTCAGCGCGAAGCCCATGCGCCGCCGCAGCTCGGGGTCCATCTTCGTCGAGACGACTACCGGAGGAATGGCCTCGGGCCCCAGCGACATCAGCACGCGGACCTGTTTGGCGGACCCGAAGCGCAGCTCCCGGTCGTAGTCGAGCACCAGGCTGTCGACGAAGCTCGCATCGGCCTCTCCGCTCGCCACCATGCGGATGGACTCCTCATGCGAGCCCGAGCGGATGACCTTCCCGAAGAACCCCGTCGTCAGCCCGCGTTCGATGAGGAAGGAGCGGGGCATGTTGTAGCCGGAGTTCGAGCTCTCCTCGTTGTAGACGAGCGTCGCGCCCTTCAAGTCCTCGAACCGGTGGAAGCGGCTGCCTTCCCGGACGATGAGGTCGGAGAAGTAGATGGGCTGGTCCCGATAGCGGGGGGCCTTCATCACCGGAGCGGCCAGCACGTCGACGACGGGCTCGGGCCGGTCATGCTTGAGCACGTAGGGGTAGCCACAGATGAAGGCCGCATCCACGGCACCATCGTCAATCATCTCGTCGATGGTTCCATAGGAGAGGCCGCTCACGAACTCGACCTGCCGGCCGAGCTGCCGCGCGAGCCAGTCCGCGAGCCGTGAGTAGACGCCGATTCCCGACTCGGACACGAAGGCCGCGCTCATCGCGATGCGGATGGGCGGCCCTGGGAGTCGCTGCTCGCGAGGCGCCGTCTCCAGCACGGAAGCGGTCGTCTGCCCGTCGGAAGGCGAGGCGCGCGGGTCCTCTCTCCCGGTGCAGCCGGAGAGCAGCAGGGCCCAGCCGAGCAGCCCCAGGGCCAGCGGCCCCCTGACGAATCGCAACATCATGTTCCCCCGGTATCTGGGGAAACATCGCCACAGTGGAGACTTCTGCCGAGGGCGAAGAGAGCGTCCGGCTGCCTCCGTGGCCCGGGCCTTCCCCGTGGATTTCGACCTTCGCGCAGGCGGCGGGTGGGCGCTGCGCGAAGGTCAGGCACTCCCGCGGCCGGCGGCGGGGCGGGAGATGCCCAGCGCGGTGCCCGCCGCGACCAGCGCCACGAGCGACGCGAACCACCAGCCACGGAAGAACGTGTCCCCGCTGCCCGTCGCGTCGGCTCCGCCCAGGATGACGACGAGGATGCTCGTGCCGAGGACCATGCCCACCTGCCGGCTCATGTTGACCACCGCGCTGCCGGTGGAGCTCTGGTGCGCGGGCAATTCCACCGTCGCGGAGGCGATGGCCGTCGGGAACGCCAGGCCATTGCCCGCGCCCACCAGCAGCCAGCCGGGAAGGATGGCGGTGACGTAGTCCGGGCTCGGGCCCACGGCGAAGAGGATGACGGTGGCTCCC
Organism: Pyxidicoccus sp. MSG2; assembly: GCF_026626705.1. Lineage (NCBI taxonomy): Bacteria > Pseudomonadati > Myxococcota > Myxococcia > Myxococcales > Myxococcaceae > Pyxidicoccus > Pyxidicoccus sp. MSG2. Next base: position 8,102,262 of record NZ_JAPNKC010000001.1, read on the forward strand.
AACCCTTGCAGCAGCGCGCCCAGGCCGGTGACGACCCCCACCGGGAGCGTCCGGCCCAGACGTTGGCCGAGGAGCGCGAAGAGGGGAACCATGCAGGGGCCGGGCGCCACGGCGAGGCCCGTCTGCAGCGCGGACCAGTGCCAGCGCTGCTCCATGAAGAGGATGACGGACAGCAGCTCCGCGGCGAACGTCACCGCCAGCAGCAGCACGGTGATGTTGGACCAGGCGAACGTCCGGTGCTTCATCAGCGACAGCTCGATGACCGGGCTCGGGTGCTTCGCCGAACTGTAGAAGAACGCTCCCAGCGCGGCCGCGGAGCTGACCCAGCAGAGCGTGGCCGCGGTGCTGCCCCACCCCCAGCCGGGGGCCTCGATGAGCCCCAGCGCGAGCGCGCCAATGGCCACGATGAGGAGCCCCCCGCCCACGAAGTCCGGCAGGTGCGCGGCGCGCTCCTGCTTCACGGAGGGGACGAACCTCGCGGCCGCCAGGAGCGCGGCGAGCCCGATGGGCAGGTTCAGCAGGAAGATGCCCCGCCACGAGCTGGCGACGAGGAGCCCGCCAACCACCGGCCCCGCGGCCCCCGCCAGCGCTCCACTGGAGGCCCAGATGCGGATGGAGCGGGCGCGAGTCTCTTCGGGGAGCGTGGTGAGCACGAGCCCGAGGCTCGCGGGCGTGAGCACCGCCGCGCCCACCGCCTGGAGGCAGCGGAACGCGACCAGCACCCAGAGGTTGCCGCTCAGCGCGCAGCCGAGGCTGGCGAGCGTGAACAGCACGAGCCCGAGCTGGAAGCCCGCCTTGCGCCCGAGCGAGTCCGTCAGGCGCCCCGCGGGGACGAGCAGGGCGCCGTAGAAGAGGGTGTAGCCGTTGAGGACCCAGCTCAGCTGCGACAGCGAGCCCTCGGCGAAGTCGGTGCCGATGGCGCCCAGGGCCACGTTCACGATGAACATGTCCAGGGCGGCCATGAACACGGCCGAGCAGAGAATCACGAGGACGACGCCCGGATGGGCCGCCGTCGCGGCGGGCCTGGGATTCACCACTTGAGCTTGATGGCCGAGCGGAGGGCGGTGTCGAAGGCCGCGTCATCCAGCTTCGCGCGCAGGGCGAGGAGCGCTTCCGCGTCGGCGCCGGCGGGCCAGCGGAACCGTTTCTCGGGCGCTTCCACGGCGTCGGCGATGGTGCGCGCGATGGCCTCTGGCGGCGTCATCTCCTCCCGGGGACGGAACTGCCGCTCGGCCTTGAGCGGCAGGTACGGGTCGTTCTCCCCGAAGTACGCGCGAGGCGCGTCGAGCGCGCCCGTTCCAATCTCCCCCGGCTCCACCAGGACGACGCGGACCCCGAAGTGGCCGAGCTCCAGGCGCAGCGACTCGCTCAGCGCCTCCAGCGCCCACTTGGTCGAGCAGTAGATGCCCGTCAGGGGGAGCGCGACGCGCCCGACGATGGACGAGATGTTGACCACCGTGCCGGCGCGGCGCTCGCGCATCGCCGGGGTGACGGCCTGAATCATCCGCAACGCCCCGAAGACGTTGATGTCGTAGAGCTTGCGCACCTCCTCGAAGGGAATCGACTCGAGCGGTGCCACCGCGATTTCGGCCGCGTTGTTGATGAGCACGTCCACCCGGCCGGCCTGCTCCACGGCGCGTCGGACGGAGGACTCGTCCGTCACGTCGAGCGCGAGGCGCTGGGCGACGGGCAGGTCCGCGAGCGTCTCCACCTTGCGCGCCGTGGCGATGACCTCGTGCCCCCGGCGCACGAGCTCCAGCGCGGTCGCCCTGCCCAACCCCTTCGAACTGCCCGTGATGAGAATGCGTGACATGGAATCGTCCTCTCTTGTGTAGTGGGTTGCCTGTAGATGCAGGTATTGGGTTGAAGAAGAGGGCGGCGGGGTGGGGCCCGGCCGCCCTCGGGTGCTGTCAGTCAGTCCGGCGCTGCGCTGGCGGCCAGCTTCGGGAGGGTGCGGAAGGCCGCGTCCCAGGTCGACGTGGAGACGCGCTGCTGGAGGCGCTCCTGGACGGCGCGCCAGCGGGGCACGGCCTTCGCGAGGACCTCCTGTCCGGCCCTGGTGATGGTGATGTGCTTCTCGCGTCGGTCCTTGCCGGCGCGGGTGGCGACCCAGCCCTCCTGCTCGAGCAGGCGCAGGTTGCGCGTCAGCGTCGTCTCCTCGAGCTGGAGCCCGGCTGCCAGGTCTCTCACCCGCACGCCTTCGCTCCCGTTGAGGTGGGCCAGGACGGAGAACTGGGTGGTGCGCAGGTTCACCGGCCTCAGCGCGTCGTCGTACATCCGCGTCACCATGCGCGCGGCACGGCGAAGCGTCTCGCACATGCACGTCGTCGGAATCGGGCTCTCGGGGGACGCGGGTTCCATAATGCCTGTATATTCAGGCAATGGATGGGCGGCAACGGAATCACGGCTGCCTCCCCGGGGGGCAGGGGTGCCTCCCTTGACGGTTCCGGGCCTTTCTATTTCTGTCCTCCGCATGACTCAGGCGAACCCCGGCCTCACCGACCGGAAGAAGTGGGCAGACAGCAGCTTCAGGCTCCTCAACACCCTGCGGCAGGTGGGCGACCCGGAGGCCGACGAGGCCGTGCGGCGCTTCGTGGAGCACAACGGCCGGGAGAAGGCCGCCGAGGCGGCGAGCACCTTCATGGCGAGCCTGGGCCGCAGCCCCTGGCCCAGCGTGGACCATGCCCGGCAGAGCCTCCGGCCCCAGCCGGAGCAGTCCGCCGCGCTGCAGGAGTTCCTGGACCGGCATGCCGTCCTGCCCACCTGGGCCGATCCGAAGCGCATCGAACAGGGGCAGGAGTTGTTCGTGCGGCATGGGCCCATGGCGCTGGCCGCCCTGCTATGCGCGTCGCTCCCCGAGTGCTACTCGCACAAGAACGGGGCGCTCGTGCTCTGGCACACGCAGAAGCTCAAGGACCACGCCGTCCGCCGCGTCTTCGAGACGGCGAAGATGCTCATCGACGTGATGACGCCGGGCGCGCTCGAGCCCAGGACGGGCAGGGCCGCGCTCACCGCCGTCAAGACGCGGCTGCTCCACGCGACCATGCGCTACCTCATCCTCCACGAGCCGCCGCAGCCGCCAAAGCACCCGCTCTCGCTCGCCGACGAGATGCTGAACAGCCAGTGGGACGCGAAGCAGTTCGGGGTGCCCGTCAACCAGGAGGACAACGCCTTCACGCTGCTGGCCTTCTCCTACGTCGTGCTGCGCTCGTGGAAGCGGCTGGGGGTGTCCCTCTCCCGTGAGGAGGACGCGGCGTACCTGCACTGCTGGAACGTGCTGGGCCACTACCTGGGCATCCCCCCGGAGCTGTGCGCGACCACGTGGGACGACGCGGAGTTCATGTACGAGCGCCTCCAGGCCCACCAGCAGGCCCCGTCCGACGAGGGCCGGCAGCTGAACGCGGCCCTCTCGCCGGTGATGCAGCAGATCATCCCGCCCGAGCACCTGGCGCAGCACATCGAGCACACGCTGATGCGCTTCTTCATGGGCCCGCACACGGCGGAGGTCCTCGGGGTGCCGGCGGAGGAGCCCGTCGACCGCATCATCCAGGTGGGCGTCGACCTCTGGATGCTGCTGAACAAGGGGGCCAACGTCGTGGCGAACGTCGCGGGGATGGTCAACGAGCACCTGCCCATCCCGGTGCCGGGCTTCGTCACGCGGGCCATCGACGAGCTGGCGTGGCGGGCCGGCGCGGTCGTCACGAACGTGCTCGTGAACCAGATAAGGCCGAGCCCCCGCGGCTCCGAGCACCCGCTGGAGGCCGTCCGGAAGAACCTGAAGGAGAAGCTGCGCAGGGGCGGACCGACGGGGCCCTCCAACGGCCCCCCGACGCCGGAGGAGATGCTGCGCCACATGGGGAAGCAGTTCGTGATGAAGCTCGAGGAGCGGACGCCCGCCAATGATGGCCGGCCGCCGTACCAGCTCCCGGAGCACCTGCGCCGGGCCTGGGAGCTGCCGCCCCGGCAGGACATCCCGTAGTCACGGCCCGTCAGCTGGTGAGCGCGTCCTTGACCAGGCGCGCCACCAGCCCCGCCGAGCGCCCCGCCTCGGTGCGCACGTCCCGCGCGAGCATGGCGAACAGCGGCAGCACCCGTCCGCGCAAATCGAAGTTCTTCCGCACCGAGGCCGGGCCCCCGAAGTAGCCCCACGCCGCCAGCCGCGCGAGCGGCAGCAGCGTGAAGGTGGTGGGGCACCGGCGCTCCGGGTCGGTGAGCCGCCAGTGCGGCGGGCAGAGGCCCGAGTCCTTCAGGAGCGTGAAGATGTTGCGCGACGCCTCGTTCGCGGTGCGGGTGCCCTCGCGGAACGCATCCACCTCGGCCGACGCGCTCCGGAACAGCGCCATGAACTCCGGCACGTCGGTGGACTGCGTGCCGCGGTGGGGTGCCTGGTCGAAGCGGTCGAAGTGGGCCGGGTCCCCGTCATTCTCGTACCGGGACAGGATTTCCACATGCCCCGTCGCGCCGAAGGTGCTGCCCAGCATCCACACCCGGTGCCACGCGTTCCAGAGCGTGAAGTCGCTCATCGCCGTGTACGACGTGGCCACCATCCGGTCATGGTGCAGCAGGCCCTTCTTCATGATGGCTTCCAGCGGGGCGAAGCGCTCCACGCGGTAGTCGCGCTCGCGCACCGCCTGGATGAGCCGCCAGCCGAGCCCGTTGACCGCGGACGCCGTCAACGACAGCCCGCTGGAGAAGAGCGCGTCCACGAAGCCCAGCGAGTGGGGCATGAGGAAGAACCGCTCTCCCACCACGCGCTCGGCCGAGTACTGGGCCCGCCCGGTGGCCACCCACTCGCGCGCCGCGCGGGCTCCGCCCAGGTGCTGCTGGACGCTGGGGAACTTCCGGACGAACTGCCAGAACTCGTCCTCCGCGGACACGCCCTCCGGGCGCGGGTAGCGGTCCACGTCCAGGCTCAGCCCCACGCTGCACAGCGGGTTGGTGGAGCTGGAGTGGTTGTCGAACGGAATCACCCAGAACCAGCCGCCGGGGAACAGGTGGTGCAGCGTCCCCTCCGCGAAGGGATAGGCGAGCCCGCGCTCGCGCGCGCTCGGGCCGATGCTGTCGTACGCGGGCACGTTGACCATGTGCGTGAAGAGGGTGCGCGTGCGCGTCTGCAGGGGGCACGGCGTCTGTCGCAACCCGAGCTGCCGCGCGAGCGGCGAGGCATGTCCGGCGGCGTCCACCACGAAGTCGGCGAGCAATTCCTCGCCCCGCTCCAGGGCGAGGCGCACGCCGTCTTCGCCGAATTCGACGGCCTTGATTTCCCGGCCCTGGAAGGCGGAAGCGCCGTAGCGCACCGCGACGGCGAGGAGGTACGCGTCCGTGTCCTGGCGGAACAGGTGGACGTCCGGACCGAAGGGAGGGCCCCAGGTGGGGAACTGCGTGCTCTCGGCGGGGCGCTGCGGCTCGCCCTCGCGGTGGTACACGAAGGAGAAGCCCCGCTTGATTCCGCACGCCGAGGTGACGTGGCGGCGGATGGCCTGGTGGTTGCGCAGGTGGCTCAATTCCGGGACGTCGTAGCGCCGGGCCAGCACCTCCAGGAGGAACGTGGTCTCCGGCACCGTCGACTCACCGACGGCGAAGCGCGGGTGCGTGCCCTTCTCGACGATGGCCACGCGCACGCCATGCCGTGCCAGCACCACCGCGAGCAGCGTCCCGGAGATTCCCGACCCGATGATGGCCACATCGAACCGCCTGCTCATGTGCCGCCTCCCGCGCTGGCCCGGACGCCGTCGCCCTGACGGGCCGGGAAGTCAGACTCGCCACCCACTTCAATCGGATGCCCGGACAGCGCGCGCGCCGCCTGCATGCCGGCCATGACGGCCGACTCGATGCACCCCAGATTCAGCCCCGTGCGCACCCAGTCCCCCGCGAGCCACAGGTTGTCGAACCCCGACGCCCCGGCGCGCAGCCGGTGTCGCGTGCTGTCCGGCACGGCGAGTACGTAGCGGTCGCTCGGGTTGACGTTGGCGCGCCAGTACTGGCCCTCGAAGCGCTGCGCGTCCGTGCCCTCGCCGCACAGCAGCGACAGGTCCAGGCCGTGCGGTGCCGCCGCGTCCGCGGCACCCGGCCAGAGGTGGCCAGCGTGGCGGGCCAGCCATTCCAGACTGCTGCGCTTCGCCTCGGCGGTGGCCCGCTCCGGGTACCCGTGGTCGTCCTTCGGCGGCGGTGTCTCGTGCCCCGGGAGCGGTCCACAGAGGTAGGCGAGCGAGCGGGGGACGTCGCCCGTCCAGGCCTCGCGCGGGAGCAGGTGCGAGAAGTCGGCCCAGGTGCTGAACGGAAAGGCGTACGCCGTCAGCACGGGCGGTGGGTGCGACCAGCCGAGCCCCTCCAGGCCGGGACGCAGCCACAACTGCATGGCCTGTGTCGGCACCGTGCGCACGTGCTCCACCATGCGCCGCCACGTGTCCCGTGCGGAGAGGAGCTCGCCGCAGACGTCCGGCAGCACACTGACGGGCAGGCCGAGCACCACGTCGTCGAAGTGCTCGCCGCGCCGGAGCTGCTCGCGCCCCACGTCCTTCCACGGCGTCCACCACGACTCCAGGTCGATGCCGTGCGCCTCCAATTTCGCGCCCTCGACGAGCTGCTCGTGGAGCGGCTCGGTGGGCCAGCAGGGCAGGCCGTCCACGTCGATGAGGGGCCGGTATTCGCCGCTGGCCACGGTGGCCTGCCAGGCGAGGTCGACGGTGTCGACGGTGCTCCCGTCCGCCGACAGGCCGACGTGGTCCACGCGCCGGAAGAACTCGAAGCGCACGCCGCGGCGCCGGAGCACCTCGTACAGCGGGGCGAACACCACCTCTCCCATGCCCGCCTGCATCTTGTAGAAGATGGAGCCGCGGTACGAGAACAGCATGCGCAGCGTCACCCGGAGCATGGTGCCTGCACCGATGCTGGGCCGCGCGGCGTCTCCGCCGTCGTACGCGAAGACGAAGTCGTACAGCGAGCGGATGAGCCCCGAGCGCAGCGTCAGCTCGGAAGCACCGTGGCGCCGCAGCCAGTCGCGCAGGTCATACCCGTCGATGGCGTCGAAGCCCTCCGTCACCACCCGGTCGGCAATCATGCCCACCGTCAGCGCATAGACGAGGTCCGTGCCAATCCAGAAGCGGCGCGCCTCGTCGTCCTGCTCGACGGGCTCCCGCAGGGCCTCGAAGAGGCGGCCCCGGAGCACACGCAGCGGCTCCAGGAGCGCGTCGCCCGGCGCGGCCATGACGCGGCTGGCGAGGTTGAGCGAGACGACCGCCGCCTCGATGAGCGCGCCCCGCACGTACCGCTTCAGCGAGGGCGCCTGTTTCATGTGGTACCAGACGCCCAGCACGCGGGGGATGAGGGCCTGCACGTACTCCCAGGGGGACTCCACCTCGAAGCCATCCCCGGGCAGGCCGGGTCGGGGCTTGAAGGGGCCGGGCCAGTGCCGCCAGTGGCCGCCGACCTCCTCCTCCCACGCGATGAAGTCGTGCGGCTTGAAGGCGTCATGCCACGCGGCGAGCGGCTCCGAGGGCGCGCGTCCCAGCTCCGCGTAGCAGCGCCGCATCAGCCGGAAGGCGTTGTCGTAGAAGCCCATCCAGACGTGGAGTCCGTGCTCCTCGATGCGGTGGGCGCGCCGCCGGTTGCAGCCGCTCGCTCCCTTTCCCCCCAGGCGGAAGCCTGCCTGGTAGACGGTGACGTCGAAGCGCTCGCGAAGCCCGGGGGTGTCCGTCAACTCGTAGGCCGCCGAGAGCGCGGCGATGCCTCCACCGAGCACGGCCACCTTCTTCCGCTCGCCGCCCGGTCGCGTCGATGACGTCCGAATGGTGCTCGCCTCCCTGGCCACGGTTGCGCGCCCTTCTACCATGGTGGCGTCCTGCCAGGTCGGACCGGCCCCAGCCCTTCGAGAATCCAGGGGGTCGTCTAGGATGTGGGCGCCCCGCCTTCGGGCGCCCATGGAGCACGGCCGCATGCTGCTGGAAATTCCGGGATACGCGCTCAGCGAGAAGATTCACGAGAGCCCGCGTTCACTCGTCTACCGAGGTCGCCGCCAGGCCGACGGCGTCCCCGTCATCGTGAAGATGCTGCGCACCGAGCGCCCGGGGCCCGAGGAGGCCGCCCGCTTCAAGCGCGAGTACGAGATTGGCCGGAGCCTGGACCGTGAGAGCGCCGTCACACCCCACGCCTTCGAGCGCAGCCCCACGCGGCTGGCCATCGTGATGGAGGACTCGGGCGCCATCGCCCTCAAGAGCTTCCTCACGCGTACGCGCCTGGGGCTGGAGGAGGTGCTCGTCCTCGCCTCGCGCCTCGCGGGCGCGCTGGCCGGCGTCCACCAGCGCAACATCATCCACAAGGACATCAACCCGGCGAACATCGTCATCCACCCCGAGCGCCGGGACGTGAAGCTCATCGACTTCGGCATCGCCGCGGCGCTGTCGCGGGAGACCTCGTCGCTGCGCAACCTCAACGTCCTGGAGGGCACGCTCGGCTACCTCTCCCCGGAGCAGACCGGACGGATGAGCCGCGCCGTGGACTACCGGGCCGACTTCTATTCGCTCGGCGCCACGCTCTATGAGTTGCTCGTGGGCGAGCCGCCCTTCGTGGGCAGCGACGCGGTGGAGTTGGTGCACGCGCACATCGCCCGCGCGCCCATCCCCCCGCATGTGCGGCGCCCCGAGCTGCCCGCCGTCGTGTCGGACATCGTCCTCAAGCTGCTGGCGAAGGACCCGGAGCACCGCTACCAGAGCGGGCGCGGGCTCCAGGCCGACCTGGACACCTGCGTGGCGCACCTGCGCGCCCGGGGCACGGTGCCGCCCTTCGAGCTGGGCACGCAGGACCGCTCGGACAAGTTCCAGATTCCGCAGCGGCTCTACGGGCGCAAGGAAGAAGCCGCCATCCTGATGTCCACGTTCGAGCGCGTGGCGTCCGGCCGCGCGGAGATGCTGCTCGTCGCGGGCTACTCCGGCGTGGGCAAGAGCGCGCTCGTCCACGAGGTGCACCGGCCCATTGTCGAGAAGCGGGGCTACTTCATCTCCGGCAAGTTCGACCAGCTCCAGCGCGACATCCCGTACCACTCGCTCATCCAGGCCTTCCAGGGGCTCGTGCGTCAGCTCCTCTCCGAGCCGGAGGCGCGGCTCCAGGCGTGGCGCGAGCGGCTGCGCGCGGCGCTCGGGCCCAACGGCAGTGTCATCACCGACGTCATCCGCGAGGTGGAGCTCATCCTCGGCGAGCAGCCCCCCGCCGAGGAGCTGCCGCCCGCCGAGGCGCAGCATCGCTTCAACTTCGTCTTCCAGAGCTTCGTCCAGGCGTTCGCCGCCGCGGAGCACCCGCTCGTCATCTTCCTGGACGACCTGCAGTGGGCGGACGCGCCCTCGCTCAAGCTGTTGCAGTTGCTGGTCAGCGATGCCGCCGCGCAGCACCTGCTCGTCATCGGGGCCTACCGCGACAACGAGGTGTCCAGCACGCACCCGCTGGTGCTGGCGCTGGAGGCGCTCGACAAGGCGGGGGCGGTGACTCGCACGCTCACCCTCACGCCGCTGCGGCTGGAGCACATCGCCGAGCTGCTGGAGGACACCCTCAAGTGCGGCCCCGAGCGAGCGCGGGCGCTGGCGCAGCTCGCGCTGGAGAAGACGGACGGCAACCCCTTCTTCCTCGGGCAATTCCTGCGCGAGCTGTACGAGGACGGGCTCATCGCCTTCGACGCCGCGTCGCGCTCCTGGCGTTGGGATTTGGGCGAGCTGCGCAACCGCGGCATCACCGACAACGTGGTGGAGCTGCTCACCGGCCGGATTCGCAAGCTGGGCGTGCTGGGACAGCACGTGCTCCAGTTGGCGGCGTGCATCGGCAGCACCTTCGATTTGCGCACGCTGTGCACCGTGGGCGGGGCGTCGTTCTACGAGACGGCCTCCGGCGTCTGGGAGGCCCTCACGCACGGCCTGCTGGTGCCCGTGGACGAGTCCTACCAGCTCGCGCAGCCGGCGAGCCTGGACGTGGGCGCCACCGAGGTGCCCGACGTGTCGTACCGGTTCCTCCATGACCGCGTGCAGCAGGCGGCGTACTCGCTCATCAGCGAGGACTCGCGTCAGTCGGTCCACCTGGAGGTCGGCCGGCTGCTGCTGAAGGCCACGCCCGAGGACATGCTGGATGAGCGCATCTTCGACCTCGTCCACCAGCTCAACCTGGGCAGTGCCCTCATCGAGTCGGTGCCGGAGCGCTACGCGCTGGCCCGCCTCAATCTCCGCGCGGCGCGCAAGGCCAAGGCGTCCACGGCCCACGAGCCCGCGCTGCGGCACCTGACGGCGGCGCTGGCCCTGCTGCCGCCCGGGGCGTGGGACGACGAGTACGAGCTGGCCATGGCGCTCCACCTGGAGGCCACCGAGGAGGAGTACCTCAACGGCAACTTCGAGCGCGCGCGAGAGCTGAGCACCCTGTCGCTGGCGCACGCGCGGACGCTGCTGGAGAAGGTGCGCGTCTACGAGAGCCGTGTCCTCTTCCACACCGCGCGCACCGAGTACGAGGACACCATCCGTGTCGCCACGGAGGCCCTGAAGCTGCTGGGCGTGGAGATGCCTGCACCCGAGGCCGTGGACATGGCGCGAGTGGGCGCGGCCCTGGGGCAGACGGCGGGGCTGATTGGCGGCCGCAGCCCGGCCGACCTGGCCAACCTGCCGGAGATGACGGACCCGGAGAAGTTGGCGACGGTGCGGATGCTCGTGCTGCTCGCGGCGCCCACGTACATCGCGAACCCGATGTCGTTTCCCCTGGTGGCTTGCGAGCTCGTCCGGCACTGCCTGCTCTACGGCAACTCGCGCGCGTCGCCGTACGCCTTCGTCATCTACGGCGTCATCCTCGCGGGCGCGGTGGGCGACGCGGCGGCGGGCAATGCCTACGGCGACCTGGCGCTGACGCTGCTCGACAAGCTCAACGCGCGTGAGCTGCGGGCCAAGGTGTACACGCTGCTCGGCCTGTTCGTGCGGCACTGGAAGTTCCCCGCGCGCCAGACGGTGCCGCTGTCGGTGGACGCCGTACAGGCCGCGCTGGAGAGCGGGGACCACGAGTACGTGGGCTACGCGGCGGACAACTTCGCCGCGATGGTCTTCTACGTTGGAGACCCGCTGGACCACGTCCTCGCCGAGCACGCGCGGTACCACGAGCTGCTGACGCGACTGAAGCACGCGTACCCGGGCAAGCACGTGGCCATCTTCCTGCAGACGGCGCGTTGCCTCGCCGGCCAGGCGCCGGGGCCCCTGCGGATGGTGGGCGCGGAGTTCGACGAGGACACCGACGTGCGCCTGTTCCAGGAGGTGAAGAGCCTCACCCTGCTGGGCGTCTACTACACGTGCAAGACGAACCTTGCCTACGTGTTCGGCGACTACCCGCTGGCCGCGAGCCTGGCGGAGCAGGCGGCGCCATACATGGGCGCGGTGCTGGGCCAGCTCACCGTCGTCCACCAGGCCCTCTACCAGTCCCTGGCCCTGTTGGCGCTCTACGCGGGCGCGGACGCGGACGCGCGGAAGAAGACGCTGGAAACGGTCGAGCGCCACCTGACGCAGCTCAAGGCCTGGGCCGCCGCGTGCCCGGAGAACTTCGAGAACAAGGTCTGGCTGGTGGAGGCCGAGCGGCACCGGGTGCTGGGCCGGGTGGCCGAGGCGATGGAGGCGTATGACCGCGCCATCGAGCTGTCGGCGCGCCACGCCTACGTCCAGGAGGAGGCGCTCGCGGCCGAGCGCGCCGGGGCGTTCTACCTGGAGCTGGGGCGGGCCAAGCTGGCCGCCGTGTACCTGGCGGATGCGCGCTACGCGTATCTGCGCTGGGGGGCGGGCGCGAAGGTGGCGCAGTTGGATGCGCGGCACCCGGGGCTTGCGCCGGCCCGCGCGCCGGAGGCGGGGAACACCGGCCTGGGCACGCATATCTCCACCACCACCAAGACGACGGAGCTGGACCTCACCACCGTCATCAAGGCGGCGCAGGCCATCTCCGGCGAAATCGTCCTCGGGCGCGTCGTCGACAACCTGATGCGCATCGTCATCGAGAACGCGGGGGCGCAGCGGGGCCTGCTCATCGTCGAGCGGGACGGGACGCTCGCCGTGCAGGCCGAGCGGCGGGCCGACAGCGCGGAGGCCCTGGCGGGCACCGGGGACGCCGGGGAGGCGTTTCCCACCTCCGTCGTCCAGTACGTGCAGCGCACGCGCGAGGCCGTCGTCCAGCACGACGCCGCCAGCGAGGGCATGTTCACCGCGGACCCCTACGTGGCCCGAGCGCGGGCGCGCAGCGTGATGTGCCTGCCCCTGCTGAACCAGGGCAAGGTGATGGCGCTGTTGTACCTGGAGAACAACCTGGCGGCGGGGGCCTTCACCAAGGACCGGCTGGAGGTGCTGCGCATCCTGTCCGCCCAGGCGGCCCTGTCCCTCTACAACGCCACGCTCTACGCGGACCTGCAGCAGACGTCCGCGCGGCTGGCGCACACCAACCAGCAGCTCGAGGAGTACAGCCGCACGCTGGAGCAGAAGGTGGCCGCGCGCACCACGGAGCTGAGCGACAAGAACCAGGAGCTGGGGGACACGCTGACGCGGCTGCGCGACACGCAGCGGCAGTTGGTGGCGCAGGAGAAGCTCGCGTCCCTGGGCGCCCTCACGGCGGGCATTGCCCACGAAATCAAGAACCCGCTCAACTTCGTCAACAACTTCTCCGCACTGGCCGGGGAGCTGGTGGCGGAGCTGGAGGCCGCCATCCAGCCGGACCTGGAGCGGCTGGCCCCGCACGCGTGGGCCACGGCGGCGGAGCTGCTCGAAGACTTGCGGAAGAACACGCGCAAGGTTCACGAGCACGGCCGGCGGGCCGACGACATCGTGCAGAGCATGCTGCTGCACTCGCGGGTCTCCGGCGGGGCCGTCGGCGAGACGGACCTCAACGCGCTGCTCGCCGAGAGCCTGACGCTGGTCTACCAGGGCATCCGCAGCAAGGACCCGTCCTTCAACATGAAGGTGGATGCGCGGTACGACGCGTCCTTCGGCACCGTCGAGGCCAACGCGCGCCAGCTCAGCCGCGTGTTCATCAACATCATCAACAACGCCTGCTATGCGCTGCGCGAGAAGCGGCGGCAGTTGGGGCCGGGCAGCGAGCCGGTGCTGACGGTGCGCACGAGAGACCTCGGTGAGCGCGCCGAGGTGTGCATCCGCGACAACGGGCCGGGGATTCCGGCCTCGGTGCTGCCCAGCATCTTCCAGCCCTTCTTCACCACCAAGCCGCCAGGCGAGGGCACCGGGCTGGGGTTGTCGCTGAGCCGCGAAATCATCGTGGACGGCCACAAGGGCGAGCTGCAGGTGCGCACCGAGGAGGGGCAGTTCACCGAGTTCATCGTCACCCTGCCCAAGCGCGGCGCGGGGGAGAAGGCCGCTGGGCCCGGACAGTCCCGGGCGGCGGGGGACGCGTAGGCGGGTGAGGGTGGCGCGGCGTCCGTGAGGGCCGCGTCGCGGACGCGTGGCCGCTGGTGATGCGGCATCCGTGAGGGCCGTGCCGCTTCGTGGCCGTGTCGCCGCGGAGGCTAGAGACTGGTGGCGGAGGCCCTGCGCCCCGGCTCGCCGGGCAGCCACAATTCGAAGCGGGCGCCGCCGCCGGGCCGGGCCGTGGCGCGCACGGTGCCCCCGTGGGCGAGCACCACGCGCCGGACGATGGCCAGCCCCAGCCCGCGGCCGTTGGCGCGGGTGAGGAAGAAGGGCTCGAAGATGCGGCGCGGGTCCACGTCGGGGATGCCGGGGCCCTCGTCCTCCACCACCAGGCACACGCCGCCGTCCGCGGGCTCCACCGCCATGCGGACGCGGCCGCCGGTGGGGGAGGCCTGCACCGCGTTGCGCACCAGGTGCGTCACCGCGAGCTGGAGCAGCGTCTCGTCGCCTTCGATGGTGGGCGTGTCTTCGGCCTCGTCCACGGTGAAGCGCAGTGTGGGCGCATCCGGCGGGCCGTGGAGCTGCCCGAGCGCGCGGCGCACCAGCTCGCCCACCTGGACGGGCCGGGGGCGCGGCTCCAGCGGGCGCACCACGTCGAGCAGGTCCTTGACAATGTCCTCCAGCCGGATGACCTCCTCTTCCAGCATGCCCACCGCGGCCTGTCCGGTGGGGCCCAGGTGGGCCTCGCGCCGCAGCACCGCCACCGCGTTGAGGATGGCGCCCAGTGGGTTGCGCACCTCGTGGGCCACCACGCCCGCGGCCTCGCCCAGCACCGTCAGCCGCTCGCGTGCCACCAGCTCGTCCTGGAGGCGGGACACCTCATCCAGCCGCACCGCCAGCGTCTGGTGGTGGCGCACGTTCTCCAACGCGCCGCCCAGCAGCTGCGCGAACAGCTCCAGCGTGCCCGCGCCCGCGGGGGTGAGCGTGGTGCCCTGCACGGAGAGGAGGCCAAAGGGCTCATCGTCCACGAGGATGGGGGCGTCCAGTCCCTGTGCCTCGGGTGGGTAGAGCTTGCGGATGATCTCCACCACCTCCGGTGGGTGGATGCGGCTCACCGTGGCGAAGATGTCCTGGTGGAAGGCCGCTTTGCGCTGCTGGAGTACCTCGAGGAAGTGCGGCACGGCGGCGGCGGGAATGCGCACGTCGCCAATGGGCATGCCGTAGAGCTTCTCCGCTTCGGCCACGCCGGTGGCCTCCTGGCGCATGGGGCCGTGCCGGAAGATGTCCCCTTCCAGCAGCATGACGGACACGTAGAAGCCCTGGCGGTGCACGGCGTCCACGGCCTTCTCCAGAACCGCCTGCTCGCTCCGGCAGTGCAGCATCTCCGAGGCGGCCGTCGCGAGCGCCCCGGTGATCCTCCGCACGGAGTCCTCGCCCCCCGCGTCCTGCATCAGCACGAGGGTGTCTTCCGGGACGAGCCCCGGGGCGTGGTGCACGCTCAGGGTGCACTCCTGCCCGTCGGCCCGTCGCATGCGGACCCACCGGGGCTGCTCCGGGCGGGGGCCACCCCGGGAATAGGTCTCGTAGATGGGCTCCACCCAGCCGCGCTCCTCGGGGACGAAGCGGGCGATCAGCGCGGTCATGGGCATGGCCATCAGCTCGGCGGCCGGTGTGCCGAACAGGGCCACCATCGCGGCATTGGCGTGCAGCAGGTGCTCGCCGCGGACCACGGCGGCGGCAATGGGGAGCTCTTCGAGCAACCGATAGTCAACGGAGGAGGGGGAAGACACGGCTGTCATCCTGGGGGGCACCCCGGGCGTCCGCAAGCGACTCCCGGCGAGGCTCGCGGGGCCCTGTGCAATGGGTTTCGTCCTACCCCGTAGGAAAGGGCGAGTGGCAATACCGGAGGTACCGACGATGAACTTCCTGAACCTGATGGGCCGCGATGACCTGGAGTTGAAGGCGGTGATGGCGGTGATGGCCGCCTTCGTGATGACCGGGGCGGTGTTCCTCGGACAGATGCTCTAGTCGAGGCCCACGCCCGGCCTCACTTCTTCACGGGCTTCGCGCGGACGAGGAACTTCTGGATGAACTCCTTCTCCTCCGCGCGGAGGTGGCTGAGCCGCAGGCCGTAGCCACGCGGATTCTTGCCGTCCTCCAGCGAGTTCTCCCAGATGACGGAGCTGCGCAGCGTCATCACCCGCTGCGGGTCATCGAAGCGCAGCGTCAAATCCACCTGGGTGCCGAGCCGCAGCGGCTTGTCCGTGGCGATGAAGAGGCCACCCGACGACAGGTTGATGATGCGGTGGTCGGTGAAGATGCCCGCGTTCTGCAGCGACACGCGCACGTCGGCGTGGATGCGGTCGTCGGAGCGCCGCTCCAGACCCACGAACTCGGCGGCGGAATACGCGGGCGCCGCCGTCGCCTTCTTCACGGACGGCGCGGGCGCGGGCGCAGGCGCCTGTGAAGGCAGCGTATGCGTGCGCTGCGCGGGCACGCCCGAAGGCGCCGGATGGGTGCGCATCACCGGAGAGAGCGCGGGCGCGACGGGCGCCCGTGCCGGCAGGGGCGCCGTGGAGGCCTGGACCACTGGCGGAGGACGGGCCGGCATCACCGGCGCGGCGGCCACCGGAGGCGCGACGGGCGCCCTGGCCGGAGCCACCGGAGCCACCACGGGCGCAACGGGCGGCGCTGCCGCGGCGTCATTCAGGTCCAGCCGGGGCGGCGCGGGGCGGGGCTGCTGCGCGCCCTGCGTGTAGAGCGCTTCCGCCTCGCGCATGCGGCGCGAGAGGAACTCGAAGATTTCCGCCGACACCTTCTTCAGCTCCGGGTGCGTGTCCGGGGCCATGTGGTCCGGCGTGAAGCGCTTGGCCATGCGGAAGTAGGCCAGACGCAGCTCGTCCAGGCTTCCGTGCGGCTTGACGCCGAAGATGTCGTGAGCGGACAGGTTCTGCAGGCCGCGCAGCTGTGTGCGCAGTCGCTCCGCCTGCTGCTGCTCCACGGACTGCGTGGGGCGCGCGGTGGCGAACAAGTCCCGCAGCTCGGACATCTCCTGGAGGGCCACCCAGGTGGTGCCGTCCCGCGAGGCCCGCACCGCCGCCTTCAACCGCCCGGAGGCGATCAGCTCCCTCAGGGCCTGGAGGGCCAGCGGCCCCAGCACGCGTCCGAGGTTGTCCGCAACCCAGTAACCGACAGCAGGTGACGACACGCAGACACCCCGTGAATCAGTGAGCCAGCGCCTGGCGCACGGCCGAGGCGATTTCCAGCGGGTGGAAGGGCTTGCCCACGAAGCCCACGGCGCCCGCGGCCATTGCCTGCTCCACTACGGGCTCGGCGTCCATGCTGCTGATGACCAGCACGCGTGTTCCCGGCGAGACGCTCTTGATGGCCCCCAGCACCTCCAGGCCGCTCTTCTTCGGCATGAAGAGGTCCAGGAACATCACCGCGGGCTTCTCGCGCGCGGCCACCGCCAGTCCCTCTTCTCCGTCCGCCGCCTCGAGCAGGCGAAGCTCGATGCCTGTTTCGGCGATGACGTCCTTGAGGATGCGGCGCACGAAGCTGTCGTCGTCGACGAGCAGCAGGGTCGGGGTCTCAGGCATGGGCGCGCATGATACCTGACGCCGCGCGATACGCGTGCGCCACATGGAAGCGCCTGCCTGCCTTTTGGGTTATGGGGGCCGCATGTCCACCGACAAGGCACTCTTCCACTTCGAGTCCCAGAAGCACGCCTACCTCGAGGACCTCAAGGCCCTCGTGCGGATTCCCAGCGTCTCATTTCCTGGCTTCGACGCGGCCGAGGTCCGCCGCGGCGCCGAGGCCACCGCGAAGCTGCTGAAGGACCGTGGGTTTGAAAACGTTCAGCTCCTTGAAATCGAGGGAGCGCATCCGTACGTCTACGGAGAGGTGCTCAGGGCACCGGGCAGGCCCACGCTGCTGCTGTACGCGCACCATGACGTTCAGCCGGCAGGGGATGCGGGGGCCTGGAAGAGCCCGCCCTTCGAGCCCGTGGAGCGGGACGGGCGGCTGTACGGGCGCGGCTCGGCGGACGACAAGGCCGGCATCGTGGTGCACACGTCCGCGGTGGACGCGTGGCTGAAGGGCGCGGGCCGGCTGCCCCTCAACGTGAAGGTCATCATCGAGGGCGAGGAGGAGATTGGCAGCAACCACCTGTCCGCCTTTCTCCAGAAGCATGCGGCGCTCCTGAAGGCAGACGCCATCGTCCTCACGGACACTTCCAATTTCGACACGGGTCTGCCGTCCATCACCACCGCGCTGCGCGGGCTCGTCACGGTGGACGTGGAGGTGCGTGGGCTGAAGCAGGCGGTGCACTCGGGCATGTGGGGCGGGCCGGTGCCGGACCCCGTCATGGCGCTGTGCCGGATGCTGGCCACGCTGACGAACCCGGACGGCTCCATCGCGATTGAGGGCATCCGCGAGCGGGTGCGGCCGCTGACGGACGCGGAGCGCGCGAGCATCCACTCGCTGCCGGGGAACGAGGCGTACTTCCGCGAGCAGGTGGGCCTGTTGCCCGGTGTGCAGGTGCTGGGCGGCGGGCAGCACCCGTTCGAGATGAACTGGCGGCAGCCGAGCATCGCCATCAACGCCATCCAGGCCAGCAGCCGCAGGGACGCGCGCAACATCATCTGTGACTCGGCCTGGGCGCGCGTGGGCATCCGCATCGTTCCGGACCTGGAGCCGCGCGACGTGGAGCAGCGACTGAAGGACCACCTGCGCAAGGTGTGCCCGTGGGGGCTGGAGGTGGACTTCCACACGGAGGGCGCATCCGGCTGGTGGTACACGGACCCGTCGCACCCCGCGTTCCAGGCGGCGTTCCGCGCGCTGGAGAAGGGCTACGGCGGCAAGGCGGTGGCCATCGGCTGCGGCGCGTCCATTCCCTTCGTGGAGCCCTTCGCGCGCGAGCTGGGCGGCGTGCCCGCGCTGCTCATCGGCGTGGAGGACCCGTACACGTACGCCCACTCGGAGAACGAGAGCCTGCACCTGGGCGATTGGGAGAAGTCCATCCGCAGCGCCATCCACATCTACGAGGAGCTGGCCACGGCACTGGGTGGCCGCTGAAGCGTGACCCCGGAGGGCGAGCGAGTGTCCGCTTCCGCGCCCTCACGGGGAAGCCTGGCCGTCCCGGGCCGGCGGCCGGGGGCCGAAGAAGAGCGGGACGCTCACCACCACCAGCCGGGGCTCGCCGGACAGGATGAGCCCGGTGCGCAGCAGCTCCGGACGGTGGCCCTGCGCGAGGCGTGGCAGCCACCGCCACTCGAGCGGCTCGGGGAGCACGACGGCCACCACGCTTCCGGGCGCCTCGCGCACCCGCTGGAGGCAGTACTCGCGCAGGGGGCGGACGAGCTCGCGGTACGGAGAGTCGACGAGCTCCAGGTGGGGCGCCGGGTGCCCGCGCGCGGCGAGCGGCCCTTCCACGAAGCGCGCCCAGTCCGCCGCGAGCTGCGTGCCGCCGTCCTCGCCCGTCACCACGTGCACCGCGCGCACCTCCCGCGACAGCTGGAAGGCGAAGACGAGCGCGCGCTCCGCGGCGCGAGACCAGCGGCCCACCGGCACCACCACGATGAGCGGAGCCTCGGAGGACAGGTCGATGGGTCGCGCGAGCGCCGTCTCCCGGCGCGCGCGCCGTGCCGCCGCCTGGAGCGTCGTGAAGAGCCCCATGGCCAGGGGGATGAGGAGGACGGAAATCCAGGCGCCGTACGCGAACTTGGACACGAGCAGCACGACGAACGTGAGGCCCGTTCCCAGCGCGCCCGCCGCGTTGAGCAGGCGCGCGCGGCGGGCGCCGTCCGGACGGACGCGGCGCCAGTGGCGCACCATGCCCGCCTGCGAGAGCGTGAAGGCCAGGAACGCGCCGATGGCGAAGAGCGGGATGAGCCGGTCCGTGACACCCCGGAAGGCCACCAGCAGCGCCCCCGCCAGCAGGGCGAGCACGACGATGCCGCGCGAGTAGCCGAGGCGGCGTCCCCGGTGCGCGAAGCCCGCGGGGAGGTAGCCGTCCTGCGCGAGCAGGTGGCAGACGCGGGGGAAGTCCGTGAAGCTCGTGTTGGCCGACAGGGAGAGCACCGCGAGGACGGCCGCGCTGGCCACCGCGTAGAAGACGCCGCGTCCCATCACCGCGCCGATGAGCTGCGAGAGCACGCTCTGGTAGCCCGGAGCTCCGGGGACGGTGGCCGTCACGCCGTAGGCCCGGGCGAGCAGGGTGACTCCGAGCAGCAGCGCGACGAGCAGGCCCACCACCAGGCCGAGCGTGGCGCGCGCCCGGCGCACCGAGGGCGCGCGAAAGACGGGCACCGCGTTGCTGATGGCCTCCACGCCCGTCAGCGCCGTGCAGCCGCTGGCGAACGCGCGCAGCACCAGCCAGACGCCCACGGCCTGGGTCGCGGCCGGGGCCGCGGGAGGGGGCACCACGGCGACGGGCGCCCCTCCTGAGGCCAGCGCGCGGACCGCTCCGACAGCCAGCACCACCGCGAGGGTGAGGATGAACAGCCAGGTCGGCGCGAGGAAGGCGGCGCCCGCCTCGCGCACGCCGCGCAGGTTGACCAGCGTGAGCAGTCCCAGCAGGCCCAGGCACAGCTCCAGCGTGTACGGGTGGAGCGCGGGCACGGCGGAGACCAGCATCCCCACGCCCGCGGAGATGCCGACCGCCACGTTGAGCGTGTAGTCGAGCAGCAGGGCGGACGCGGCGAGCAGGCCCGTCCGGGGCCCGAGGTTCTCCCGGGCCACCGTGTAGGAGCCTCCGCCGTTGGGATACGCCCCCAGCGTCTGGCGGTACGACGCGGCCACGAGGACCAGCAGCAGCACGATGGCGAGGGTGATGGGGGCGAGCAGCCAGGGCCCCGCCGGGCCCAACGGCCGCAGCATGGTGAGCGCCGCCTCGGGGCCGTAGGCCGCGGAGGAGAGGGCATCCAGCCCGAGCACGGCCAGCCCCGCGCCCACGCCGATGCGCTCGTGTCCCTCCTGCCCCGCCGCCAGGGGCGGGCCGAGCAGGATGTCGGCCACGCGCCGTCCGCCTGGATTCCCCACGCTGGCCGGCCGTGTTCCCATTCCTGCTGGGAATGTGCACCGCCCAACGTGGCGGGAAGGTCCAGGCGCTCCAGGCGGCCGCCCCCACCACTGCTTCGGGGCGGACGTGCCTGTCGTGTTGACGCGCCAGCGGGTGGAGTAGACCCTTCCTCCGAGGGAGGGGTGCTCACATGGCTTCAGGCGTGGACACCGGCGTCATCGCCGGCTTCGTGGCGGCCATTGCCTTCGACGTGCTGATGCCGGTGGCGGTGGTGCTGTGGGTCCGCCGCCGGCTGGGCGTGGCGTGGAAGGTGGTGGGCTGGGGCGCGGTGGCCTTCGCGCTGTCCCAGCTCTTCACCCGGGTGCCGCTGGTGCAGCTCTTCCAGTACCTGCTGCGCGACGAGCTGAAGGACTCACCGGTATTCATGGGCGTGTGGATTGCCCTCCTGTGCATCACCGCGGGCCTCTTCGAGGAGACGGCGCGCCTGTGGGTGTTTCGCGGGCCGCTGAAGGACTTCCGGCGCTGGCGGGACGCGGTGGGCTTCGGCGTGGGGCACGGCGGGCTGGAGTCCGCGGTGCTGATTGCCGGCATGGCCGTGCTGGGGCTCATCAACCTGGTGGTGCTGTCGCAGTTGGACCCGTCCACGCTGAAGGTTCCGCCCGACGTGATGGAGCAGGTGCGGCAGACGCAGGCGACGTTCGCGGCGCTGCGCTGGTGGGAGCCGTTGCTGGGCGCGTACGAGCGCGCCCCGGCCATGGTGTTCCACGTCGCGATGTCCGTGCTCGTGCTGCAGCGCTTCGTCCGCGGCGGGGTGGGGTGGTACTGGCTCGCGGTGGGCAGTCACGCGCTCTTCAACGGGGTGGCCGTGGGGGCGGGCAAGCTCGCGGGCGCGGTGGCGGCGGAGGTCGCGGTGACGGTGGGCGCGCTCGTCGGCCTGTGGGTCATCCTCCGCCTGCGTCCCAAGGAGCCGGAGCCCGGGCCGGAGGCTACCGCGCCTTGAAGTGGTCCGTGGCCTCGACCAGCGCGGAGGTGTTGCCGGGCTCGTTCGCGGAGTGGCCCGCGTCCGGGACGATGATGAGCTCCGCCTCCGGCCACGCCTTGTGCAGCGCCCAGGCGCTCTCCGGCGGGCACACCACGTCATAGCGTCCCTGGATGATGACGGCCGGGATGTGGCGGATGCGGTGCACGTCGTCGAGCAACTGCGTGTCACTGCGCAGGAAGCCCTTGTTGACGAAGTAGTGGCACTCGATGCGCGCGAAGGCGAGGGCGAAGGTGTCCTGGGCGTTGCGCGCCACCAGCTCCGCGTTGGGGTACAGGCAGCTGGTGCGGCCCTCCCACACGCTCCACGCGCGCGCCGCCTCATGCTGCGCCTTCTCGTCGGTGCCCATCAGCCGGCGTGCGTAGGCGGACAGCAAATCGCCACGCTCCCCGGGGGGAATGGGCGCGAGGTAGTGCTCCCACGCATCCGGGAAGAGGGCATCCGCGCCGCGCTGGTAGAACCAATCAATCTCGCGCTTGCGCAGCAGGAAGATGCCGCGCAGCACCATTTCCGTGACGCGCTCCGGGTGTGTCTCCGCGTAGGCCAGCGCCAGCGTGCTGCCCCACGAGCCGCCGAAGAGCTGCCACCGGTCGATGTCCAGGTGCTCGCGCAGCCGCTCCATGTCGGCGACGAGGTCCCAGGTGGTGTTCTCCTCCAGGCTCGCGTGCGGAGTGCTCCTGCCGCAGCCGCGCTGGTCGAAGAGGACGATGCGGTACGCGCCCGGGTCGAAGAAGCGCCGCTGCCGCGGGTCCGTCCCGCCGCCCGGGCCGCCGTGGACGAAGACCACCGGCTTGCCGTTCGGGTTGCCGCACTCCTCGAAGTACACCTCGTGGAGCGAGGACACGCGCAGTCGCCCGGTGCGGTAGGGCTCCAGGGGCGGGTACAGCGTACGCAACTGCTTGGCGGAGGCGGACACGGGACTCGCTTCTCACGGGTGGGGAGATGGCTGTCACCGTACCAGAGCGCCTCCGTCCGCCAGACACCCCTTCACTCCCGCGCCAGCTCCGCCCCCAGGGCAGGAAGACGTCCGTCAGTAGACGCTGGCCTGTCCGCCCTCCAGCCCGGCGGGCGCCACCAGTGGCGATGTGACGGCGAAGTTGCCCGGCCGCAACGCTGACTTTGCGGGCGACGTGGACACTTCCGTGGACTCCCAACCCCAGGAGCGTCCCGTGAACATCGCCTCCCTGATGAACCCCCCGAAGGCGCGCGTCACCCCGGCTCGCGAGCCCCGGCTGCGGCTCGTGCGCGTGCAGGCCACCGTCCTCGCCCAGGGCGCGTGGAGCGCGATGAAGGACAGCGTGCGGGCGTTCCGCCACATGCGGGACGTCCTCACCGGCGGCTACGCCGACGTGCGGCCGTAGCCTCAGGAAGCAGGGCCCGACCCCGTGGAGCCAGGGGGCCGGGGCATTCTCAGGAGGGCGCGCCCGGAGTCGGGCGGGTTCCCGGGTCCTTCGGCGCGTCCTCCTTTGGCGGAGGAGGCGGCACGCCCTTGCCCGCGGGCGCCACCATCCGCACCTCGGTGCGGTCATCCAGCGCGAGCCCGTCGCCCTTGGGCTCCGTCTCCGTCACCGAGATGACGTCCCCGCGGTTGAGCTGCATGAAGCGCTCGTTGCGCTCGTTGCGGTGCCGCTCCTGCATCGCCAGGCCCACGCGCCCTTCCGGGCCGCAGCCGATGTAGCGCTTGCGCCCCTTGCCCTCCAGCGGCTCGGAGACGATGCGGAACAGCCTTCCCGGCGGCAGCTCCGGCCACGCTTCACCCTTCGGCGCCAGCACGAGGTAGCTCATCTTGAGCGCCTCCTTGTGCAGACTCGCCGCGCGCGCAATCTCCTCCACCACCTTGGGCATGGGCCAGGGCCGCTCGGCGTGGCACCAGTCCGTCTCCTTCACCAGCGCCGGACACGCGCCCCGATACATGCACGGCGCGCGCACCGCGTAGCCGCGCTCCACCATGGCGTCGCGCACGTGGAGCAGGCCGCGGCTCGTCTCGCGCAGCGCGGGCTCCATGACGAGCAGGCTGCCGCCGCGCTTCACCTTCGCCAGCGCCGCCTCCAGCAGCGCCGCGCGCGGGGCCGTGGCTGAATCACCGGTGCCGTACAGCTCGTTGATGACGTGGCCCATCGTAATCAGGTCGAAGTTGCCCTCCGGCAGCGCCGCGCCCTTCTTCGTCGGGTCCCAGTCGCGCGTGGCCAGCGCCTCGCCGGCCTCGGTGGCCAGGCTGCGCGCGAGGTTGAGGGCCGCCTTGCTGCGGTCCGCGGCCGTCACCTCGCCCGCGCCCGCGTCCAGGGCCGCGAAGGCCACCGGGCCCGGGCCGCTGCCCAGGTCCAGCACCTGCCGGGGTCGGTTGGGCAGCTCGCCCAGCACCTGCCTCGCCTGGGCATAGGACACCGGCCAGTAGAAGAGCAGGTAGGCGCCGAGCAGGCGCGGGTCGTCCATGTACCGGGCGCCGGCGAGCTGCCGCTCCCGCGTCAGGCCGAGGGAGAGCTGGCGGACGCCCGCGCCCACCTCCTTCACCTCCTGAGGCGTGAGGCGCGTCTCCGGCCCGTCGCCCTTGCCGCGCGAGGCGCGCCACACGGCGATGAGCCTCGGCATCCACCGCTCCAGGTCCTTGCTGTACGCGTTGCTCATCCCGCCCAACCTTCGAGCGTGGCGCACCACCCGGGGGCGGCCACGTCAATCCGTTGTCATCCCGCCAAGGCTTCAACTGGGAGGTCGCCACCCGGGGGCGACCGCGTTAAACCCTGGTTCCACATGATTTCCGTCCACGGCCTGCGCAAGCACTACAAAGTCCACAAGCGCCCGCCGGGCCTGAAGGCGGCCCTTCGCTCGCTCGTCCACCGCAGCTACACCACGGTGAAGGCCGTGGACGGTATCTCCTTCGACATCCGCCCGGGGGAGCGCGTGGGCTTCCTGGGCCCCAACGGCGCCGGAAAGACGACGACGCTCAAGGTGCTGTCCGGGCTGCTCCACCCCTCCGAGGGCGAGGTGACGGTGGACGGCCACGTGCCTCGGCTCCGGGAGGAGGCCTTCCTCAAGAAAATCATGCTCGTCATGGGGCAGAAGCAGCAGCTCCTCTGGGACCTTCCTCCCGCGGAGACCTTCGAGCTCAACCGCGCCATCTACGACGTGCCCGCCGCCCAGTACAAGCAGACGATGGACGAACTGGTGGGGCTGCTCGACATCGGCGACCTCATCGGCAAGCCCACCCGGCAGCTCTCCCTGGGCGAGCGGATG
Organism: Pyxidicoccus sp. MSG2; assembly: GCF_026626705.1. Classification (NCBI taxonomy): domain Bacteria; kingdom Pseudomonadati; phylum Myxococcota; class Myxococcia; order Myxococcales; family Myxococcaceae; genus Pyxidicoccus; species Pyxidicoccus sp. MSG2. Next base: position 8,126,902 of record NZ_JAPNKC010000001.1, read on the forward strand.
AAGTGCGAGCTGGCCGCGGCGCTCATCCACCGCCCCCGCGTGTTGTTCCTCGACGAGCCCACCATCGGCCTGGACGTGTCCATGCAGGCCACCATGCGGACGTTCATCAAGGACTACAACGAGAAGTACGGCGCCACGCTCATCCTCACCAGCCACTACATGGACGACGTGGCGGCGCTGTGCCCCCGGGTCATCGTCATCGACAAGGGCCTGTTGTCCTACGACGGCAGCCTGGACGCGCTGGTGCAGCGCATCCGCCCGGAGAAGCGCGTGGTGCTGCGGCTGTCCGAGCAGGTGGACGCCGCGCGCCTGGCCCCGCTGGGCGGCAGGGTGGTGACGCACGAGGCCGGCACCGCCGTGCTCCAGGTGCGCCAGGAGGCCGTCAACGCCACCATCAGCCGCGCGCTGGCGGGGCTGCCGGTGACGGACCTCACGGTGGAGAACGCGCCGCTGGAAGAGGTGATGAGCGAGCTGTTCGCGGAGAACAAGGCCCGTCGCGAGGCGGCGGCCCACGAGGCCCCGGCGAGCGAGTCGGTGCCGGCATGAGCTTTCGCAACACGATGCGCGCCATGCCCACGCTGCTCAAAGTCGGTTTCGCCGAGGCGGTGGCCTACCGCGCGGAGATGCTCATCTGGGTGCTGTCCACCACCATGCCGCTGGTCAACATGGTGCTGTGGATGGCGGTGGCCCGGAATGCGCCGGTGGGCCGCTTCGGTCAGGCGGACTTCGTGGGCTACTTCCTCGCCACCTTCGCGGTGCGCCAGCTCACCAGCTCCTGGGCCGCGTGGCTCATCAACTGGGAGGTGCGGCAGGGGACGCTGTCCATGCGTCTCTTGCGCCCCATCTCTCCGCTGTGGGCCTACGCGGCGGAGAACATCGCCGGCTTCCCCATGCGCCTGGTGGTGGCCATTCCGGTGACGGTGCTCGCCGTGGTGCTGGTGGGAAGCAAGGCGGTGCCCCAGCACGCGTGGCAGTGGGCCTTCTTCGTGCTGGCGGTGCTGGGCGGGTGGGCCATCTCCTTCCTGGCCAACGTCACCATCGGCGCGCTGAGCTTCTTCCTGGGCAGCAGCCAGAAGGTGATGGAGGTGTGGCTCGTCCTGTACTTCGTCTGCTCCGGGTACATGTACCCGGTGGAGCTGTTGCCCGCGGGGCTGCGCACCCTCATCAACTGGCTGCCCTTCCGCTACCAGATTGGCCTGCCGGTGGAGCTGATGACGGGCGCGCACGGCTGGCGCGAGGCGCTGCTGCTGTTGGGCGCGCAGTGGGCCTGGGTGGTGGTGCTGGGCGGGCTCACCGTGGTCGTGTGGAAGCAGGGCGTGCGGCGCTTCGCGGCGTTTGGAGGGTAGGGGCATGTTGCGGCGCTATTGGCGACTGCTGGGCATCCAGCTCAAGGCGTCCGGGTTGCTGGCGCTCCAGTACCGCGCGGACTTCTTCACCGAGGGAATTACGTCCCTCTTCTGGACCTTCACCGCGCTGGCGCCGCTGTTCGTCGTCTACGGCGAGCGGCCCGTGGTGGAGGGCTGGGGCTTCGGCGAGGCGCTGCTGGTGGTGGGCTGGTTCACGCTGCTCCAGGGCATCCTCGAGGGCGCCATCAACCCCAGCCTCACCGGCGTGGTGGACCACATCCGCAAGGGCACGCTGGACTTCGTACTGCTCAAGCCCGCGGACGCGCAGTTCCTCGTGTCCACCCAGCGCTTCCTGCCCTGGCGCGCCTTCAACGTGCTCACCGGGCTGGGGCTGTTCGTCTACGCCTTCGCGAAGCTGGGGCACGGGCCGTCGGTGACGGGGGTGCTGGCGTCGGTGCTGCTGCTGGGCACCAGCACGCTGCTGCTCTACTCGCTGTGGATTCTGACGGTGAGCGCGGCCTTCTTCGTCGTGCGCGTGGACAACCTCACGTACCTCTTCACGTCCATCTTCGACTTCGCGCGCTGGCCGTCCTCCGTGTTCCAGGGCGTGGCCCGGGGCGCGCTGACGATTTTCTTCACGTACGTCATCCCCCTGGCGCTGATGACCACCTTCCCCGCCCAGGCCATGCTGGGGCGCCTGCCGCTGCATGCGCTCGGTGGCGCCGTGGTGGGCTCGGCCGTCTTCGCCTGGGTGGCCCGCAGGGTGTGGCTGCGCTCCATCGGCCACTACACGTCCGCCAGCAGCTAGCCCGGGCCGCCCGCCCGCCTGCCCCAGGGGGCTGGGTGTCTATGACCCCACCTGGGGGAGTGTTCACTATTGGCTGGTGCAATGGCCTCCGACGCACGGGGTGGAGTAAACGCGGCAGAACGTGGGCCCCCGCCCACCTTCCCCCTCAAGTCGGAAAAAGGACACCCTCCTCATGAATTGCCCTGCTGGGTTCGGCCGAATGGCCGCGCTCGTGATGACGCTCGCCATGGCGGGCTGTTCACACGAGGATTTTGCAGAGCCGCTGAATAATCCGGAAGTCATGACCGCGGAACTGGGTGAGAGCACCTGGTCGCCCGTGGCGAACATGTCCACGCAGCGCGTGGACCACACCGCGACGCTGTTGCGCTCCGGCAATGTGCTGGTGGCCGGTGGCCAGACAGCGAGCGCGGAATTGTACGACGCGAAGCTCGCGCGCTGGTCCAACGTGGGCTCGATGGTGGCCGTGCGGCGCCGCCACACCGCGACGCTGCTGGCGTCCGGGAAGGTGCTCGTCGTGGGCGGTGACTCCGGCGCGTCCTCCACCGGCACCGCCGAGCTGTATGACCCGGCCACGGGCCAGTGGACGGCCACGGGCAGCCTGGACTCGCTGCGCTCCGGCCACACCGCGACGCTGCTGTCCAACGGGAAGGTGCTGGTGGTGGGCGGCGAGGATGGCGCGAGCGGCGGGCTGGAGACCGCGCGGCTCTACGACGCGGCGACGGGCGTGTGGGCGGCGACGGCCAGCCTCTCCACGAAGCGCGTGGGCCACACCGCGACGCTGCTGGCGTCCGGCAAGGTGCTGGTGACGGGCGGGCGCAATCGCCCCAGCGGCACCCTCCTGAAGACCGCGGAGGTGTATGACCCGGCCACCGGCACGTGGACGGCGGTGGCGCTGCCCATGAGCACCGTGCGCTCCGGCCACTCCGCCACGCTGCTGCTGTCCGGCAAGGTGCTGGTGGCGGGCGGCATGGTGGACGACTTCACCGCCTCGCGCACCGCGGAGCTGTATGACCCGGCCACCGGCACGTGGACGTCCGCCAGCAACGTCCTGCCCGTGGAGCGGGCGATGCACACCGCCACGCTGCTGCACTCGGGCGAGGTGCTCGTCACCGGCGGCACCGACGGCGGCGAGCTGTCCCTCCAGAGCGTGGCGCTCTATGAGCCGACCAGCAACCGCTGGTTCACCTCGTTCTCCATGGGGACGAGCCGGCTCGGCCACACGGCCACGCTGCTGAACTCCGGCGACCTGCTCGTCGCCGGAGGCCGTCCGGACGGAGGACCGGGCACCGCGAGCGCCGAGCGCTTCACGCCGCAGTCGCCGCCCTGGCGGCTGACGGGCGCCATGGCGGCGGCGCGCTACCACCACTCCCTCACCACGCTGGACTCCGGCCTGGTGCTGGCGGCGGGTGGCACGGCCACCGGCAGCAGCGCGCTCATGGGCGCCGAGCTCTACGACGAGCACGCGGGGACGTGGGTGGCGGCGGGCACGCTCGTCACGTCGCGCTTCCTGCACAGCGGCACGAAGCTGCCCTCCGGCAAGGTGCTGGTGGCGGGAGGGCAGGGCAGCTCGTCCCTCTACCTCTCCTCCGCGGAGGTATATGACCCGACGACGCACGTCTGGGCGTCCACCGGCGCGCTGGCCACCCCGCGCTCGCGCCACTCGGCGACGCTGCTGAACTCGGGGCAGGTGCTGGTGGCGGGCGGTCGGATGAGCTCCAGCTTCAGCTCCCTCCTCAGCACCGCCGAGCTGTACGACCCGACCGTCGGCACGTGGCGCGCCGCCGCGAGCATGAGCCGCAAGCGACTCAACCACACCGCCACGCTGCTGCAGTCCGGCCGCGTGCTGGTGGTGGGCGGCACCACTCCGGAGGGGGACACGGCCACGGCGGAGCTGTACGATCCGGCCACCGACACGTGGACCGCGACAGGCTCCATGGCGGCCACGCGCTATGGGCACGCGGCGGTGGGGCTGCGCGACGGCAAGGTGCTGGTGGTGGGCGGCTGGAGCGGCCGCGCCGTGGCCACCGCCGAGCTGTATGACCCGAGCACCGGCCTGTGGACCTCCGTGGCGCCCATGTCCGCCGCGCGCTACGGGCCCATGGCCACGCTGCTGGAGCCCTCCGGCCGCGTGCTGGTGCTGGGCGGCGACGGCGGCACGAGCGTGGGCCTCCTGGACTCCTCGGAAGTGTATGACGCGGGCACCGGCCTGTGGACCTCCGCGGGCTCGCTGTCCACGCCGGTGACGAGCGCCGGTGTGGCGAAGCTGCCGGGCACCGGCCGCGTGCTCGTCTGCGGCGGCCTGGGCACCAGCGGCTCCCTCGTCTCCACGGAGCTGTACACGCCCGCGCTCTGAGTCCTCCCCCGCGCACCGTCCGCCCCTTTGTGTATGGGGGCGGACGACCTGGACTGGGGGTGGGATTCGACCCGTTGACTCAAATGTCAACCGTGCGAGGGTTGCGCTGCTCTCCCGGGCAATCCGGGAGTCGCAGGCGTTCCAACCCCCCTCAGCAGGTTGAAGGAGCCGGTGATGAAGAGGCTTCAGGCGGTCCTCGTGACAGTGGTGTGCGCGGGAGTGCTCGGGCTTGTCCCCGAGGCCCGCGCGGGTGCTGCGAAGACGACGTACCCGGTGGTGTTCGCCCACGGCATGGGTGGGTTCGACGACCTGCTCGGCTACGACTACTGGGGCAACGACTACGGCATGTTCGTGGGAGACGCGTGTGACGCGCTCCTCGAGGTGGACTGCAACGAGGACATCGACGCGGGGCAGAAGTCCTTCGTCGCGCAGGTGCAGGCGTTCCAGTCCTCGGAGGTGCGGGGGCTGGACCTGGCGAACGACATCGAAGGCTTCATGGCGACGTCGGGCGCGGCGAAGGTGAACCTCATCGGCCACTCGCAGGGTGGCATCGACGCGCGCAAGGCGGCGCGGGTGCTGCGCGAGCGGCGCGGGGCCACGGTGGTGGCGGTGCTGGTGAGCGTGTCCTCGCCGCACCGGGGCTCGCCGGTGGCGAAGTACATCCTGGACCTGAAGCCGGGCGTGACGAGCGTCATCGCCGCTCTGGCGAAGTACTACGGCAACGTGGTGTACAAGGCGGGCAATGACGCGTACGCGGGCGCCAAGCAGCTCGTCTACAACGACTACTCGGCCACGGACGGCGTCACCACGGGCATGAAGGCGTTCAACGACACGTACCCGGTGAGCGCGAGCTACGCGGGCCGCTACGTGTCGCTCATCACCGCGCAGAACGGCGTCAACGTGAATCCGGCGCTGTACCTGTTGAGCGAGTTCCTGTTCGACATCGACGGGGATGGGTACTGCGCGAACGACGGCGACAACGACGGCGCGGGCGGCTGCGGCGACGGCGTGCGCAACGAGGCGGATGACGACGGCCTGGTGGGCATCAACTCGCAGCAGATGGGCACCCGGCTGCGCTACTCGGAGTCGACCTTCGGCTTCGACTCGGTGACGAACGACACGTCCGTCGCCGCGGTGACGAGCCTCAACGCGCCGACGAGCGCGCAGATGACGTCCACCTCCAGCGTCATCTCCCAGGACCACCTGGACGTGGTGGGCGTGGGTCCGGACACCTTCGACGAGCCGGAGTTCTACGCCGCCATCTTCCAGTACATCGCGACGTACGACTGAGAAGCCGTGGCACGGGCGGGGCCCGGGAGTGCCCGGGCCCTGCTCGAGGCAGCGGGGACTTCACGCCCCAGGCTGCGTCTCCTCGGCCTCCACGCCGTAGTACGCGAGGCACTCCACCTCGCGGCCGCGTACCACGCGCCTGCCGTCGAGCGGGCCCCCATGCGCGGTGACGACGGTGCACTGGCCCTCTTCGTCGTCCTTGTCGAAGTACAGCACCACCCAGTCCTTCGTGGTTCCCTGCTGGTGCGCCAGCGCCGTGTTGGAGAACAGCGCCCGGAGGTTCCACCCGTCCACCGTGCGGCGCAGCACCGGCAGCCACGCCTCCCCCGACGGGTTGAATCGGCGCGGCGCAATCTTCCGCAGCCCACCCTCCGCCGCGCGCCGCCGGTACTCCTCGTCCATCTCCAGCAGCAGGCCAATCTCCGGCTGTGCGCCCTGGGCCGAAGCCGCCTGGAGCCGCGCCGCCCCACGCCGCTGACGTCCGAGCCGTGCCGCCAGCAGCTCGCGCACCTGCTGCCCGCGCCGGGGCCCGAAGCCCTCCACCTGCTCCAGGCTCCCGTCGTGCGCCGCCTGCTCCAGCTCCTCCAGCGAGCGCACTCCCAGCTCCGCGTGGATGCGATGCGCCAGCTCCGGACCGATGCCGGGCACGCTCGCGAGCAGCTGCTCGGGCGATGCGTCGGACTCCAGCCGCTCGAGCAGTCCCAGTGCCCCCGTCCGCACCCACTCCGCCACCGCCGCCGCGATGCTCCTGCCCACCCCGGGCAGCTCGCGCAGCCCCGCCTCACCCTCCGAGGCGAGCACCTCCGCCACCGGCTTCGGCCACTTCGCGATGCTCGTGGCGGCCTTCCGGTACGCGTTCACCCGGAAGGGCATGGCGTCCTGCTCCTCCAGCAGGTCCGCCACTCGCTCCAGCATGTCCGCGACGTCGATGTTGTCCTTCCATTTCGTGCCCATGGCTACCTTGAAGGTGGGACGGCGCCAGGCCAACCGCCAGTCCCACCCCGTCTCACGTCCAGCAGGGCAGGCGGGCAGGCGCGGAGAGCGGCCTCGCTCCCGAGACGGAAGGCCCGTCCCGCCGCCCGGGCTCCGGCCTGACCGCCCGGCGCTCGTTGCGGGCTGCAAGGAAAGACCGCGCGTGATAGTTGGCCTCGGGTCATGACGAACGAGCTCGACAGGGAGGTCGCCCGCAGGCGCACCTTCGCGATCATCTCCCACCCCGACGCGGGTAAGACCACGCTGACGGAGAAGCTGCTGCTCTACGGCGGCGCCATCCACCTGGCCGGAAGCGTGAAGGCCAAGCGTGCGCGGCGCCACGCCACCTCCGACTGGATGGAGCTGGAGAAGGAGCGCGGCATCTCCGTGACGTCGTCCGTCCTCCAGTTCGTCTACCGCGACCACGCGGTGAACCTGCTGGACACCCCGGGCCACCAGGACTTCTCCGAGGACACCTACCGCACCCTCGCGGCGGCCGACTCGGCGGTGATGCTCATCGACGCCGCGAAGGGCGTCGAGCCGCAGACCAAGAAGCTCTTCAAGGTCTGCCGCCTGCGCGGCATCCCCATCTTCACCTTCGTCAACAAGCTGGACCGGTACGGCCGCGAGCCCCTGGACCTCATGGACGAGCTGGAGCAGGTGCTCGGCATCCGCTCCTACCCGATGAACTGGCCCATCGGCATGGGGCCGGACTTCCGCGGCGTCTATGACCGGAAGGCCCGCGTCGTCCACATCTTCTCCGCCGAGGGCTCGCACGGCGAGTCGGAAGTGGCGGAGCGCTCGGTCTCCATCGACTCGGATGAAATCAAGACCGTCCTCACCGAGGCCGAGCTGGCGAAGCTCCACGGCGACATCGAGTTGCTCGACATCGGCGGCGACGAGTTCACCCGCGAGAAGCACGACTCGGGACAGCTGTCGCCCATGTTCTTCGGCAGCGCGATGACGAACTTCGGCGTGCGCCCCTTCCTGGACGAGTTCCTGGACCTGGCGCCCGCGCCGACGTCCCGTCCCACGAAGACAGGGCCCCGTGAGCCCACAAACCCCAAGTTCGCGGGCTTCGTCTTCAAGATTCAAGCGAACATGGACCCGGCGCACAGAGACCGCATCGCCTTCATGCGCGTGGTCAGCGGCCGCTACACGAAGGGCATGAGCGCCTTCCACTCGCGCCTGGGCAAGGAAGTGCGCCTGGCCAAGCCGAGCCAGTTCATGGCCGCCGAGCGCACGGCGATTGAGGACGCCTGGCCGGGAGACGTCATCGGCCTGTTCGACCCGGGCCAGTACCGCATCGGCGACACGCTGGCCGAGGGCGGCACCGACGTGGAGTTCGAGGGCGTGCCCCGCTTCAGCCCGGAGTTCTTCGCCGTCGTGCGCTCCAAGGACCCGCTGCGTCGCAAGCAGATGGAGAAGGGGCTGGAGCAGCTCTCGGAAGAGGGCACGGTGCAGATCTTCCAGCAGCTTCAGATGGGCATGAAGGACCCCATCGTCGGCGTGGTGGGCGCCCTCCAGTTCGAGGTGCTGCAGTACCGCCTGGAGCACGAGTACGGGGCGAAGATTGCCCTGGACCGGCTGCCCTTCAGCCACGCGCGCTGGGTGGTGGGTACCAACTTCGACCCGAAGTCGTTCGACTGGGAGGGCAACCGCCAGACGGTGCAGGACCGCGATGGCCTGCCCCTGGTGCTCTTCCGCGACGACTGGGCGCTCCAGCACGCCGAGGACAAGCACCCGGAGCTGAAGTTCGTCTCCGAGGCGCCCATGCTGCGGAAGGTGGCGGAAGCGGCCACCGGCTCCTGAGCCGGCGACCGCCGGTGGCGGGTGGCGCCTCCTACTTGTACGGCGCCACCGTGCCGCCGCGGAACGCGGAGTCGCGCAGCACCAGGCCTTCCTTGAAGAGGCGCGCGGCCTTGGGGCCGACGAAGAAGCCCTTGGGGTCGCCCTTGCGGTAGGTCTTCTTCACGAACTCCTCAATCTCCAGGAACAGGAGCCGGAACCTGTCCGGCGCCGCGTTCTTGCGGCCCGTCTGCGCGGTGATGTCCAGCTCCGCCCAGAACTGGCCGCTGAGCAACTCGCCCTCCTCGTTGGGGCGCGAGCGCTCCATGAAGATGACGGGTGAGCGCACCTCGTCGATGCGCCAGTAGCCCTTGTCGGGCCCGCGCTTCACCTTGTCCACGATGGCGGGGCCCAGGTCGCTGGCCACCATGTAGAGGTCCTCGGGCGGAATCTTGGGGAGGTTCTCCAGGCTCGCGCGGAAGGTCTTCCAGTCCTCGGGGACGCGCCGCGGGTAGACCTCCAGCGTGAAGCGCTCCAGGAAGCGGAAGAAGGCGACTTCGTCGTCGGGGGACATGAAGAACTGAAGGACGTTGGCCATCGCGCAGCCCTCATACCCCCGACTGCGTCTTCCGCGAAAGTCCGCCGCGAAGCGCGCTAAGAATCCCCCACATGGATACCTGGCTGCTCTCCCGAATGCAGGAGCTCCGCGATCTCCAGGGCCTCATCGGCCTGGCCACCTGGGACCAGGAGACGTACCTGCCCGCCAAGGCGGGCCCCGCGCGCGCCCACCAGCTCTCCACCGTCCAGGGGCTGTACCACGAGCGACTGGTGGACCCCCGGCTGGGCGAGGCCCTCGCGAAGGCGGCCTCCCAGGACCGCCTCTCGGAGGACGAGCGCGCCATGGTGCGCGTGCTCAGCCGCGAGCGGGAGCGCGAGGTGCGCGTCCCCTCCGCGCTCGTGAAGGCCCTGGCCGAGGCCCAGAGCCGCGCCATCCATGCCTGGCGCGAGGCGCGCAAGGAGAAGCACTTCGCCGTCTTCCAGCCCGCGCTGGGGCGCCTGCTGGAGCTGCGCCGCGAGCAGGCGGACGCCTACGGCCACGGCGGCGAGCGCTACGACGCGCTGCTGGAGGGCCACGAGCCCGGCATGCGCGTGGAGCGGCTCACCCCGGTGCTGGCCGCGCTGCGCGAGCAGCTCATCCCCATGGTGGGCAAGCTCGCCGCCGCGCGCCGCGCCGTGCCCCGCCTCTTCGACGGGCGCCGGTACGACAGGGACGCGCAGTGGGCCTTCACGGTGCGGCTCTTGAAGGACATCGGCTTCGACCTGGAGGCGGGCCGGCAGGACGTCAGCATCCACCCCTTCACCGGCGGCACGCACCCGCAGGACGTGCGCCTCACCACGCACCTGGACGAGTCCAACCCGCTGTCCGCCATCTTCAGCACCATCCACGAGGCGGGCCACGGCCTGTACGAGCAGGGCTTCGCGACCGAGCACTTCCGCACGCCGCTGGCCGCCGCGCCCTCCATGGGCCTGCACGAGTCCCAGTCCCGGCTCTGGGAGAACATCGTCGGCCGGAGCCGGCCCTTCTGGGAGCACTACTTCCCCGGGTTGCGCGCCGCCTTCCCGGACGCCCTGTCCGGCGTGGACGTGGACGGCTTCCACGCGGCCGTCAACGAGGTGAGCCCCTCGCTGATTCGCATCGAGTCCGACGAGGTGACGTACAACCTCCACATCGCCCTGCGCTACGAGCTGGAGCTGCTCCTCGTGCGTGACGAGCTGCCCCTGGCGGACCTTCCCGCGGCATGGAACGCGCGCATGGAGAAGTACCTGGGCGTCGTCCCGCCCGACGACACGCGCGGGGTGCTCCAGGACATCCACTGGGCCTGGGGCGAGCTGGGCTACTTCCCCACGTACTCGCTGGGCAACCTCTACGCGGCGTCCCTGTACCGGGCCGCGGAGCGGGCGCTGCCGGACCTGCACGGCCACCTGCGCCGGGGCGAGCTCCTGCCACTGCGCGACTGGCTGCGCGACAACGTCCACAGCCAGGGCTTCCGCCTGCCAGCCGAGGAGCTGGTGCGGGGCGTGACGGGAAAAGGTCTCACCGACGCGGACTTCCTCGCCTACCTGCGCGAGAAGTACGGCGCGCTGTACGGCGTGACGCTCTGAAGAAGTGTCAGTGGGCGAACAGCAGGGGCCTGCACGCGCGGGCCAACTGCAGCGCGTCGCGGGCGAGCGCGTAGGAGTCCGCGTCCTCCGCGTCCAGCCACGCGGTACGGGCCACGCGGTTGCCCAGCTCGAAGCACAGGCTGGCGGTGCGGCGGGCCAGCCGGCTCTCCTTCTGCAGCGCGCGCACGTTCAGCTCGCACAGCTCCGCACACTGCCGGAGCAGGCGTACCACCTCGCCGCCCATCGGCTGTCCACGGGCCACCATTCGCGCCATGCCTTCCTCGCAGGACGCCTGGCACTGGAGGCTCGCGGCGATGCAACGGGAGATGTCCGCGCGTGCACCGTCCACCCTGGCTCCCAGCATTGCGTGCACCTCCACGAGGAGGACAAAGCTATGCACTCGCGTCCGGTCGGCAACCGGAAGTGGGGGGCCCCGGGGTGCGTGTTCAACGGTGGGCCTTGTGAGCGCCCACCCCCCATACCCCCTCGGGAAATGAGGCGTTCGCGCGAGCACACCTTCCTGCACCGGCTGTCAGTAGCGCGTGAGGAAGCGCTCCAGCCCCGGGCGCAGTGCCGCGCGCTGGGCGATGCAGAGGTCCACGCGCTCCAGCGACTGCGCCAGGGTGCGCTCACCGCCCTCTATCTGCCGCGCATGCGGGCCGAAGAAGTCGGCCACCTGCTGGCGGTGCTCGGCGTCGCAGAAGAAGCTGCCGGTGGCCAATAGCCACGTGGAGATGTCGCGGGGAAGGCGCTGGCGCAGCGGCTCGAAGTGCTCGCGCAGGAAGCCGAAGGCGCCGGCGCGGGTGGGGGGCTCGGAGAGCTGGCCGAAGAGGATGGGCAGCGCTTCGCGTGCGTCCACCTCCGGGGCCAGCAGCAGCTCCAGGCTGGCGCGAGAGAGCGCCGGGTCCTTGAAGGTGCCCAGCGCGCCGAAGATGAGCTCGCGCTCGCGGCCGCTCGGCGTGCTGCGCAGGGCCTCGCGCAGGCGCTGGTGCAGGGCGGCGTCACCCGTGGCCGCGGCGGTGCCGAGCACGGCGGAGGTCGCGTCCAGGGGGAGGGTGCTCCGGTCCTCCAACCAGCGCAGGGCGAGCTTGCGGGCCTCGGCGCGCAGGGCGGCGTCCTCGCCCACGTTGGCCACCATCCACACCAGCAGCGGGCGCAGCATGCGCTGGTCCTCGCTCTCGCCCGGGCGCGACACGAAGCCCAGCCGGCGCGCGAGCGGTCCGAAGAGGCCGCGCACGAAGCGCGCGCGGTGCGGCAGGAGTGAGTCGGGGACGAACTCGTCCCGCACGCTGTCCACCACGCCCACCGCGCCCTGCACCAGGTCCGGGTCCTCCGGGCGCAGCAGCCGCGTGGCCAGCGTGAGCGCCTGCGCCACGTCGAGGTCTCCGCTCGCCACCAGGGCCTGCGCGTCGTCCATCAGCACGCGGCGCTCGGTGATGCTCAAGCCCTGGCCGCCCCGGCGCGCCAGCCGCTCCAGCCCGTCCCCGCGCAAGAGCGCGTGGTAGTAGCCGCGCCCGTCCGCGTTGGGGTGGACCTGCTCCGGGCATGCCTTCGCCTCCTTCAGCACCAGCGTGCCCGTGGGCTCCGCGAGCACCGTGCACGCGCGGGCCCTGGTGCCGCCAGCCGTGTAGACCACGCACACCGGCACCCGCCACGGCGTCGCGCCTTCTCCACCGGGAGAGCCCAGCGGCAGGTAGCGCCGCTGCGCCAGGGCGAGCTGGGGCGGCGCGCCCTGGGGGCACTGGAGCTCCATGGACACGAGCGGCACGCCGGGCTGGTCCAGGAAGGTGGAGAACGCGGGCCCGACGTCGCGGTCCACGGTGGCGGAGAGGGCCTGGAAGAAGTCGTGTGTCGTCGCGCTGCCGCGCGCGTGCGTCTGGAGGTAGCGGCGCACGCCGAGCTGGAAGGCGTCCGGCCCCAGCCAGGACTCGAACATGGCCAGCACCGCGGCGCCCTTGCCGTAGGTGATGCCGTCGAAGGCGCCGTTGATGTCGCCGACGGACTCGATGGGCTGGCGGATGCTGCGGGCGCTGACGAGCTGGTCCTCCGCCATGGCCTGGCCGCGCGCCTCCACGCGGCGCACGTCCCAGCGCCACCCGGGCTGCCACTGCGTGATGATTTTGTACGCGAGCCAGTCCGCGAAGGACTCGTTGAGCCACAGGTCGTCCCACCACGCCATGGTGACGAGGTTGCCGAACCACTGGTGCGCCAGCTCGTGCGCCTGCGTCTCCGCGAAGGCGCGCTGGCGCCACAGCGAGTCCCCCTCCACCGGGCCCAGCATGGACTGCGCGCCGAAGGTGATGAGGCCCGGATGCTCCATGGCGCCGCCCGGCCCGCCGGGCACGGCCAGCACGTCCAGCTTCGCGAAGGGGTAGGGCGTGCCGAACCACTCCTCCAGCCGCTCCAGCAGCGGCGGCGTGACGCGCGCGGCCCAGGCGGCCTCGGCGGCGTGGCCGCGCGGCACCAGCATGCGCACCGGCACGGAGTTGCGGCCCGCCCTGCCCGCATCCACCACGTCGAAGGGGCCCACCGCGAAGGCCACGAGATATGAGGGCAGCGGCGGCGTGGGCCGGAAGCGCACCGTCTTCCAGCCGTCCTCGCCGCGCTCCTCGGCCTCCACCGGCGAGTTGGAGAAGGCGCCGTCCTCCGCGCGCACGCGCAGGGTGAGCTGCCAGGGAAGCTTGAAGCCGGGCTCGTCGAAGCAGGGGAAGGCGCGCCGCGCATACAGCGCCTCGAACTGCGTCATCGCGTACCAGCGGCCGGCGTCCTGCTCGCGGAAGATGCCGGAGTCCTCGTTCGCGAGCGCGCGGCCCGTGTACTCCACGTGTAGCGTGGCGGCGCCGGGGCCCACCGGCTCCTCGGTGACGAAGGCGAGGAACTCCCCCATGGGCAGCGCCGCGACAGGCACCTTGCGGCCATTCACCTCGAGGGTGGCGCTCTCCACCGAGAGCTCCTCGCCATGGAGCCACAGCTCTCGCGTGGCCTCCGTCAGGGTGAGGTCCACGTCCGCCGTGCCGCGGAACGCCTCCTTGCGTGGGTCCAGCTCCAGCGTCACCGCCTGCCGCACCGGGCGGGCCCGCGCGTCCAGCCGCAGCTTCGGCGGAACGAGGGCGCGCGGTCCTTCCTCGGAAGCCACGGCGGAGGACACGGCGTCGCGGGCCGCCACGGGCGCTGCCGGGGCCCTGGGGGAGGGCGGCTCCTGCCGCGTACTCACACAGCCGGCGAGGGTGAGCGCCGTCAGGAGGCACGTGGCCGCGCCGAGGTGTCCGTACCGCATCGGGAAGGTCTCCGCTCGCGGGCCACAACGGCTCGCGGCCTGGGACATTCCACCACTCGCCCCTTCATGGCGATAGCGTCCCCGAGGGTGTCAGGCGTGACGCGGGAGGGCATGAAGCGACTGCATCACCCTCGGAGGGGAGAAGATTGCGGTGACGGTGTCACCGCATGTGTCAGCCGTTGAGCACGGGGTGCCTGGCGAGCAGCTCGAGGAGCGCTGGCCCGTACAGCCGCACCCGCTTCTCGCCGAAGTAGGGCACCTGGGCCAGCTCCTCCACGTCCCTGGGCGGCCGGCCCGCGAGCACGTCGAGGATGGGGTTGGGCAGCACCGCGCTGGGCGTCACCTTGCGCTCGGTGGCCTTCTCCACGCGGAACTGCTTGAGGGCGTCCTCGCGCTTGCGCCGGTTCACGTCCCGGGGCCCCTTGGCCTCGCGCTCGGGCTCCAGCTCGCCCTTGCGCGACTTCTCCACCAGCTCGCGCACCACGCCGAGCACCTCGTCGCCATACGTGCGGACGAAGGAGCCGCGCACGCCGGCCATGCGCGCCAGCTCGCGGGGATTGGCGGGCAGCTTCACGGCGATGTCGCCCATCGCCATGTTGGAGAGCATGCGCCCCATGGGGACGTTCTCCTTCTCCGCCCACTCCAGCCGCTTGCGGTGCAGCGCGTGGGCAATGGCGTTGGCCAGGGCCATCTGCGCGGGGTTCAGCCCGGCGCGCGGCAGCTTGGGCTTGAAGTCCGCGCCCACGTCGGGCCGCGCCACCGCCTCGTCACACAGGCGCACGCAGTCCAGCAGCACCTCTTCCAGGATGTCCGCCTCCCGGCAGGCGTCGCGGACGTTGCGGCCCAGCTCGCAGAGGTAGCGCACGTCGTTGGCGATGTACTCGCGCATGCCGGCGGGCAGCGGGCGGATGGAGAAGTCCGACTGCTGGTGCTCCTTGGGCAGGTCCACCCCCAGCCGCTCGCGGGCGACGTCGGCCAGGCCCACCTTGGGCCAGCCCAGCAGCGTGGCCGCCCGGTGGGTATCGAACAGGCCCTGCACCCGGACGCCCACCTCGGCGAGGAACTGCAGGTCTCCTTGCGCGGCGTGGAAGAACTTGGTGCGCGCCGGGTCGGCCATCAGCGGGGCGAGCAGGCGGGCCTCCACCCCGGGCTGGAGGGTGTCGAAGAGGAAGACGTCGTCGTCGGTGGCGAGCTGGAGGAAGCACAGCCGGGCGCGGAAGGCGTGCATGGAGTCCGCCTCCAGGTCCACGGCAATCTCGCGAGCCTCCTCGAGCTTGCGCGTGGCGCTCTGCGCACCAGCGGAATCCACCACATCCACGGCACCCTGCGGGTAGGTCGGCATCGGGCTGGGCAGGCTAGCGGACCAGGGCTTCCCTTTGAGGTGTTTTTTCCCGGGCCGCCGCTAGGATGGCCACGCCGATGAACGACGTCCAGCGCCTGGAGAAGAGTCTGCTTGGCCACATGGGCCGGGCTATCGCGGACCACCGCCTCATCGAGGCGGGGGACCGCATCATGGTGGGCGTGTCGGGAGGCAAGGACTCCTACACGATGCTCCATCTGCTGCGGGAGCTGCAGCGGCGAGCGCCCGTGAAATTCGAGCTGCTGGCAGTGAACCTGGACCAGGGCCACCCCGGCTTCCCCGCGGACAAGCTGGAGGGCTACTTCCAGCGCGAGGGCTACGCCTACAAGATGCTGAAGGAGGACACCTACAGCATCGTCCTGGAGAAGACGCCTCCCGGGAAGACGCAGTGCTCGGTGTGCTCGCGGATGCGCCGCGGCATCCTCTACACGGCGGCGGTGGAGCTGGGCTGCACCAAGATTGCCCTCGGCCACCACCGGGACGACCTCATCCACACGCTGCTGCTCAACCTCTTCTTCGCCGGCTCCATCAAGGCGATGCCGCCGTTGCTCCACAGTGACGACGGGCGCAACGTGGTCATCCGGCCGCTGTGCTACGCACCGGAGAAGGACATCGCGAAGTTCGCGGAGTTGATGCAGTTCCCCATCATCCCCTGTGATTTGTGCGGCACGCAGGAGAACCTCCAGCGCAAGCGGATGCAGCGCCTGGTGGAGGAATTGGGCAAGGAGATTCCGAACGTCCGTCAGAGCGTGCTCAACGCGATGATGAACGTGCGGCCGACGCACCTGCTGGACAAGGCGCTCAACCCCGACCCGCTGCACGCGCGGGAAGAGGGGGCGCCGACGACGGATTCGAACGACACGCAAGGGAGCGCCAGCCCATGGCTCGAGAGCAGGCAGTAAAAGCGCGCAACGACCGCAACGGCGCGCTGGTGGAGGCGATGCTGCTGGCCGCGATGGCCGACGGCCGGGTGTCGCAGCGGGAGATGCAGACGCTGCTCAGCCGCGTGCTGGAGCGGCCGGAGTTCGAGGGCACGAAGCCCGACGAATTGAACGCGCTGGTGGAGACGAGCGCGGCGCGGCTGTCCGAGGCCAAGGACCTGGAGGAGGTGCTGGCCTCGCTGCGGCGCCGGCTGCCGGACCACAAGAACCGGATGCTGGCCTTCGGGCTGGCGGCGGCGGTGGCGCTGGCGGACCAGCGGGCCACGCGCAATGAGCTGGGCCTCTTGAAGACGTTCCAGGCCGCGCTGGGCATCTCCGAGGACGAGGTGGCGCAAATCATCGACGTCATCGAGAACGGCGGCAGCCTGGCGGAGGCGCTGGGCGAGCCCCTGGAGCGCCTGTTCGCGGAGGTCATGGTGCTGGTGAGCGCCGCGGACGGGAAGCTGAAGGAAGCGGAGGCCCGGGCGCTGGTGGAGAGCTTCGCGGCGGACCCCCTCTTCGAGAACGTCAGCCCGGAGCGCGCGCAGAACTTCGTCAGCGAGGCGGTGGTGGCCCTGGCGGCGGAGGGGCTGCCCCAGCGACTCCAGGTGCTGGCCCACGGGCTGACCACGCACACCCAGCGGGTGAAGGCCTACCGGCTGGCGACGAAGATTGCCCACGCGGGCGGCGAGCCGAGCCTGGCGGAGCAGCGCATCCTGGACATGCTCCAGGCGACTTTCGGGCTGGCCGACGACGAAGTGGCGCGACTGGGCAGGGAGGGGTAGTTAGGGGACTGCATGACCCTGCAAGTCCCATCCGGGCCCCGGCACACATTCCGCTTCGGGTTGCCTCCTTCGCTGGGCAACGAGACGGCGCGGGAGCGCGCGGAGCGGCTCGCGGCCTTCCTCCAGCGGGCCCTGGGCAAGGGGGTGGAGGTGTCCGTGGCGTCCAGCTACGAGACGCTCGCCAAGGACCTCTTGTCCGGGCGGGCGGACGCGGCCTGGGCGCCGCCCTTCGTCTGCGCGCGGATGGAGGCGATGGGCGTGCGGGTGGTGGTGCGCGGGGTGCGCCGGGGCATGTCCTCCTACCGGTCGGCGCTGGTGTGCCGGGCGGGAGCGGGGCTGACGGTGGAGCGGCTGAAGGGCACCACGGCGGCGTGGGTGGACCGGGATTCGGTGGCGGGCTACCTGCTGCCCACCGCGTACCTCAAGGCGCAGGGGCACGAGCCCACACGGGCCTTCACCGCGCAGCAATTCACCGGCTCGTACCGGGGCGCGCTGGAGGCGGTGCTGGACGGCAAGGCGGACGTGGCGAGCGTCTTCTGCCCGCCGGCCTCCACGGGCCTGACGTTCGCCACGGGTGTGGAGGACGTGCTGGGCCCTGGCGCGGGGCGCCGCTTCGAGCTGATTGCGTACACTGACGAGGCGCCCAATGACGGGGTGCCCGTGGCCATGGGGCTGCCGCCGGAGCTCGTGGGCACGCTGGAGTCCTCGCTGCTGGGCCTGCAGGCGTCGGCGGAGGGGCAGGCGCTGCTGAAGGACATCTTCAACGCGGACCGCTTCGAGCCCGCGCCGCGCATGGGCTACCGGGCGCTGTACCGGGTGGCGCTGGCGAGCCTGTAGGGGCTGGCCGCTTTTGCCCAATTTTATCTTAGACTCAGGCCGATGGCATACCTTACCCCCTACGTTGTGGCTCGCGCCGCACGTGCCTTGTTTAAGGCAAGCGACTCGACGTTCTTCATATTCCTCTGCATGAAGGCGGCGGGCATTAGCACTGTTGCGCCGATCACTATTCAGAGTACCGAGCCGACTGGCAACGGTATTGAGCTGATCGCCCAACAGCCCCCTGGGTTTGATGACTTGGTGATAAGGAACCTCGACAGGTTCAGCACCGATTCCTCACGGGGGCTACCAACGCGGCCAGAGGGGCGCGAGAGGGTGGGATCGACATACTCGTTATACGTACCAGTGAATGATAATGCTCGGTACCTACTACGCAAATCTGACGTATGGCGTGCCGTCATCTGGACCCAAATGGAGGGCCTTGCGAGCGGCTCAGTCAATAATGGGAACAACCTCACGCATGGCGACAAGTCGAAAATTTACGCCGTTGTCAAGCATGGGGAGGGCAGGGGTTCGAGTCTCGCCATCAGTCTAGTCCCAGGTTACGAGCAAATCGCTATGTGGAACTTCGGCCCGGAAGGAGTGCCCGTACAGCTCTCCTTACGAGCTCTGGCCATCTGGGTTCACCGTATGGCGGATTTGCCTGGAACGACGACGATAGAGAGTCTCGTCGAGGCGACTGTGCAAAAACTGCATTTGACGCCTCTCGAGCGGGACGTAATGTTTTATGAGGATCTGGCGATAACTATTTCTCCAGCAGACTTCGGCCCGCAATCGTCCATCGAAGATTACTTTGAGACGCTCTGTCTTCCGTCGACGTCTGCACTTGAGCCTCTGTCGGTTGCGCCAACGCCAGCGAGCTCCCCAAAGCTTGTTAGACTGATGAATCTTGATGCCAAGCAATTTGACTACAGGGCACGGATGCTCGACTTGAGAACCACTATGCCGCATGACTGGGTGCCCGAGAACGCCACGAAAGCCCTCCTTCAAGACGGCTACCGGAACATCCTGCTCTATGGGCCTCCGCGCACGGGGAAGACCCACGCGGCCTTTCAAATTGCCGCAGATTACCTCGGTGTAGTGTCGGGCACTCTCCGAAATGATGAGCGCTTTAAACAGGTGCAGTTCCACCATGCCTGGGGATATGGCGACTTCATTCGCAAGATTTCGCCTACAACGGTGAATGGTACAGTCGCCTTTAAGCTGCAGAATGGGGTGTTTCTTGAACACTGCCTGAAGCATCCTAGTGGGAAGTCTGTCTTCTTGATCGAGGAACTCACCCGGGCGGAGTTGGCGCAGGTGCTCGGAGAGGCCTTCCAAGTATTTGAGGAAGGCTACCGTGGGATTAAGGTGTCACTGCCTGCGAGTTTGGTGGGAGAGGGGAGAGATCGGATTGAACACCTTATTGTTCCTCCTGAGATGCTCATTATTGCCACGGCTAACAGCGTAGATCGCTCAACGACGGGCTTGGATATCGCCTTGCTTGAGCGTTTCGCAAGTGTCGAGATGCCCTACCGCCCCAACGAGGTCTACAAGACATTGTTGAGCAAGGGATGGCGCGAAGATCAGGCAGAGACATTTGTCTCAATGATCGGAGAGGCAGCTAAAGCCACGGGGTTCCCCGTCGGACACGCCCTCTTTTATAGTATTGGTGTTCCGGGAGCAGCTTGGCGTTTCTATCATGCGAAGATACGAGCGGTGCTAGACTTCTACTTGACTGAGTATGAGAGAGAGAAACTCGTAGCGGTGGATCATCTATTCAGTGATTGGTACAGCAAATGGGTCCGAGCGTAGGTTCCGCTGTAGTTACTGAATTGCATGATGGCCTTCGGGACGTCGCTATCCGAGAAGTAGGTCGGTTTGAGGTGCCCTACGATGTTCTGTCCGGGCAGCGCCTGCTCGCGTCGGCGCTTGAGATTGTCAAAGTCTCCATCGGACAGGGCGGGACATACGTTCTTGAGACGGATGCCAGTGTTGTTACGACCGAGATGCTCACTGAGAAAGTGCGCCTGCGTGTCCTGCCCAAAGTGAGCTTTGATGCACTGCATGTGCTTCTGGAATGGTCAGAACACGATCCCCATCCGGTGTCGGGCCCCCCGGTCTCCGTAGATGTCCGCGAGGGCGGAAGCCTTCATGATTTTCTCGCAGCGCGGCTTCTCTTGGCCATGGAGAGTGTCCTGAAGCAGGGATGGATGCCTCGCGTACAGACACGGGTAGCCATCCTGGAAGACGTGCGGGGTGAACTCGACCCTATTGGAACCTACGAGCGAATCTACGGGCAGCAGGAATTGCGGTTCGTTCAGCAGGTACGTTTGACGGATCACGATGGTGCAGCGAATCGTGTGTTGAAGACAGCGCTGCGCGCCGTTGCGCTCGCCGGACCGCGTATAGTTCCTGAGTTGGTGGGCAAGGCAGGGGCAATGCTCGCCGGTATGCCACGTCTTCATGCGTTCCGATCGGCAGGAGAGGCGCTTTCGGTCTGTGAAGAGCTGCTTGGTCGCAGGCGAATACATCCAAGCCGCGGATACTATTACCCCGCGCTCTACTCAGCGGAGATGCTGCTGCGAGGAGCGCAACGCGCCGCAGGCCCAGCTGCGCTTCTCGAAGACACTCCACTTCGCGTCAACATGCCTGTGGTCTTTGAAAGTGCGGTACGCAATGTGGTCGCAGCCGCGCTACGGTCTCAGTATCAGGTCTCAAAAGAAGCCGATGTCCGGCTGTACGAAGCCGGAGCGCCACCTGACTTCAATCCACTCCTTGAGCCTGACATCGTGGTGCGCCCGTTTGGGAGACCAAGTGAGTGTGTCGCTTTACTGGATGCTAAGTACAAAGAACGTCCGTCTGCGTCGGACCACTACCAACTCGCGGCTTATTCCGAGGCCTACGGCGCCCAATTGGCCGGGTTTGTTTCCGTGACGGATCTTCCCGGCCAAGAAGGCGAGTGGCGCACTGCGAAGTCGATGAGCCACATTAATGTATTCGAGTATAAAATATACTCGGGCGAGGTCAAACGAAGCTTACAGACATTTGGCACTTGGCTGTGCCGACGCCTTAAAGATTAAAGGAGCTTGGCTTGTAGGGCAGGTATGCTGGTTCGTTTCTCTTCAGCTTCGGACTCTCTGTCGACTAAGTGAAGGCGGGCTTTTTCCACTCGGGCTTTCGCGATCGCTAAGTACTTCGCTGAGATGTCGAATCCAATGGATCGTCGGCCCAGTAGACGTGCGGCCACATTCGTCGTGCCCGAGCCGACAAATGGATCAAGGACAAGGTCTCCAGGCTTTGTCGAAAGTGCAATGCAGCGGCCTGGCAGGGCGACTGGAAATTGCGCTCCATGCCCGTCCAGCCCGCTTGCCGTCGAGAAGTGCCAGATATCCGTGATCTTCTCAGCCTCAAATCGGGGATTGCGACCACCAACTGCGGGGGCGTGCCGAAGGAAAGCCTGCTTGTCAAAATACGGCGTTCGCTCAATGGAGAGATGCAGGATGTATTCCATCTCGCGCGTAACCCTGCTCTCGACGGTTTCTGGAAGGGAGCCGTTCTTCTTCCACGCAATGGTGCTCTTTAGGTAGTAGCCGATTCTAGAGAGACGGCTCGCAACTCGCCCGGGGATCAGGCACTGCTCACCATCTTTCAGAAACGAATGCCCAGCGCTATAGCGACGGCAGGCATGATCCTTCCAGCCTTTGGTATCCTGTCCCTTCATAGCTCTCAGCGTCTCAGCTGCGTTCCCGCGAATCTGGGTGCGCGTGTTGTATGCGTCCATGAGATTCCACCAGACAGAGCCGGTCTTCGAGAGCGCAGGTTTGAGCCAGAACAGAAACTCGACCGTATGGCGAATGAATCCCTCGGGAGTCTGTTCCGAGCCCAGAGCACAGGTCTCCCCATCAGCCCAAGCGTGCTCGTATGCATGGTCGTACAGGCGCATCCCCCAATAAGGGGTCGACGTCACAACGCACTGCACTGAGCCAGGTGGGAGTGACGCAATTAGGTCCACTGCATTGCCTTGGACCAACTGAAAGCTTCGCTCCGGGAGTGGGCCGGCCTTAGGGCGTTCATGCGCTGAAAGTAAGAACGAAGGAATACGGCTTCTTGGGACGAAGGTCTCGGCGAAGGCGTCTTGGTCGAGGAGTAGTAGAACCTGCGCTAGGGTGATGCAAGTCACCCTGGCACCGAGGACTTTGTTAATGAAACTCCGACTCATGCCAACGAGCGCGGAGACAAGATCAACATCGAAGCCTTGCTTCAATTGTTCGCTCGTGAATTCTCGCTTGATCGAGGCTACAGGGGTCTTCGGATGGATGTCGCGCATTTCGTGAGTAGTCGGAGCTATAGAGGGTGACGATGTAATGGGTTTCGTGCCAGGGATCCTACCTAGAAAGTACGCCCTCTATAAACGCCGGGTCTGACATCTGCTAGCCGGGATGCCGTCAAGGGGCTCTCTACGAGGGAGAGCGCGACGAAGAGAGCAGCACATGCCCATGTGCCTCCGTAGACCTGCCGCGATGTTTCCGGCGTCGTCATATGTACTTCTCGCCATGCTGTAAACGCCCGGACTGAGGGACATCCATCGCCATGGTGCCCCAGTAAGCGGGCTGGTTGGGCCTGGGCTGTGGCGGAAGGCGTGGACCCGTAGCGTTTCCAGAAATCCATGTGCTCTCAGACGCTTATGGGTTGTTGATGGCTGCTGTTCGGTTCTTTCCATGGATTGAGGGCTAAGTATGCGCAGGGGCAAGTTTTTCTCTCGCCAGGAGGAGCTATTTCCGCGTACCGGTCGGCGCTGGTGTGCCGGGCGGGAGCGGGGCTGACGGTGGAGCGGCTGAAGGGCACCACGGCGGCGTGGGTGGACCGGGATTCGGTGGCGGGCTACCTGCTGCCCACCGCGTACCTCAAGGCGCAGGGGCACGAGCCCACACGGGCCTTCACCGCGCAGCAATTCACCGGCTCGTACCGGGGCGCGCTGGAGGCGGTGCTGGACGGCAAGGCGGACGTGGCGAGCGTCTTCTGCCCGCCGGCCTCCACGGGCCTGACGTTCGCCACGGGTGTGGAGGACGTGCTGGGCCCTGGCGCGGGGCGCCGCTTCGAGCTGATTGCGTACACTGACGAGGCGCCCAATGACGGGGTGCCCGTGGCCATGGGGCTGCCGCCGGAGCTCGTGGGCACGCTGGAGTCCTCGCTGCTGGGCCTGCAGGCGTCGGCGGAGGGGCAGGCGCTGCTGAAGGACATCTTCAACGCGGACCGCTTCGAGCCCGCGCCGCGCATGGGCTACCGGGCGCTGTACCGGGTGGCGCTGGCGAGCCTGTAGGGGCCCGCGCCGGCTTGTCGTAGCGGCCATGGCGGGCTTGACTGCACGGGCATGCGTCTCCTCCTTCGCCGCCTGTGCCTCACGGGAGCCGTCCTCCTCGCCGGTTGTGGCGGTATCCGCCAGGGCCTCGCGGAGGAGGGGTACCTGCAACAGCAGCTCTATGACTATGCCTACGACGTCCCCCTCGACAGCCTCTGGACCGGGGCGAAGGAGCTGACGGGGCGCGGCGAGGAGGCGACGGAGCAGGGTGTGCGCACCTTCTCCGTGCCCGCGCTCAACGGGGAGGGGGACGTTCCGGAGTCCTACGGGCTCCTGCTCCGGGGCTGGGAGTCGGAGGGGCGCAGCTACGTGCGCGTCTTCCGTGTCCGCCAGGGCGACCCGGCGCCGAATCTCTCGGACCCCGCGGCCCGCGCGGTGGAGCTGGAGCTGCGGCTCCTCGAACGCTTCCACCCCGAGGACGCGCGGAGGTTCCAGGAGGGTGCGCGCCTCGCTGGGCAACGCGCCCGGTAGTGCTCACTCCAACTGCACGACGAGCACCGCGGGCCTGCCGGAGGAGATGTCCACCTCGCGCACCTGCTCCCGGGCTCCCGTCCGGATTCGCACCACCTGCCGCCCCTTCGGTACTGACAGGCGCACGACCTGGAACTCGGCGGGGAGGCTGAGCCAGCCCTGGGCCATCCGGTTGTTCACCTCCGCCACCCGGCGGATGACCAGCGCCGCCCCCACCGGAGGAACCAGCAGCCAGCTCACCACCGTGCCCAGATTCACGGCGACTGACGGTGCCCGCTCGGTGTCGGCGAGCGCCCCGAGCGCGCCACGGCGGAGCAGCAGGTTCTCCAGCGAGGTGACGGTCTCCGCCGTCTGAGACTGGCCGGCCACTTCGACCCGGGCCTTCTCATGGGACCAGCTCCGCGCACAGACGGACC
The DNA here is from genome assembly GCF_026626705.1 of Pyxidicoccus sp. MSG2. Lineage (NCBI taxonomy): Bacteria > Pseudomonadati > Myxococcota > Myxococcia > Myxococcales > Myxococcaceae > Pyxidicoccus > Pyxidicoccus sp. MSG2. Next base: position 8,151,029 of record NZ_JAPNKC010000001.1, read on the forward strand.
AGACCTGGGTGCCGCCACGGGACAGCAGGCAGCGCTCGGGGATGCGGCCAGCCTCCACGAAGACGACCAGCTCCCCCGCCTCAGGCGTGGCGGGCACCGTCGAATCCGCCAGGAGCCGCTTCAGCTCTGGCAGCTCCGGGCGCGCCAGCCGCCGGGCCTCCGCGACGAGCTTCGGCGGCAGGTGCGTCAGCTGCGAGGGCGCTCCCGGGGGCGCCAGGCGGGTGACGCGCCAGGCGTCCAGGTAGTCGATGAACGCCGACTCCTCGTTTCCCGCCAGCTCGTGCGCCAGCGCGCTCACGTACAGGCCGAATGCGAGCCGCTCCAGGTACGCACGGAAGTCCTCGTCGAAGGCAACCAGCGCGAGGCTCTGCTCCAGCTCCGTGCGGTGTCGTGCCTCCAGGTGCTGTCGTAGGTGCAGCGCGTCCGTGAGCCGGGCCTCCACCGCCGCTTCCTCCGGCCGGCCGAGCAGGAGGAAGTTGAGCGCGTTCAGGGTGTGCAGCGCCTGGCGCTCCAGCGTCCCCATCCGCCAGGGCGCGCGCCCGAAGAGCTCCTCGGACAGCCGCACCGTCTCGCGCTCGTCCGCGAGCTCCGCCGCCTCCTGGAGAGCCCGGGTGCTCTGCTCCCACTCGCCGGCCCGGTGCAGCAGGGCGCCCCGGTCCGCCACCACCAGCAGCCGGTCCAGCGACTCGCGTCCCGCCTCGGCGTCCAGCTCCCGCAGGGCCTCGGGATACTGTTCCGCCTCGGCCAATGCCTGGACCCGGGCGGTGTGGCGCACGTAGCTCGGTGTGCAGGCGCCCAGCGCGAGCACGAGCACGAGCAGGAGCCCGACACCGTGGATGGAGTGGGGGAGGGCCATGGCGGTCCATATGCTAACCCGTGTCGCATTTCTCCAATGCAGGCCCGTGGGCATGGCGGCAGGATGCGCGCATGACCGAGCTCAAGAGCTACGAAGGCGGCTGTCACTGCGGGAAGGTCCGCTACTCCGTGAAGCTGGACCTGTCCAAGCCCACGGTGGCGTGCAATTGCTCCATCTGCCAGAAGACGGGGACGATGCTCAGCTTCGTGCCCGTGGAGAACTTCACGCTGAAGTCCGGGGAGAAGGACCTCACCGACTACCAGTTCAACAAGAAGGTCATCCACCACCTGTTCTGCTCCACGTGCGGCGTGCGCTCGTTCGCGCGCGGCACGGGCCCGGATGGCAAGGAGATGCGCGCCATCAACGTGCGCTGCCTGGACGGCGTGGAGCTCGACAGCTTGAACGTGATGAAGTTCAACGGCAGGGACCGGTAGGCCTGCCGGTCCTGGAGAAGCGGGCTCCGGTACCCGGGTGCCCGTGCTTCTGGACCTGGGGCTTCAACGGGGCGCCGACTGTGCGTGTGCCGGATGAGGCAGAGGTTTCCGAAGTCCGGCAACGGCTCCAGTCGGCACCCGGGTCCTCGCGGAGCTGAGCTGCCCATGGCCCGCCAGCATCGGCGGAGGACTGGCCCGCTACCGCTCGCCCTCGCCGTGGCCTCCACCGCGAGGCGGCGCACGCCGGGGCGGAGGTGCCTCCTCCGCCGGAGGCCGAGCGGACTTCGCCGGGGCGGGCTTCGTGCCTGGTGCCGCAGCCGGTGACTTGCTCACCGCCGCGCTCTTGCCCTGCGCCTGCGACGCCGGCACGGGTGCTGCGGAAGCGGAAGAGCCGCCACCCGCGCTCCGTGCCTGCGAAGAGGGACCGGGCGAACCCGCGGCGGACGAACCACTCCCCACGTTCCTGCCGTGAGTCGCGGGCACAGGCGCCGCCGACGCGGACGAAACCGTCCGGCCCTGTGCACCCGGCACGGGCGCCGCTGATGCGGACGAGCCCCCAGGGGCCTTCACCGGCGCCACCGAGACGGACGAGACGCTCCGGCCCGGCACGGGCGCCGCCGACGCGGACGAACCCCCAGCGCCCTTCACCGGTGCCGCCGAAGCAGACGAACCTCCACCCGGCCGCGCCGGCTTCGCCCCGGCCTGTGGCGCACTCGCCGCGAGCCGTGCCGCGAGCTTCGGGTCGTAGTGGATGACGGTGGGCTCGGCGGCGAAGCGCTCTTCCTCCAGCTCCTCCGAGTACATGTCCTGCATGAAGGCCGCGAGGTGCGTGGCGGTGGCGTGCAGCTTCTGCTGCATGAGGAACTCCTCCAGCGCGAGCTGCAGCTCACCCGCCGTGGAGAAGCGCTCCTCGCGCTTGCGCGCCAGCGCCTTGAGGACAATCGCGTCCAGCGCCTTGGGAATCTCCGGCACCACCTCCGACGGCGGGAGGATCTTCGCCCCCACCACCGCCTTGAGCGTGGCGAGCTCCGTGTCCCGCTTGAACAGCCGCGTCAGCGTCAACAGCTCGTAGAACACCGTCCCCAGGCCGTACACGTCCGAGCGGTGGTCCAGCGGCTCGCCCCGCGCCTGCTCCGGGGACATGTACGCGTGCTTGCCCTTGATGGTGCCCACCATCGTCTGGGACAGCTTCCCGGACGCCTTGGCCACCCCGAAGTCGATGATCTTCACGCCGCCGTTGAAGCCCACCAGCACGTTCTGCGGAGACACGTCCCGGTGGATCAGCGCCAGCTTCCGTCCGGACGGGCTGCGCGCGTTGTGCGCCGCGTCCAGCCCCGCGGCCGCGTCCGCGATGATGCGGCACTTCAGCCCCAGGGGAATCACCACCTTGCGCTGCTGCGCCCGCGCGCCCAGCGGCCCCACCGCCTCGCCGTGCACGTACTCCATGGCGATGAAGTACTGCCCGTCCACGTCGCCCAGGTCGTAGATCTGCGCGATGTGGGGGTGGTTGAGGTGCGCGGCGATGCGCCCCTCGTCGAGGAACATCTGGATGAACTCGTCGTCCTCGGACAGGTGGGGCAACAGCCGCTTGAGCACCAGCAGCTTCTGGAAGCCCACGGGGCCCTTCTGCCTCGCGAGGTACACAGCGCCCATGCCGCCGACGGCGATTCTCCGGAGCAGCTCGTAGCGGCCGAACGTTTCCACGACGACCGCCACGATAGCCGCGCCGGGGCAGGGGGCGGAAGCCCGCGGCGCATCATTTCCCGCAAGGCACGGACTCCCGTGTCAACCCCCGAGTCCGTGAAACCTCATGGCGAGGACGGAGGGGCCTTGCACACGCTGCGGTAACGCACCTCCACGGCCTGTCCGGGCGTGGGCACCGCGTCGGCGTTGAAGACGACGGAGTTGCTGTCCGCGTCATACGTCCACCGGCTGCCTGGCAGCACCTGCCCCTGGACGCGCACCGTCATCTCCGTCGTGCCCGTGGGGTCCGCGGTGAGCGGGAAGTCCGCCTGCAGGGCCCCGGCGCGCTGGATGACCGACTCGAGCAGCGGGCGGTAGTCGGAGCGGCAGATGGACTCCACCTGGCCACCCGTGCCGCGCGCCACGCTGACGAAGCGGTCCGCCTCGTTGCCGGCGGTGGAGCAGCTGCTGTCCGTGGGCACCAGCGCGTAGAGCTGGCTGCGGTGGGACATGCCCGTGCCCTTCAGCGTCTGGAGGAACTGGATGTAGCTGTCCGGGCTGAAGCCGGAGTTGTCGTCCTCGTCGGCCAGCACCACCACCGCCATGCGGGCGGCCGCGCGGGTGAAGCCCGCGTTGCCGTCGTTCGCCTGCGCGGTGCGCGGGTCGTCCGTCTGCTCGGACAGCGGCGCGGACAGCGCCGCGCGCATCGTCTCCAGGCCCTGCACCAGGTTGTGGCACAGGCCCACGTCCAGGTTCTCCTGGATGTCATTGGCCGCGTTGGCGTTGTTGCCGGACACCATGCGCGGGTTGCTGCCATTCACCGGGAAGAGGCGCCCGGCCTCGCCGCCGTTGGCCCCGCCGCCGCACTGCGCGCCCCGGGCCACCAGGCCCGTGCTGGTGACGCCCACGCGCACGTCCACGCCCTGCTCCTTCGCCGTCTTCAGCCAGTCCGGAATCGCCGCCTTCAGTCGGCTCTGGTAGGGCGACATGGTGGTGGTGTTGGACACCACGAAGAGCACGTCCAACTGGCTGTCGGTGCCCTGCGTGTAGCGGTCCACCTGGATGCCCTCGTGGTTCGTCTCCGCGAGCAGCGGGACGAGGAACGGGTCGGCCTCCGTGTCGGCGCGCAGGTACAGCGGGCTGAAGTGCTGCCCGTGCACGTTGCGGGCGTAGCCCACCTCCAGCTCGAAGCCCTCGCCCGGGCCCAGCGTGCGCGGCGTGGTGAGCGGCGTCAGCAGGCTGAACTGGGTGCTGGTGCCGTTGCCGACCTCCGCGTCGGACACCGTAATCGGCTCGCTGCAGCGGTTGGAGATGTACGTCTTGCGCGGCGCCGCGGCGCAGTCGTAGCGGATGGGGCCGAAGTCCACGAAGGACGGCGTGGCCACGAGGCAGCTCGCCTTCGACACGCCCTTCAGGGGCAGCGTCACCGTGGGGTAGGCCGGGTTGTTCACCGTCATCTTCAGCTCGCCCGTGTAGCTGCCCTCCGCCGGGGGCCGGAAGGCCACCATGGCGCTGAAGGCCGTGTCGTAGACGACGACGCCACCGGTGAGCTTGCCGCCGGGCATGAAGAAGGCGCCGCCCGCGTCGTTGGAGAGGTGGATGTCCTTCACCGCGCACTCGGCGCGGCCCGGGTTGCGGAAGTAGAAGCCCAGCACCGCGCCGCGGCCGGGCACCACGTTGCCGAAGTCCATCGCCGGCTGCGGCAGCAATTCGTACACGCAGGGGCCGCTCGCGCGAGCCCGGCCGGTGAGGACGATGGCCCGCTCCGGGTTGAACATGTCGTCCGAGCGCACGTACAGCGTGGCCTGCCAGCTGCCCTCCGCCTTGGGCTCGAAGTAGACCTTCAGCTCCAGCGCGTCGTTGCCGGGGGCAATCGTCAGCGCGGCCGAGTCCAGCGTGGGCCAGGCGCCGCCCGTCCATGCGTAGCGCTGGGTGCCGCGCGTGGGCACGTCGACATTGAACTGGGTGCTGGCGCCGTCGGCGCGCACGCCGGTGAAGCGTAGGTCACCATTGCTGCCCGCGTTGGTGATGCGGATGACCCGCTCCACCTTGCCGCCCACCGGCAGCTCGCCGAAGTCCAGCGCCACCGGCGTCACCGCCAGCGTGGGCCGGCCACCGCGCGCGTCCAGAATCACCTGCGACTGGCGCGCCTTGTCGGACGCGTAGTGCACGGTGAGGTCGCCCACGTTGGGACCGGAGAAGCGGGCGGCGAACTCCATCTTCACCTCCACCGTCTCGCCCGGCTGCACCGTGCTGCCCTCCGGCTTGGAGAGCGGCTGGAAGGCGCGGTCGCTGGTGGCGAGCTTGGAGATGGTGACCGGGCGCCAGGTGATGTTGCGCGCGCGGGTGAAGGACTCGGTGCGCTCGTGCACCGGAATCTGGTCGAACGGCACCGGGGCCGGGTCGAACGCGAAGGCGTTGGCCACCGAGTTGCCCTTCAGGTCCACCACGGAAGGCGTGCAGCCCTCGCACGAGCGCAGCTCCAGGCGCGCGCCCATGCTGCCCAGCGCGCGGGGCAGGTACTTCGTGCTGACCTTCTGCGAGGCGAAGGGCGGAATGGTGATGGTGTCCGGAGTGAAGGGGTCCGGATTGTCGCCCTGCACCACCAGCGTCAGCGGCAGGTCCACCGGGTTGGTGACGGTGACGTCCAGCGTGCGGTCGCTCTCCACCTCCAGCGTCTCGTAGTCCAGCAGGGGCGGGTACACGCCGATGGGCGTGGGCGTCCCCAGGCCCATGACGCGCACCTGCGCCTGGGAGCCCTGGTTGGCGTCCGTCGTCACGTGCACCGTCTCTTCGGTATTGCCTTCCTTCAGCGGGTGGAAGCGCACGTGCACCAGGTGCGACTCGCCCGGCTCCACCCTTCCGCCGCCCTCCCCGAGCTCCACCTCATAGGAGGGGTTGCCGGCGAGCCCCAGCGCGTCGAGCGCGAAGAAGGGCACGTAGCCGACGTTCCGGATGCGTACTTCCTTCTCACGCCACTCGCCCACCGGCACCTCGCCGAAGTCGAGCACGTCCACGTCCAACACCGCCGTTGCCTGCACCGCGCGGGTCTCATCCCCCTCGTGGCAGGCCACCCCGGTGGTGGCGAGCAACGCCAGCGCGAGAAAACGCCCCCTCAGCCCCATCCTCATCTTCCGCTCCCCACCCTTCTCCCAACCCCAACCCAGCCCGGCGCGTGATCCACCGCGCCCTCCCTAATCAATTCGCGTACCAACCGGCGCGCGGGAAACGGGCTCGTGAAATCAGGGGGTTGCGGAGCGGCGGCTCCCGCTTGGAGGAAGGAAGGAAGAGTCTTGCCCTGGAGGGTGAAAGGTTTTTCCCGACCTTTTGGGAGGGAGTTCAGGCTCCCTCCGGGCTTCGCTCAGGCTCCGTCAGGCTCCACCAACGAAGTCGGTGACGGCGCGGGCCACGTCCTCCGGGTATTCCATGTGGAGGTGGTGGCCCCCGGGGAACATGAGCGTCGGCCCGGCGAGCGTGGGCAGTCCGTCCAGCCGGCGGCGCAGCAGGGCCTCGTCGGGCACCAGTCCCTCGTTGCCGCGGATGAGCCGCACGGGGCACCGGACTCCGGCCTGCACGGCCAGCCACTGCGCCTCGTCGTAGGCCATGCCGAAGCGGCGGCGGTGGCGCGGATCAAAGGTGAAGGCCACGCCGTCTTCGAAGGCCTCCGTGCCGTGACGGGCGAGGTGCAGCGCGGCGGGCTCGGGGAGGGACGGATTGTTCTCCCGCAGACGCGCGGCGGCGGCCTCCACGCTGGGGTAGCGCTTGCGGTTGGGCGGCCGGCGCGAGTCGTCGAGGAAGCCGCGAAGTCGCCCCAGCGCCTGGGTGGGCGCGCCGCCGCTGGGACCGATGCTCTCGATGAGGAAGACGCTCTTCACCTCGTCCGGCCGCGCGGCGGCGTAGGCCAGCGAGACGATGCCGCCCAGCGAGTGCCCGACGAGGTGCACCGCGTCCAGGCCGAGCCCGGCGCGCACCGACTCCACGTCCAGGACGTAGTCGCTGAAGTGGTAGGTGCCCCCGCCGGCCACGTGCCCGCTTTTGCCCATGCCGCGGAAGTCCATCAGCACCAGGCGCCAGTCGTCGGGCAGGTGCGCGGTGAGCGCGTCGAAGCTGTGCGAGTGGTCCAGCCAGCCGTGGAGGAACAGGACGGCCGGCGCGCCTGACGCGTGGCGCTGGCGCACGTGCAGGGGCAGGCCCTGCGCATCAACGGTGAGGGACTCGAAAGGTGCGGGCACGGAGCCTCCTGCCCCGTGCCTTACCCGTTAACGGCCCGCGTGAGAATCGCCGCCTGCGCTGTGGCCGGCGGATGGAAGGCGGAGTCCTCTAGCGGGGCTCCGCCGGCGCGCGCGGCGGGCCGCCCGTGTCCGGCTTCGAGAGCACCGTCGCGAGCTGCCGCGCCTGGTTCTCCGTCGCACAGCGGTACTCCTGCATCTTCCCGTTGTCCTTCTCGATACGGAGAACCCAGACGTCGTTCTCCTGCGTCACAGTGGGCCGTTGAGACATTTGGCGGTTCCTCCCCACCGGGGGAGAAAGCATGTTCCGTGCCGGACAATGCTCTGTGTCCAAGCGCTCGGAATTCCAGGACAACACCCCAAATCCAGGCGGGCGGGGTGACAAAAATTGTGCAGCGCTGCGACAAAAGAGGCGCTCGTGACTCGCACTCCTTGCGTAGTACCGCAGGGTCGGGTCGGAGTGGACCCATACCGGGGCCGCATTGTCACTCCATGGCGTCTGGCCACTCCCAGGCGGAGCGCCAGGCGCCGGTGGCCTGGGTGCCCTCGATGAAGCGCGCGTAGAAGGGATGGCCGCTCAGCGTCGCGGAGTCGCCCACCACGAAGAGGTGTCGGCGCGCGCGGGTGAGGGCCACGTTCATGCGGCGCAAATCCGTGAGGAAGCCGAGTTGTCCCTCGCCGTTGGAGCGGGTGAGTGAGACGAGGATGGCGTCCTTCTCGCGGCCCTGGAAGGCGTCCACGGTGTCCACCTCCACGTCGGGGTGGAGCGCTTCCACGCGCTCGCGCAGGCGGTGGGCCTGGGCGCTGTAGGGCGTAATCACGGCCAGTTCGCGCGGCGACAGTCCCAGGGCGAGCAGGGCCTTCACGCGGGCTTCAATCAGGCCGGCCTCGCCGTCGTTGAAGAGGCTGCGCGTGGTGGGCTCCACCTCCTCGTCGAAGCCCTTGCCGGCGGTGTCGAGATAGATGACGGGCGGGGCATCCACCTCGGCGCCCGGCGTGAGGACGTCCGCGAGCGTGCGGTCCGCCACGGACGGGTGGGCGCGCAGCTCGCCGCCGTACATCTCGCGCGAGGGGAAGTCCATGATGGCCGCGTTCATCCGGTACTGCTCACGCAGCATGCGCTTGACGCCCTCGCCGTGGTCCTTGAGGAGGCGCTCGAAGAGGCTCACCCCGAGGCCGGCCTTGGCGGCCTCCTGGGAGAGGACGGTAGGCGGGAGCTGCTGCGGGTCTCCGGCGAGGATGACCTTGGGTGCGCGCAGGAAGCCGAGCAGCGCGAGGGGCTCGGTGGCCTGGGTGGCCTCGTCCAGCAGGGCCAGGTCGAACTCCTCGCTGGCGAGCACGCTCGAGCCCAGGCTCGCGAGCGTCACGCAGACGACGTCGGCGCGGGCGAGCACGGCGCGCACGGCCTTCTTCTCCAGGGCGCGGGCTTCGTCGAGCATGCTCTTGGCCTCGGTGGAGGAGGCACGGGCGTTGGCGAAGCGCGCGCGGCTGCGCCCCTGCGTGCGCTGGCGGCGCGCGTAGCCGAGCAAATCGTAGGCCTCCTCGAAGAGGTCGCGTGAGACGACGCGGTCCGGGTGGTCCTCCACGACGATGTCCAGCGTGTGCTCCTGGAGGCGTGGGGCGACGCGGGCTGGGTGGCCCACGCGGATGGCGCGCAGGCCCTTGTCCAGGCAGAGGTCCAGCAGGTGGTCCACGGCGGCGTTGCTGGCGGCGGTGCACAGCAGGCGCTTCCCGTCCGCGACGGCCTGGGCGGCGATTTCGGCGAGCACGGTGGACTTGCCGGTGCCCGGCGGGCCGTGGATGAGGAAGAAGTCCTCGGCGGCGAGCGCGCGGGAGGCGGCGTCGAGCTGCTCGGGGTTGAGGGGGCGGGTGGGCTCGAAGTCGCGGGGCTTGTCGAAGCGCGGGGGCTCGTTGCCGAGCACCACCTCGCGCTTGCGGCGCTCGGTGCCCTTGTCCATGGCCTTGATGCGCTGCAGGCCGGCGCGGAGCCTGTCGTAGGTGACGTCGTTGGGGACGACGTCCAGGCGGAGCAGGCCTTCATGGACATAGGGCGGCGGGGCGCGGTCGAAGGCGAGCTGGATGCGCGTGGCGGTGGCGCGGGAGATGAGCGCGCGGGCGGGCTCCTTCACCTCCGCGCGGCGGGGGAGGACGGCCACGAGGTCGCCGTTGTGCAGGCGCGTGGGCAGGGGGCGCCGGTCGGCGCGGGCGAGGGTGAGCAGGTAGCGGCCGCCCAGGCCCACCTCCTCTTCGATGGACTCCAGGTCCAGGACGGACAGGCCGTGCTCCTCGCGCTCGGCGAGGGAGAGGCTCTCGGCCAGGGCGGCCAGGCGGGCTTTCTCGGCCTCGCGCTCCCGGGAGAGGAGCGAGCCGAGGTGGTCGAAGAACGAGACGTCACGGGCCATGGGCACGTCATGCCACCGGGACGCAGGGACGGCCAGCGTCTCCGCGCGAGCCGTGTCGCCGGGCGGGCGGAAGTGGCACGGATGCCCACGGGCTTCATGCTCCCGGGGGGAACACGGGCCCAGGGCGGGTTGCCTGCCTCGTCATCGGGAGCCTGCGAGCATGCGAGCGGATGACATCCGCTGGCGTCGGTGTCACTGAAGGGGAGCGGCGTCAGGCGTCCAGGCGGCGCCACGTCGAATGAGGCTCCGCCATGGAACTGGTCCTGTTCATCGGCCTGCAGGGCTCGGGGAAGAGCAGCTTCCAGCGCCAGCGCTTCGCTGAAACGCACGTGCTGGTGAGCAAGGACCTGTGGCCCCACGCGCGCCGGAAGGAGGCGAGGCAGCGGCGGTACATCTCCGAGGCGCTCGCGGCGGGACGCTCGGTGGTGGTGGACAACACGAACCCGTCGCCCGAGGTGCGCGCGCCCCTCATCGCCCTGGGCCGGGCGCACGGCGCGCGCGTCGTCGGCTACTACTTCGCTTCGGACTTGAAGGTGTGCCTGGAGCGCAACGCCCAACGGCAGGGACGGGCGAGGGTGCCGGAGGTGGCGCTGTTCGCCACCGTGAAGCAGCTCCAGCGCCCAGGCCGTGCCGAGGGCTTCGATGCGCTGTACCACGTGACGTTGAACGCGGAAGGCGACTTCCGCGTCGAGGATTGGAAGGAGGAGGCCGATGGAACCGGATGAGCTGGCAACCCGCATGCGACAGGGAGAGGTGTTCCACGGCCTGCGCCTGCTGCCGGGGGCGTGGACGGTGCTGCGCGTGGACGGCCGGGGCTTCTCGCGCTTCACCGGGGAGCGCTTCGAGAAGCCCTTCGACCCGGCCTTCCACCAGCTGATGGTGCGCACCGCCAGCGCGCTGCTGGAGGACCTCCAGGGCGTGTACGCGTACACGCAGAGCGACGAAATCTCCGTCCTCTTCCGGCCGGAGTGGTCGCTGTTCGACCGCTCCATGGAGAAGCTCGTCTCGCTGTCCGCGGGCCTCGCCAGCGCCACCTTCACGCTCGCGGCGGGCGTGCCGGCCATGTTCGACGGTCGCGCGTGGCTGGGCACCAACGAGCGCGCGGTGCTGGACTACTTCCAGTGGCGCCAGTCGGACGGCAGCCGGTGCGCGCTGCATGGCTATTGCTACTGGACGCTGCGCAAGGAGGGCCGCACGGCGACCCAGGCCACGCGCGAGCTGGACGGCCGCAACGTGGGCTTCAAGAACGAGCTGCTCTTCCAGCGCGGCATCAACTTCAACGAGGTGCCGCTCTGGCAGCGCCGGGGCTCCGCCATCTTCTGGGAGCAGTACATGAAGGAGGGCGTGGACCCGCGCAACGGCCACCGCACGCAGACGTCGCGGCGGCGGCTCAAGGTGGACTCGGAGCTTCCGATGAAGGAGGCCTACGAGGACTACCTGCGCGGCCTCCTCGCCGTCAGCCCGACGTAGCCGCGTCCAGCGCGAGCACCTTCCACAGCCGGGGCTTGTCGTACTGGGGAGGAATCATCCCCAGCGGCCAGCCCTCGGCGGTGACTTCCGCGTACTGGTAGCTGCGCCCGCCGAGCCGCAGGCGGGTGCCGTTGCCGGGCAGCCCCACGCCCACCGCCGCGTGCGCCAGCGGGTCCGAGTAGAGCAGCACCGCGTCGATGCCCGCCTGCCGCAGCAGCATCACCGCCAGCACCGCCTTGGAGTCGCAGTCCCCCCGGTCCTGCGCGGGCACCAGCGCCGGGGGGATGATGCCGAAGGGCATGTCTTGCGGCAGCTCGTAGCGGATGCGCTGCACGAAGCCGAGGATGAGCTGCGCGGCCTGCGAGGCGTCCAGCCCGCGCTCGCGGATGGAGGTGACGAAGCGCTCGCCCAGCGCGTGCACCGGCTCCGCGTTGGTGCGCATCAGCTCCTCGTAGATGCAGCGCATGTCGGCGGTGCACCCGGCCGGGGCGTTGTAGGTGAAGCGCTCGGGGCCCGTGGGGCGGTAGCGCAGCCGCCGGCCCAGGGCGGCGTGCTTCTCCTCCAGCTCCAGGGTCAGCTCCTCGCCCAGCCCGTAGGAGACGTAGTGCTGCGGAGGGCTGATGTTCTCCGCCTTCCACTCGTAGTTCTTCGCGCGCTGCGGCGGCGTGTCGGCAGGGAGGAGCACCGCGCCCAGGTCCACCAGGCGCACGCTGCTCGGGAAGCCGGGCAGGGGCGCGCGCACGTCCACGTCGGCCAGTCGCCCCAGCATGCCCAGCCCGCAGCAGCAGAAGCAGCTGCCGAACGCGATGCCCGCGAGCAGCAGCTTGAACAGCGTCTTCCAGGAGCTGGAGCTGGAGGCCATGGGCGCGCCCTTGCGTCACGTCACGCGGGTGCGCGCAGCGTCCCTTCGGGCAGCTGCGGGAAGGGGATGAGGCCGTTGAGCGCCGCCTGGAGCCCCGGCGCCGTCAGCAGCGCGAGCACCACCAGGATGGCGGAGAGGATGAGCGCCGCGGCCACGTTGCCCTTGCGCACCTCCGCCAGCTCGTCGATGCCGGGCGTCATCCGGTCGAACAGCAGGATGCCCATCGCCAGCACCGCCACGCCCACGCCCAGGGACAGCCCCACGTGCAGCACCGCGACGGCGACGAGCTTGCCCACCATCAGCGGCTGGAAGGGTGGGGTGCGCACGGTGAGGTCCACCGCGTCCGACGTGGCCTGCACCGCGTGCTGCACCAGCAGGCCCAGCGACAGCAGGCTGGCGGCGTGCACGGTGCCGGCGGCGGCGTTGCCCTGGCGCAACTCCTCCACGGGGTTGGTGCCGAGGATGCGGCTCAGGCCGCGCAGCCCCAGCCAGATGCCGAGCGCGGCGACGAGCCCGCCGAACACCACCTTGACGAGGCCGACGAGGAGAAGGACGAGGTCCATAGGAGGCGCGGCGCTCCGAGATTGAGCGCCGCGCCGCGGACTCTACCGCTCAGGGCGTGCCGAAGTCCTGCGTCCAGTAGTGCTTGTAGGTGCTCGTCGGCGCGTAGAAGTAGCCGATGCCGATGTGGCGCAGGCCGGCGTTCATGATGTTGTTGCAGTGGCCGGTGCTGGACATCCACCCGTTCACCACGGCGGCGGCGGTGGAGTAGCCGGCCGCGACGTTCTCCGCGGCGCTCCGGTACGTGTAGCCGGCCGAGGTGATGCGCTGCCACGGCGTGGTGCCGTCCGAGCCGGTGTGGCTCATGAAGTTGTTCGTCCCCATGTCGCGCGAGTGGTGGCGCGCCGCGCAGCGCAGCCGGGTGTCGAGCGTGAGCGCGGGCGCCGCGGGCTTCGCCACGCCGCCACAGGTGGCACCCGCGGCCCGGCGCTGGTTGACCAGGGTGAGCACCTGGGACTCCAGGCTGGCCCAGTTCGCATCCCACGTCGTCACGTCGTCGCAGTAGGCGAACGCGGAGACGGCGTTGGACGGCTCGGAGGTCTCCACGGCGGGGACGAGCGCGCCCTCGCCCGTCTCGGTGACGGGCGACTCGGGAGCGCCGCAGCCGCCGAGGACGGCGGCACCCAGGAGGAACAGCGGAAGGGAGCGGGAGGCCATGTCGGTTCCTTTGGTCGGAGGTGAAGCGGCCCGCCTCGGGGGAAGCAGACCGCCCACGCATCCTGCCCGCTCCTCCCGGAGAGTCGAGGGCGGGCCTGGCTGGGGCCCGCATGCTCGTGTGTTTCCGTCAGCCCATCCTATTGCAGCAGCAATTCAATGGCCGCGAGCAGCTCCGCGTCCCTCCCCGTGGCGAGGTCCTCCGCCGTGGGCGCCACCTCCACGTCCGGGACGATGCCCACGCCATGGAAGGTGGAGCGGTCCGGGAAGAGGACCTCCGCGCCGGTGGATATGAAGCGGAAGGCTCCCGGCAGTTGGAGCATGGTGACGTTGCCGTTGGTGCCCGCGCTACGCTGGCCCACCACCCGCACGCGCTTCTGGGCGACGAGCATGATGGAGAAGTTCTCCGCTGCGGACACCGTGTGCGGGCCTACCAGCAGGACGATGGGGCCCGTGAAGGACGGCTCCGGCAGGGGCGGGAAGGTGTACTGCACCTCTTCCATGTCGAGCTGGTCCGGGCCCGTCCAGCTCGGGATGCGGAAGATGGCGGAGCGGACGGTGTTCTGGAGGAGGTGCTGGGCGGCCGCATGCTGGTCGATGCCGGGATAGCCCCGCATGTCCAGCACCAGGCCGCGTGCGCCCGACGCCTCCTTCAGGCGGGTGAGGAAATCCCCGAGGTCGGTGAGCACGTCTCCCGACAGGTTGATGTAGTAGACGGACGGCGCGCCCAGGTCCCCGAGGAATCCCGCCGGCCGCAGCGAGCCCCAGGGGCCCAACCCCGCGGCCGCATCGGCGGGGGGCCAGGGCCGCACCGTCTCCGTGCGCTCGCTGCCATCCAGGGCCCGCAGCCCGAGCGTGAGTGGCTCGCCCTGCTCGCCCAGCCTGCGCGTGGCCAGGTCGAACCGGTAGCCCGGCGTGGCGGCGGAGGTGCGGGCCAGCTCCTCGGCGTACCAGTCGGCGGCGGACATGGACCCGATGCGCACCAGCGTGTCTCCCGGCCTCAGCTGTGGCACCAGCGAGCGGTGCACCACCGGCGCTCCCGCGACTTCCTCCAGGAGAGCGGGCAGTATCCCGGTGGCGGGGGGCTTCGAGTCGATGACGAAGCCATGCCCGTCCTGCAGGACGGCACCGAACCGGCGCAGCAACTGGCGGATGCGCTCGCGGCTCACGGGCGCCGCGTCCACGGCGGCGAGCGTCTCCTCCAGCCGCGCGTCGATGCCGTCCCCGACGACGGCGAAGTAGGGGAAGAAGCGCCGCATGGCCCCGTGGACGATGAGCAGGTCCGCGCGGGCGATGCCGGCGGACTGCTCCGGCGCAGGAGGCGATTGGAGCTGCGGGCTCCGAGGCACCATGCGAGCCCGGGCGGCTGGGACGCTCTGGTCCAGCGCGCCCGGCGTGCCTGCCGTGGGAAGCTCGCGCAGGCTGTCGGCCAGGGCCCCCTGCAGCGGCCGGTCCGCGGGCAGCAGGTCCGGCAGCCGGCCCTCGGCGTCCGAGAGCTGGAGGACGCGGATGGCGAGCCCCTGCGCGCCGATGGGCACCCAGCGGGACTCCGCCGCGGCGGTGGACACGGGCTCGCCCTGGAGCCAGGCGCGTCCCGCCGCGCGCAGGTCCACCGCGAAGCGCGCCGCCGTGGGAGGCAGGGCGGCGCTCGTGAGCAGCGCCACGGGCAGCTCCGCCTGACCCCAGGGCGCGTACGGCGGAGCGCTCAGCAGGGCCGTGGTGTTCGCATAGATGTTCCGGGCGTTGAACTCGTCCGTCAGCCCCTGGTGGCTGCGGACGCGGTGGCTCACCCGCGCCACGGGCCGGGTGCTGGCGACACCGATGGCGCGCGCGAGGGCCTCCTCCAGGCCCGGAGCTTCGGTCAGCCCCCGGAGGTCGATGGCCACGGCCCGTGCTCTCGGCGGCAGAATCACCTCGCCCGGGCCCGGGTGGATGACCGCGATGTCGCCCAGGTCCTCCACGGTCGCGGAGGGCAGGGGCCGTGCGGGAGTGGCCTCCTTCGCGCACACGTCCTCGAGCACCTCGGCATAGGCGCGGGCCGCGCCATCCCAGTCGACGGTGGGGCCGTCCAGCGCCTTCGCGAGCGCGGCATCCAGCTCGAAGGCGTGGCTGCCCGGGCTGAAGAAGCGCACCAGTTCGTGGGCCGACGACATTGCCAGGGCGGGGCTCCCGGAACCGGCGGGGCCCGGGGCCACGAGGGGACACCAGTCGGGGGCCACCGGCGGAGGTCCCGGCTCCGGCGCGGGGTCAGGTGGCTTCTCGTCGTGGGTGCAGGCCGACAGGAGGCAGGCCGCGACGAGCAGCCACCCCATGCGCGGGGTGCTCCGGCGCCTTGCCATCTCAGGGTTGAGCAGGGTCATGCCCCCAGAACGCAATCACGCGCGCCAAGTATCGGCCAGCGGAGCGGGAGACTGCGTGGGGCGCCAGCGCACGTGGGGGGAAGTCCGTCACGCTGGCGCCCCGGTGCTGGCCGTGGCTACTCCGGCGGGCCCCGCCGGGGCGGCGGGGCGTGCTTCATCCGCTCGTACTCCTCATCGGTGAAGACGCGGCTGCGGGTGAGGAAGCGCACGCCCAGCGGGGCTTCCAGGCTGAAGCCCGCGCCCCGTCCCGGCACCACGTCCACGGTGAGGTGGGTGTGCTGCCAGTACTCGAACTGCGCGCCGCCGATGTAGACGGGGCAGCCCTCCACCTCGCCCAGGAAGACGTCTCGCTGGCCGATGCGGAACTCGCGCTGCGCGTAGCACATGGGGGCGCTGCCGTCGCAGCAGCCGCCCGACTGGTGGAACATCAACGGCCCGTGCGAGTCGCGCAACTGGCGGATGACGGCGGCGGCCTCGGGTGTCACCGCCACCCGGGCCACCTCCGCGCCCGGCTGCTCGGCCGCCATCAGAAGAAACCCAGGGCCTTGGGGCTGTAGCTCACCAGCAGGTTCTTCGTCTGCTGGTAGTGGTCCAGCATCCTCTTGTGGTTCTCGCGGCCGATGCCGGACTGCTTGTAGCCGCCGAAGGCCGCGTGCGCCGGGTAGAGGTGGTAGCAGTTGGTCCACACGCGCCCGGCCTCGATGGTGCGCCCGGCGCGGTAGGCCTGGTTGATGTCACGCGTCCACACGCCCGCGCCCAGGCCGTACAGCGTCTCGTTGGCGATGCGCATCGCGTCGTCGAAGTCCTTGAACGTCGTGACGCTCACCACGGGGCCGAAGATTTCCTCCTGGAAGATGCGCATCCGGTTGGTGCCCTGGAACACGGTGGGCGACACGTAGTAGCCGTCCTTCAAGTCGCCGGGCAGGTGCGCGCGCTCGCCACCGGTGAGGACCTTGGCGCCCTCCTTCTTGCCGATGTCGATGTAGCCGAGAATCTTCTCCAACTGGTCGCTGGAGGCCTGGGCGCCCAGCATCGTTTCGGTGTCCAGCGGGTTGCCCGGCTTGACGCGCTTGACGCGCTCCAGGGCGCGCTCGATGAACTGGCCGTAGATGCGCTCGTGCACCAGGGCGCGCGAGGGGCAGGTGCACACCTCGCCCTGGTTGAGGGCGAACATGGCGAAGCCCTCGAGCGCCTTGTCGAAGAAGTCGTCGTCATGGGCCATGACGTCGTCGAAGAAGATGTTCGGGCTCTTGCCGCCCAGCTCCAGCGTCACCGGGATGAGATTCTCGCTGGCGTACTGGAGGATGAGCCGGCCGGTGGTCGTCTCACCGGTGAAGGCCACCTTGGCCACGCGGTTGCTGCTGGCCAGGGGCTTGCCGGCCTCGATGCCGAAGCCGTTGACGATGTTGAGCACGCCCTCCGGGAGGAGGTCCTGGATGAGCTCGGTGAGCACGAGGATGCCGACGGGCGTCTGCTCCGCGGGCTTGAGCACCACGCAGTTGCCCGCCGCGAGCGCCGGGGCGAGCTTCCACGCCGCCATCAGGATGGGGAAGTTCCAGGGGATGATTTGCGCCACCACGCCGAGCGGCTCGTGGAAGTGGTAGGCGACGGTGTCGGCGTCCAGCTCGCCCGCGGAGCCTTCCTGGGCGCGGATGCAGCCGGCGAAGTAGCGGAAGTGGTCGATGGCCAGCGGCAGGTCGGCGGCGAGCGTCTCGCGCACCGGCTTGCCGTTGTCCCAGCTCTCCGCCACCGCGAGCAGCTCCAGGTTCTGCTCGATGCGGTCGGCAATCTTGTTGAGGATGTTGGCGCGCGCGGTGGGGGAGGTGCGGCCCCAGGCGACGCGCGCGGCGTGGGCGGCGTCCAGCGCCTTGTCGATGTCCTCGGAGGTGGAGCGGGGCACCTCACAGAAGGGCTGGCCCGTCACGGGGCTGATGTTCTGGAAGTACTGCCCGCGCACGGGCTCGACCCAGCGGCCGCCGATGAAGTTCTGATAGCGGGACTTGAACTTCACCTTCGAGCCGGGCTGATTGGGGGCGGCGTAGATCATGACGCTCTCCTTCACGTGGGCTGCGGGTTGGGACGCCGCCGTCCCAGAGCAGCACGCGTGCCAGCGGACACTCCGCCGACGTCGCGGCGCGTCGTGTCCCACTCTGCGACACTGTCGCGGACAGAGCTGGCGCGGGACGCAACACGTGCGTCGCACGGGGGAGACAGGCGCGGAGCGCTGACCGTGCGCGTCACGGTGCGGGGATGCGAACCCCGGGCCGGAGCGTCACATGAGCGCGGTGCTCACGAGCGGGGCGGCAGCACCAGGCCGAAGCGCTCCACCATGCGGTACAGCGTGCTGCGCGCAATGCCCAGCCGGCGCGCGGCCCGCGCCACGTTGCCATCGCTGTGCGCGAGCGCTTCCTGGATGGCGTGGGCCTCCAGTTCACGGAGCGCGCGCGGTGCGGCTTCATCGGCCGGCGGTGGTGTGGACTCCACCGGGCGAGGTGCAGCGGCAGCACCCGACACCGGCCCCCTTCCGAGCTCGGGAGGCAATGCATTCACGTCCAGCACCGGCGAGCCCGAGGCCCGCACCAGCGCCAGACGCAGCACCGTCTTCAACTCACGCACGTTGCCGGGCCACGCGTGGGCCGCGAGCCGCGCGAGTGCGGCGGGTGACAGCGTGGGTCTCGCCTGGCCCGAAGCCTCCGCCAGCCCGGCGAGGAGTGCCTGCGCCAGCTCGCCAAGGTCCGAGCGTTCCCGCAGTGGTGGCAGCCGCAGCACGACCCCCTGGAGGCGGTAGTAGAGGTCGGAGCGGAACGTGCCGGCTCGCACCGCCGCATCGAGGTCCCTGCACGTGGCCCCGATGAGCCGGAAGCGTGACTGCCGCACCCGGGACTCGCCCACGCGCGAGTAGTTCCCGTCCTCCAGCACGCGAAGCAGCAACACCTGGAGCGCCGGAGGCATCTCCGCGAGCTCGTCGAGGAACAGCGTGCCCCCATCCGCCGCCGCGAGCTTGCCGTCCGCGCCTCCCGAGCGCGCACCGGTGAAGGCGCCCGGAGCATGGCCGAACAGCTCGCTCTCCAGCAGGGCGGGGGAGAGCGCCCCGCAGTTGACGGCCACGAAGGGGCCGGAGGCCACGGCGCTCGCGGAGTGCAGGGCCCGCGCGAGCAGTTCCTTCCCGGTGCCCGTCTCCGACAGCAGCAGCACCGGAAGCGCCGTCGGAGCGAAGCGCGCCGCCTCGCGCAGCGTGGCGCACAGGTGCGCGTCACGCCCCTTGAGCGCGGCCCACGGCCCGCTCCCGGGTGCCGGTGCGTCCATGGCCACGGCCCGCGCGCGCGACACCAGCGGCTCCAACCGCACGAGCACCGCGAGCGTCGCGCCACCTCCGGCTTCGCCCACCGCCTCCGCGTGGACGCGCCAGGGCGTACCCCGCTCGGAGGAGCGGACCTCCAGCGACTCTCCCCGCAGCGCCGCCGCCTTCAGCTCGGGCCACGACAGTCCCAGCACTCCGCCCGTGCCCGAGGACGCAACGTCTCCGAGCAGCGCTCGCGCCGCGCCGTTCGCATGGCGCACGCGCCCCGGAGGCTCGACGATGAGGACGGGGCTGTCCTCGCGCGCCAGCCGCGCCTCCAGCCCACCGCGCGCCGCGGTGGCCACACGCGCCCAGGCCACCTCGCGCAGGCGTGCCTCGGCCGCGTACGCCATGCTCGCCACCGCCACGAGCACGAGCGGGTCCGCCGCACCGGCGGGCCCCGTGACGTCCAGCACGCACACCAACTCCCCGAAGGGGTCATGCACCGGGGCCGCGTAGCAGACGAGCCCATGATGCCGCTGCGCGTAGTGCGCGGGCCCCACCACGGCCACGGACGAAGCCTCCGCCAACGCGGTGCCGATGGCGTTGGTGCCCCGCGAAGTCTCATCCCAGCACGCGCCCTCGATGAGGCGCACCGCGTCCGCGTGGTCCCGGAAGTCGCCGCCCGAGGTGCGGGTGGCGAGGATGACGCCATCCCGGTCCGCGAGCAGCGCCACGCGCCCCGAGGGCAGGGGCGCCGCCGCGAGCACCTCCATCATCCCTCCGAGCTCGTGCCACACCGGCTCCAGCCGCGCGCGCCGCTCGACGAGGGCCAGGTGCCCGACGCTGGGGCCTTCGTCCGGAAGGCCCGTGCTCGGAGCCCCCAGCATGCGCGAGCGGCTCCAGCGCGTCAGGATGGGGTGCAGCTCCGGACGCGCCCCGGCGTCCCGGTCGAGCGCGCCGACGAGGAACTGCTCCCAGAGGAACGGTGAGGCGCTGAGGGTGAGCGTACCCACGAGGTCTCATTATGCCGCCAGCCCTCGCGCTGCCGGCAACCCGGGGGCTCACGAATCGTGGACTGTTCACTGACGCGGCGCGCCGTCCCGCGCCCTGGCTCAAGGCTTCGCGGGGGGCGTCCAGAGCCGCTCGGGCGGCAGCTCCAGCACGGCGGCCGCGGACGCATGCAGCGACGCCGGCTCGAGCCGTCCGTCATGTGCGGCCCTGCCCAGCCACTCCTGAATGGCGCCGCCGGTGCGCTCGAAGCCGTCGGCCTTGAGGAGTCCATACAGCCCGGCGGCCAGCACGTGCATGCCGTCGTCGGCGCGGCGCCAGCGCTCGCGTGCCGGGACTGCGACGCCGAGCCGCTCGTTGATGAGCTGCTCCAGCGCCTCGGCGGTGTCCTCGTCGAAGAGGCCTTCGAGCGTGGTGTAGCCGAAGCTCGGGTCATGGTCCGCGACGATGCGGGTGAGCAGCGAGTCACGGTGCAGCACCTCCATCGCCGCGCGGATGGTGGGGTGCTCCTTGTCGAAGGGCGGGTGCAGGATTTCGTGGGCCGCGTTCCGGATGACCAGCTCGTCCGGGTAGGAGAGGTGCGTGAGGAACCGCTGGCCGGTGACCTTGATGCCGTGCGGCTTGGAGAAGTGCAGCAGGTCGATGGTGATGTCCTCCTGAAGCGGGTGGCCCAGGAGCCGCTCCTGCTCGGCGATGACGTCGACTCCGGCCAGTCGCTGTCGCAGCGCCGCCGCGCGCTGCTCCACGCTGTCCCCGAGCACGTCCCGGCGGAACGCGGGGAATCCGGCGGCGGCCAGCGCTTCGAGCACTCGCGCCAGCGCGGGACGGGCCGTGAGGAACCAGTCCCAGGCCTCGGGCTCCCAGTAGGGACTGGCGCGGAAGCCGGGGAGCAGCTGCGCCTCGGCGCTCGCGAGCGCGCCGCGCAGGTCCACGAGCGTCCCCGTGGGGCCGGCGGAGAACACCAGGCAGAGGAACGGGCCCATCAGCCGGTCCTGCGCCTTCGAGGAGTCCTTGAGCTGCTGGAGCGTGGTGACGGCGTCCGTGGCGAAGCTCGGAGTGAACCGGGCCAGCTCCTCGGCGTAGTAGCGCGTGTAGAAGGAATCACCGGACAGCGGATTGAGGAAGCAGAGCGCGTCCAGGCCCTCGGAGCCGGCGACCTTCCAGCGGGTACGGGGAGTGGCGGAGGCCGCCGGGGCGCTCGGGCCTCGTGAAGCGCAGCCCAGCGTGGCGGCGAGGGGCAGGGTGAGCAGGGCGGAGAGACAATCGCGTCGGTTCATGCCCTCCGTGTGTAGTCGCTAGCGCCGGGCCGTTCTTGAATCCAGTTGACCCTCGGGCGGTGGTGTTCCGCGCCTCAGTGCCCCGGGCGTCCGCCCCGTCAGGGCGACCACGTCGCGAGTCATGTGCGCCTGGTCGGTGAAGCCCAGCGCGAGGGCGAGCTGCGCGAGCGGCAGCGGGGAGTGGGGAAGCTGCCGCCAAGCCTGGAGTGCACGCACGTCGGCCCGGTAGCGCTTGGGCGAGACGCCGTAGGCCCGCTTGAAGCCACGGGCCGCCGTCTCCGGCGCGAGGCTCATGCGCTCCGCCCAGTCCGTCAGGCCCAGGGAGGGATTGTCCCGCAGTGCCGCGGCGAGCAGGTCGGGCCAGTCCCCCGGACCTGCGAGGGGAGCCACCAGCGACGAGACGACGAGGTCCGCCGCTGCCAGGGAGTCCCGCTCAGCGAGCCGCACCACGGCGTCCACGTCTCGCAGCAGTCCCACGGGCACCTCCGGCGCCGAGGCGGGAAGCGGCAGGTTGAGGACGACAGCGCCGGTGGTGCCGAAGTGGTCGGCGTGTGCTTCGTAGGCGCGGTGGAACACCACGGAGCCCGCCTCCAGCCTGAAGCGACCGGAGTCCCCCGCCTCGACATAGCCACCCGCCACGACGACGGCGGTGTACCCCGTGACATGCCGGTGGCGCTCCAGGTGGGTCGCCGCCGTGAAGCGCTGCCGTGCTGCGGTCCTCATGGCGGTCATCGGCTCGGGCCTCTCGGCTTCACGGAAGGGCGCGGCATGGCGCCGAAGGGAAGCCGATTGAACCACGGGTTGCAGGCCCAGGTGCGCGCGCCGTGCAGTGACTGCATGGGCTGGAGCGGGCCCCTCCGCTCGTCTACGGTGCGCGCCTGTCCACCGAGGAGACGCGCATGCCGGCACCGGCCGCGGATGATGGAGCCGAGACGCGCGCATCGGGGCTCCTGCTGCGCAACAGGCCGTTCCGCTCACTGTGGACCGCGCGAGTCATCTCCTTCACGGGGGACTCGCTCAGCCTCGTGGCGCTGATGCTCCATGTCGCCGGGGCCACCGGACAGGCGCTCGCGGTGTCGCTGCTGCTGCTGGTGGGGGACTTCGCTCCCGCGCTGCTGAGCCCCATCACCGGGGCCATCAGTGACAGGTTCGACCTCAAGCGGGTGATGGTGGTCTGCGAGCTGCTCCAGGGCGCGCTCCTGCTGACGCTCGCGCTCGTCCTGCCGCCGCTGCCGGTGCTGCTGGTCCTGGTGGGGCTGCGCGCGGTTGCCGGACAGGTCTTCCAGCCCGCGTCTCGCGCCGCGGTGCCGGCGCTGGTGAAGGAGCGGGAACTGGAGGTCGCGAACTCCACCCTCGGTTTCGGCACCAACGCCGCGGAGGCGCTGGGCCCGCTGGTGGCCGCGGCGCTGCTGCCATTCGTGGGCGTGCGCGGCGTGCTCCTCATCGACGCCGCGTCCTTCTTCCTCTCCGCGCTGCTGCTGGCCTTCGTGCCGTCCCTGCCGCAAGTACCGGGCGAGGCGCATGGCCCTCCGCCGTCACTCCTCCGGCAGGCGAGGCTGGGCCTGGGCTACCTCTGGGCCACTCCCGCCGTGCGTGTCATCGCGCTGGGCTTCTGCGCCGTTGTCGCGTTCAACGGCGTGGACGACGTGGCGCTGGTGTTGCTGGCGAAGGAGACCTTCCACGCGGGGGACTCGGCGGTGGGGCTCCTGTTGGGCGCGGTGGGCGTCGGATTGGTGTGCGGCTACGGGCTGCTGGCGCGGTATGGCCCGCGCGTGTCGATGCCGCTGCTCCTCGTGCTCGGGTTCGCGGTGAGCAGCGTGGGCAACCTGCTCACCGGACTGGCCTGGGCCGTCTCCGCGGCGCTCGCGATGCAGACGGTGCGGGGCCTGGGCATCGCGGCGATGGATGTGGCCACCAACACGCTGCTCCAGCGGGTGGTGCCACCGGGGATGCTCGGCCGGGTCTTCGGCAATCTCTACGGCGCGATTGGCGTGGCCGCCGCGGTGTCCTATCTGGGCGGCGGCCTGCTGCTGGATGCGACCTCCGCCCCGGTGACGCTGATGGTCGCCGGGGCCGGAGGTACGCTGGCCACGCTCCTGGTGGCGCTCACGCTTCCGGGCGCCCTGCGCAAGAGCCTGGCCGCACGAGACGCCGCGTCCGATGTGGTCAGACGAGCCGCTTCCCCTTGACGAACTCCGCGCCGAGCAGATTGCCGCGATGGTGGATGGGGTCCAGCATCACCTTGCGAATCCTCCAGCCCTCGGCGGTCTTCTCCAGGTCGTGCGTGTAGCGGATGACGAGCGTCCACTCCTGGGGCACGCCGTTCAACGAGAAGAAGTGGCCGACGTCCGCATAGGCCATCACCTGGGCTTCCGTGGCGCTCTTGAAGTGGGTCCGCACCGTGTTGGCGGTGGCGTGCTGGACGCGGCTGTAGGGCGCCAGGGCGTCACTGCCGAGCTTGCCCATCTCCTCGCGCGCAATGGTGATGGGTTCTCCTCCGAAGAGCCGGGTGTAGTCCGCCGTCACCTGGGGCGTGAAGACATTCACCCAGCGGCTCCAGTCTCCGGTGTCCTTGCCGAAGTCGATGGCCTGCCCGTACTCCGCCACCAACTCCTGAACGGCAATCCAATCCAGCACGTACTGAAGATCCTGACCCTTCATCATGTCTGTGAACCTCCGAGTGGAGTCCGGAGCTTCCGACGAATGAGTGCGCTACGGAAGGGGAGGGGGCTTCACGGTTGCAAATGCACCATGGTTCCAGCGCGCATGGACGTGCGGGTACACGGCGCGGAAGGCAGTGAACCACAGCGCGCCCGCGAGCAGGTCCACGGCGTAGTGGTAGCGCAGCACCAGCGTGGACAGCACGATGACGAGGGCAACCGGCAGCAGGAGCTTGAAGCGTCGCGGATGCGCGAGCCGGTCATGCTCCAGCAGCACCAGCGTGATGTACGTGTGCAGACTCGGGAAGATGTCGTAGGCGGAAGAGCCGCCCGCCACCACGGCCGCGTTCAGCCGCGTCAGCCACCCACCGTCGATGGGTACGGTGAAGAGCTCCGGCCACGCCACCGAGGGCCCCAGTCCCGGCACCAGGTAGTAGCCCGCGATGCCCGGCACGTACGCGGAGAAGACGTGGACGAAGAAGCGCTCAGCCCGCGCACGGGGACCGAGTACGGCCCACGCCATCGCGAGGTGCAGGTACGCATGGAACGCGAGGTAGCCCGCGCTGAACACGTCATTCACCCACGGGGTGCTCCAGCGCTGGAGCCACACCGCCGGCGTGACGCCGAACAGGCGCTCGTCCACGGCGAGCAGCATCGCGTCGTAAGACGGCAGCCCGAGCGCGGGCACCGTGTGCTTCACGGACGCATAGAAGAAGAACGTCGCGGCATACGCGAGCAGCAGCCGCACGCGGAACACGTGGGTGAAGCCGTCCAGGCGCGCGAGCAGCGCCACGCCGCCCACGAATAGCGCCGTCGCTCCGAGCACCTGCGCGGTGACGGGCGCACCGAGGCCCGCGACCAGCAGCAACGCCAGCGAGAGGGCCGCGCCGAAGGTGGCCAGCAGCACCTCGTGCAGGTACGGCCGCTCAGGCATCCGGGGAAACGCTCTTCGCTCCGCGCATGAGCGAGCCGCTGACGACGCCGCGCACGAACGAGAAGTACGACGGAATGAACGGCGCGCCCTGGGCGAGGAGCTCCGCGCGCAGCGTCCGGTGCAGCTCGGGCAGGTTGTACCAGGGCACGCGCGGGTACAGGTGGTGCTCGAGGTGGTAGTTCTCGTTGCACATGAAGAAGCGCGTCACCGGGTTCGACAGGATGGTGCGCGAGCCGCGGACCGGATGGTTGCTCTCCGGGAGGAACGTGTGCTGGCTCATCCCGCGGATGTTCACGAGCGTGTTGATGACGAGCATCGGCACCACCCACGCGTGCAGCAGCACCGTGCCGGGCACGAAGGCCACGGCGAGCGCGGCGACCACCGCGAGCAGCGCCACCTCGACTTCAATCCACCGGCGCTCGGAAGGCGTGCCGTGCCGCCAGCCCAGGATGGGAATCATGGTGATGTACGCGGGATAGCCGAGCAGCAGCCTTCCCACGTGCATCGACAGCTCCAGCCAGCGGCGCCCCGTGTAGTTGCCGTAGTGGTCTGGGTCCCTCCCACCGCCGAGGTCGACGTGGTGGCGCAGGTGGAGCACCTTGTACGCCGCGAAGTTCTGCAGCACGGGCAGTGCGCACAGCATTCCCCCGAGCCGGTTGAGCCACCGCTGCCGGGACAGGCTGCCGTGGACCGCCTCGTGGGTGAACAGGCTGATGCCGTGCAGTGACGCCGCGGCGATGACGTACAGCACCGCGCGCGCAAGCCACCCGGAAGCCGAGGTCTCCGACGCGAGCCTCACAGCGAGCGCCGCCGCGACGAGGTACAGCGCCAGGAAGAGGAGGAGCCGGGGAACGTGCCGGGCGTTGACCTGCTCCAGCGTGCGCAACCGGGCGGGTGTGAGGGACTCTGTCGGCGACGGCATGGGCTGTTCCGGTGGAGACGACCATGCCATACAGTCGGCTCTTCCGTCGACGCCACCTCTCGCCGTCCCGCCTGCCCGTGAGCTCAACGCCGTACCGACTGAAGTTCGCCGTCGTTCGTGAAGACCCCGAGCTGGAGCTGGCGCTCGTCGAACGCACGAAGGCCCGCGCCGTCCTCACGGTGGCCTCCGGTGGCTGCACCCTCCTCACCCTGGCGCGGCGTCACCCCGGGCTGGACCTGGTCGGCTTCGACTTCAACCCGCGCCAGCTCGCCCATGTGCGGGAGAAGGCCGCCGCTCTTGGAAGCGAGCCGCTGGAGCGGTTCAACGTCGGCAGCGCGGACCCCTCCGGGCTGAACCAGCGAGGCGAATTCGAGGGCCTCTTCCGGACGCTCCGTCGTTTCCTCGAGGAGTTCGTCGCACCCGCGCGGGAGCTGGCGGCGTTCTTCGAGCCGGCCACGCCCGACACGGAGCGACGCGCGCTGCTCGCCCGCTGGTTTGGCTCGCCGTACTGGCCGGTGGCGTTCGAGCTCGCGCTCGCGGCCCCGTTGCTCCACGCCATGTTCGGCCCGGCGGCGACGCAGCACGCGGCGCCCGGCTCCTACCCCGGCTACTTCCAGGCCGTCTTCGAGCGGGGACTCCGCCGCGAGGACGCCCCGCGCAACCCGTTTCTCCAGCACGTGCTGCTCGGCCAGTACCGCGCGGAGGACGCGCCGGAGTACCTGCGCGCGGACAAGCCCGTGCCGCTCACGCTGGTGGAGGGCTCGCTGCCCGACGTCCCCGGGCTGGGCCGCTTCGACGTCATCTCGCTCTCCAACATTTTCGACTGGTCGGATGACACGCTCGTCGCGAGCTGGGCGACGCTGCTCTCCCGCGAGGCCCGGCCGGGCTGCGCAGTGGTCTGCCGGCAGCTCAACAACCAGCGAAACCTCCGGCGCTTCTTCGAGCCGGCGTTCGAGTTCGACGACGCGCTCGGAGCGGAGCTTCTCGCCAGGGACCGCAGCCTCTTCTACGAGCGCATCGAAGTCGGCTTCCGCGCATGAGTGGCGTGCGCTTCGTGGTGGCCCGGCCCGACTCGCTCGGGCCGTATGTCGAGCGCCTGCGCCGATTGGAGCAGGGCATCCTCTATCCGCTCGCGGATGGAGCGGACCACTTCTTCATCGACCACGGGCCGGAATACCACCCGTTCTTCTCGTCCATGGGGGACGCGTACTTCCTGCTCGCCCTGCGCGGTGATGAATTGCTGGGCTCTGTCACCGGGGTGGCCCGGAAGGTCTTCCGCGGCAGCCGCGCGCTGGACGCGCTCTACATCTGCGACCTCAAGCTGGTGGAGCACGCGCGCGGCCAGGGGTTGTCGCGGAGGCTCATCTTCGAAGGGCTCACGCACCTGTTCCGCATTCCCGCCCTGCGCCGCACCCGGTTCCTGTATGGCGCCGCGATGCGAGGCGCGCGGGGGGACGTGATGCGCACCGCGCGAGGTTGGAATCCGCTGCGGATGGGGCGGCCGGCGAGCAGGCTTGCGCTCTACTTCGTGCCTCCCGCGAGGCTGGCGACGCTGGAACCCCGAGGTGGCCCCGGGCGTCCCATGGGGGACGGGCTGTGCCTGGGGCCGGCCCCCGGGCGGAGGCTGGAAGGAGCGGGCTGGTGCAGCACGGCGGGAGCCAAGGACCTGCAGCGGCTGTCGACCCGGAGCCCCTGGCCGCTGGTCCACCTGGCCGCGCCTCCGGGCGCCTGGACGCACGGCCATGCGGCGTACCTGCGCGCGTGTGGTGAGGAATTGGTGGAGCGGGGCACGGACGCGCTGGCCTGCTTCAGCATCGACGAGCGGCTGGAGGACCACGTCGCCTGGCTGCGCGGCGCGGGCCTTCCTGCCGACTCGATGTGTACTGTCTATTCACTCGACCTCTCCTTTCCGGTGAAAGCGCCAGCATGGGTGCACCTTCCCTCGTCCGAAATCTGAAGCTGCGCCAGCGCATCGCCAGGCTGAAGGCGGAGTGGAATGCCCTGGACGCGCCCTACCTGCGGGCGCTGCGGGACGGCACCTTCGAGCGCGACGACTTCGTGGAGACGCAGGTCCAGTTCTTCGGCGCGGTGGCTCACTTCTCGCGGCCCATGGCCATCCTCGTCAGCCGGCTGCCCTGGCCCGAGCAGCGGCTCCCGCTGGTGGAGAACGTCTTCGACGAGCACGGGCGGGGCAATCTGGTGCACGGTCACGAGCGCACGTTCCGGCTTCTTCTGGAGAGGCTCGGAGTGGAGGCGGCTCGGGTGGGGCGAGTGCCCTGGCCGGAGGTGCGTGCCTTCAACGCAGCGCTGACAGGGCTGGCCGCGTTCGACTCGACGCTCACCGGGCTCGCGGTGTTCGGCATCATCGAGGACCTGTTCAGCGGAATCTCGCTGGAGCTGGGACGCGGCATCGTCTCGCGGGGGTGGCTCGACACCGCGCAGGTGGTGCACTACCCCACGCACGCGACGCTCGACGAGGAACACGCGGAGGGCTTCTACCGCCAGCTCGACGGGCCGTATGGCGCGGATGCCCGCACCGCGGAGGAGATTGAGCAGGGTCTCCTCCTGGGCGGGCACCTCTTCTTGCGCCTCTACGAAGACCTGTACCGGGCGCGCGGCCGCCGCGCTTCGGTCAGTACGTGAAGCACTGCCGCTCGACGCCCGTGGGGAACGTGGGCGAGGGCGCCGACGTCGGGTCCGCGCAGTATTTCTTGGTGTACGCGACGTTGCAGACCGTGCCGTCCACTTCCTCGCTCCCCGAGAACACGTTGGGGTAGCTGGCCCAGTCGGAGCAGCCCGGCACGCCGCAGTAGACGTGGTTGCCGTTGTAGCAGGAGCCGAGCGTGGACTGGTGTTCCGGCGTCCCGCGCACCTCGAGGCTGCTCAGGTAGTCGCGAATGGTATTCCCGTAGACCCAACTGTTGATGGTGTTGTCGAGGATGACCCCCAGCTTGCGCTGCGTCGGCGGGAGCTGTGAGTCGATGACGTTGAAGCCCACGAAGCCCCAGTTGACGCGGTAGAACGTGATGCCGCCAGGGTTCTTGTAGAAGCGATTGTCCCGGACGTACACGTGGTCGATGAAGCCGCGGAGCGGGTCGGTCTGCGCGTAGTAGCTCTGGGCGTTGTCGAGCAGGAACTGCTGCAGGTCGAGCACGTGCTGGTAGTTGCCGAAGTCCTTGGCGCCATAGCCAATCAGCCGCTGCAGGGTGCAGGGCTCGACCACGGTGTACTGGCTCCCATCCGTCAGGAAGCCCAGGGTGAAACCCGAGACGAAGTTCTCGGTGTGCGTGGTGGAGCTGGAATAGGGCAGGTGTCCATCGGTGCTCAGCCCGAAGACGCCGTCGCGCGGCGGGTCACTGGGGGCGCGCATCACGATGTTCTTGGACACGTCCACGTTGCCGCCCACGATGTTGATTCCCACGTTCACGTCGCAGATGGAGTTGTGGTGGACCTGCGAGCGTGCGCTGGGGTTGCCGACGAACTCGTAGGGTTGGTTCGTGCAGTAGCGCCGGGGGCCGAACTCCGTCGTGGGCTCGACGAGGATGCACATCGCGCGGTCCGGGACCGTCTGGCCCGGCTCCAGGTCGGGCGGGGGCGGGCACGCACCCGGCGGAAGGTTGCCGTCGGCCATGCAGGCGGAGGGCTGGCACAGTGCGGCGTCGGACCGGAGGCTCAGGAACTTGAGTTTCGCGCCTTCGGGGCAGGCGTACCTCTCCGCAATCCCCAGGATCGGAGGGATGTACACGGCGGCGGTGATGGAAATCTTGATGCCCGGCGTGGTCTGGCAGGAGGGGTCCTCCTTCTGCTGGGCGGTGTTCCAGCCATAGGCGACGCCGGCCCCGAGGTGCGCGATGCGCAGGTGATGGACGCTCACGGCGGGACCTCCCGTGGCCTGGGCGTGCTCGACCTGGACGCCCACGGTCCATCGGCGCGGGTGGGGTTCCTGGGCGAAGGGCGTGGCCGGGGGCGAGGCGGGCTCATTGCCGTCCAATTCGAGGATGGAGTTCAGGGTGGCGGCGCGGCCCGGACACTGCTCGCCCTGGCTGTAGCCGGAGTCGGTCGTGCCCACCAGGGTCAGGTTGGAGACGCTCGCGTCGGTCAGCAGGCCCTCCTGGGCGCCGGTTCCCGCGACGTAGACGAGCGCACTGAGGCTCGTCGTGTGGTGGTCGACGTTGATGACCGTGGGCGCCGCCAGCGACGTGCCCGCGAGGTGGATGCCCGCTGGGACGTGAAGCCCGAACCCTCCTCCGTTCCAGGGCCAGCCCCACGTCAGCTTCGTTGCATCCGAGATGGTGATGGTGCCTGGATCCAGCACGACCCGTGAGTGCCCCTGGGCCTTGGCCCAGTTGATGGCGGCCTGATACCAGCGGGGGGAGAGGGTGCTCCCGTCATCGGTGCAGGTCCGGGCGGTGTCGCCGACGCACGTGGCGCCGACTGCGCCCGGGGCACAGAAGGCGCGCTGGAAGCCAGCCGTGCCGAGGACGCGGGCGCACATCGTCGTCGAGGTCAGGGTGGCCGGCGGCGCGGAAAGACTTGCGCCCTGTGCGGGGCCGCCTCTCAGGATGATGAGCAGTGCAAGGGTATGGAAGAGGAGACCTCGGCAAGGCTTCGCCGTCAGGGACGCGTACAGCAGGGGGGCTCTCATGAGATGGCTTTCGGGTTGGGAAAGGCCCGGGGTTTATCTCGCAACACCATTGCATATGGGTACCGAAATCGCCTGGGTGGAGGTGAGAGGCTTTGCGGCTTCGGGCGCTGCTCGTCGTGTGAGAGAGTGCGGCCACGCACTCAATGGACGACAGGCGCTACCCCATCCCGGCGGGGCTCCACCGGGTGGAGCAGGACATCCAACGAAGCCGCTTCGTCACCACCGCCGCCCACACGCCGACGGTGGAGGAGGCGAAGTCCTTCGTCGCCCGCGTCCGCGGCGAATTCCCGGACGCGAACCACAACTGCTGGGCGTACGTCGTGGGGCCTCCGGGCTCGACGGCCCAGGTGGGCATGAGCGACGACGGTGAGCCCCACGGAACGGCGGGCCGGCCGATGCTCACGGCGCTGCTGCACGGAGGAGTGGGGGACGTGGCCGTGGTCGTCACCCGCTACTTCGGCGGCACGCTGCTCGGGAAGGGCGGACTGGTGCGAGCCTATACCGGCTGCGTCCAGCAGGCGCTGGAGAGCCTCCCCACCACCGAGCGTGTGCGGAAGGTCCGACTCGCCGTCGAACTGGAGTACGCGAGCATCGACGGCGTCCGCCGACTCCTGCCCGAGTACGAGGCCCAGGTCGTGTCCGAAGAGTACGCCGCCACGGTGGGCTACCGGTTCGAGCTGCCCGTCACCCGCGTGGACGCGTTCCGCACGGCGCTGACCGACCTGACTCAGGGCCAGGTTCTCATCGAGCCGGTGGAGTCCGAAGATTGACCCTGGGGCCCGCAGGGGAGAGCCTCCGGAACGATGAGTGCAGGTCCCGACCTCTTCTCCGCCTCCGTCGATATGAACCGCTTCGCGCCCCTGGCCGAGCGGATGCGCCCGCGCACGCCCGAGGACTTCATCGGGCAGTCCCACCTGCTCGGTCCCGGCGCGCCGCTGCGCCAGCTCATGGAGCGCAAGTCGATTGTCTCCTCCCTCTTCTGGGGGCCACCGGGCGTGGGCAAGACGACGCTCGCACGCATGCTGGCGTCGAGCGTGGACGCGGAGTTCGTCATCCTCTCCGCCGTGTCCGACGGCATCCCCCGCATCCGCGAGGTGGTGGCCGAGGCGGAGCTCCAGCGCAACCGCTACTCCCGGCGCACCGTCCTCTTCGTCGACGAAATCCACCGCTGGGCGAAGAACGTCCAGGAGCAGGCGCTGCCCCACGTGGAGAGCGGGCTCCTCGTCCTGCTCGGCGCCACCACGGAGAACGTCAGCTTCGAGGTGCGCCCCGCCCTCATCAGCCGGTGCCGCGTCTTCCAGCTCAAGGAGCTCACCCTCGCGGACATCCAGCGCGCTCTCACCCGGGCGCTCACGGACGAGAAGCGGGGCCTGGGGACGCGCAAACTGACGCTGGGCGAGGAGGCGCTGACGCTGCTGGCGAAGGGCGGCGCGGGCGACGTGCGAAAGGCGCTCGGGGCGCTGGAACTGGCGGCCAACCTCTCCGCCGACGGTGCGGAAATCACGGTGGAGACGGCGCGCGAGGCCGTGGGCACCAGCCTGTCTCGTCACGACAAGGACGGGGACGAGCACTTCGACCTGCTCAGCGCGCTCCAGAAGTCCTGCCGTGGCTCCAACGCGCAGGGCGCCATCTTCTGGGCGGCGAAGCTGTTGCAGACGGGCGACGTCGTGTCGCTGTGGCGCCGCCTCAAGGTGATTGCCGTGGAGGACGTGGGCATGGCCATGCCCGAGGCCATCACCATCGTCCGGGCCTGTGAGGAGGGCTTCCACTCCATCGGCCTGCCGGAGGGGCGGCTCTTCGTCGCGCACGCGGTGGTGACGCTGGCCACGGCGAAGAAGAGCAACCGCGCCTACCAGGCGATGAACGCCGCCATGGAGGCGCTGGAGCAGCACCCCAACGCCGCGCCGCCGCTGAACCTCCGCAACGCGCCCACGGAGCTGATGAAGGAACTGGGCCACGGGAAGGGCTACCAGCCCCCGTGGAACTTCAAGGACCACTACGCGCCGGGGCAGACATACCTGCCCGCGCCGCTGGAGCGCGCTGTCTTCTACCGCCCGAGCAAGGAAGGCTACGAGGCGGAGGTCCACGAGCGCATGACGCAGTGGTGGCGAGACGACAAGGCGGCGAAGGACGAGTAGCGCTTCATGCTCTTCGCGGGAGGGGCACGAAGCGCCAGCCGAAGGCCCACGCCGGAATGGCCGTGGCACCGAAGCCCGCGCCCAGCCCATACAGCACCTCGTCGAGCGGGACGCCCAGGAGTCTGCCCGGCAGCAGCAGGCTGGGCCTCCAGGTGCGCTCGAACACGCCGGGCACGAGCGCGCCGAAGACGAGGCACAGGCCCAGGTAGATGACGGCCGACACCAAGGCTCCGAGCAGGCTGGGAACGACGAGGTCCCTGCGCGACAGCAGCAGCGCCGAGGACACGGACACCATCGCCGCCACCGCCGCGTAGAGGATGGACAGGCCCGCCGCGAGCAGCACGCCCGTCACCATCATGGCCAGCGCGAAGGCACCCACGGCTCGCGCCCAGGCCCTCACTGGCCCACGGTGAGGCACGAGCGTGCGGCGGAACGCCACCGCGTAGGCCGTGGAGGAGAAGGCGCCCAGGCCCGCGACGAACAGCACGTCCTCGATGCCGAAGCCGAGGCGGTCCGCCAGCCCGAAGAGGAAGCGGGGCGTCCAGTACTCCGGATAGAAGAGCCACTCCGTCGCCGCGAAGGGCAGGGACACCACCACGACCCGCTTCAGCAGCGGGCGCAGGTCCGGACGGGTGAGCCAGACGCAGCTCCCCGGCACCAGGGACAGCACCGACAGGACGAGGAACTCGTAGGGCACGGCGGCCTCAACGCAGCGCCAGGGCGACGAGCGGGAGGGCCACCATGGCCGTGGTGGCGGTGATGGCGGCGGCCACGCGGACCAGGATGCGCCGTGAGCCGGGAGGCGCGGGCCGGGCCAGCACCACGCCCAGCGCCGCCAGCGCGGGCACCAGCAGCCACGGGTCCGCGCGCAGTCCCACGGCCTCCAGCCCGAGGGGAGCCAGCACCAACGTGACGGCGTTCAGCGCCAGGATGACCCACGCGGCGCGCTCACCGCCCACGCGTGCGGGGAGCGTGAGCTTCTGGCTCTCCCGGTCGGACGGCTCGTCGGGCAGCGCGGTGGCGATGGCACAGGCCAGGTGCGTGGGCAGCAGGCACGCGACGAGCCACCAGGGAAAGCGGTCGAGGTCTCCTCCCTGTGCGAGGTAGCCGTAGAGCGGGAGCACGCCGCTCACGCCCACCATCTGTAGGACTTCACCGCCGCCCCGGTAGGACAGCCGCAGCGGCGCGTAGCTGTAGGCCCACAGCAGCGCCAGGGCCGCCAGCGCCAGGGGTACCAGCAGCGGCACCCCACGCGTCACCGAGAGCGCCACGGATACCGCCACCAGCCCCATGGCACAGCCGAGCGCCGCGGTGCCGAGCGCCCGGGGCGAGAGCCGCCCTTCCACCAGCACGCGCGAGCCGCCGGAGAAGAGGGTGGCCGTCTGGTTGCGGCGGTCCGTCTCCTGGTCCGCCCAGTCGTTGGCGTAGACGATGAAGAGCTGGTCCAGCACGCCGAAGAGCTGGACGCCGAGCAGCGTCGCAACGTCCAGCGAGCGCCCCGTGAGGCGAACGGCGACGAGCTGCCCGAGCAATAGCGGGAGAGCGATGTACGACTGCGATGGCAGCCGCGAGGCCTGCAGCCAGGCGCGAAGGGCCGTCATGAGGTGCGGCCCCGCGACAGGCCCAGGCGGAGTGCCGCCTCCGTGCGCAGGTCCCCGAAGGGCAGGTGCCACCGGGGGTCTCCATCCAGCCGCCACGCCTTCACCGGGATGAGGTCTTCCCGGGCGAGCGTCTGGTGGAGCCGCGTCTCCTCGTCTGGCTCGCGCGAGAAGCCGAAGGGGTTGCGGAACTCCGCGCCCTGGAGCCGCGAATACTTCGCGTCATTGCTGGCGACGAGCGCGAGCAATTCCTGGCGGCGCCCTTCGAGGTAGTCGAGGAAGGTGGCATCGAAGGGGCGGATGGCGGCGCGCTGCTCCGGCTCGCGCATCACCCATCGAGCCCAGTCGTAGCCGAAGACGAAGTCGTGCGCGTACCGGAAGCGCAGCGCGGACCGGGCGCCGAAGCCACGACACAGGGCCACCACCCGGCGCGCGAAGGCCTCCATGTCGTGCGGTGCTCCGGCCTCCCAGAGACAGCGCGCTGGATAGTCGAGGTCCCAGAAGATGTTGTCCGGGAAGTCCTCCGCGAGCGCCTCGACGATGTCGCAGAGCCCCTGGGTGAAGGCCCGCAGCCGCGCTTCGTCGCCCTGGTCCGTGGTCAGCTGCTCGGCCAGCTCGCACGGTGTCGGTGCGCGAGCGCGGTCCGGCGCGAGCGAGGCCCGCGCGCCGAGCAACGGCTCCAGGCGCTCCAGCCGGGAGCGCAGCGTGTTCTCCAGCCTCCTCATGCCGGCGCCCCTCCGAGCAGCCCGAGGCCGCCGAGCAGCACGAGTCCGGACAACGCGAGCGTCCCCCACCAGATGGCGCGGTGCAGCTCCAGCTTGTACGCGGACTGCGCGCCGAAGGCGTTCGTCACCGCGCCAGGGCTCTGCCTGCGCACGCGTGCCGCGAAGGCGAGCACCACCCCTGCCGCGGGAAGGACGGTGAGCGGCGAGGCCACTCGAGCCATCCACGGCGCCGCGAGCCAGAGGAGCGCGCCGAGCACCAGCAGCACCTCCGAGCCCCGTCGAGCGGAGGCATTGCCCCGGACCGAGGCCCACGTGCGCTTGCCTCCGGCGCGGTCGCTCTCCTCGTCGGACAGTCCGCTGGCCAGGGCGCTCGACAGCGACAACGCGAGCAGGCCCGGCGCCAGCGCCACGAGCCACGTCGGCGCCCACTGGCCGCACTGCGCATACGCATGCAGCGCGGGGAGCACGCCGCCGACGCCCACCATCTCCAGCACCTCGCCACCGCCCCGGTAGTTGAGCCGCAACGGCGGCAGCGAGTAGGCGATGAAGACGAACAGCGCCAGCGCGGCGAGCGGCGCCAGCAGCGGGCGCTCCAGGGCGGCACCGGCCACCATGGCCATCAAGAGCGCCACCGTGCCCGCGCCCAATCCCATGGCGAGCAGCGCCCCCGCGGGGAGGATGCCGTCCGGAATCGTCTTGGGCGAGCCGGCCTTGGGGAACATGCGGCGCTTGAGCGCGTCCACCGCGCGGTCGCCCCAGTCGTTGAGCAGGACGATGAAGGCGACGTCCGCCACCATCCACAGCACGCCGAAGGCGAGCGCGCCCACGGAGAGGCGTCCCGCATGGGCGGCGCCCACCGCCTGCCCGAAGAGGGCGGGGACGAAGACCTTCGGCCAACTCGCGGGCTTGAGGGCGTACCACCACCGCTCCGCAAGGCCCATGGTCTCGACGTGCATGCGACCCGACTCTCTCCCGAGGCTCGGAGGTTCTGCCCTCCTGGTGGGTAGCGTCAATGATTCGCTTTCCGCAACCGCCAACCCTTTGTGCTTGCTCGCACTCGGGGCGCTTCCTATCTCGGGGAGAGGCCCCTTCCCTGGAGTCCCCATGGCCGCCCCGACTTCGCCTTCCGGTCCCGCCAATCGGCTGGGCCAGGAGCCCTCGCCCTATCTGCGCCAGCACGCCCACAACCCGGTGGACTGGTTTCCCTGGGGCGCGGAGGCACTCGCGCGGGCGAAGGCGGAGGACAAGCCCATCCTGCTGTCGGTGGGCTACTCGGCCTGCCACTGGTGCCACGTCATGGCGCACGAGTCCTTCGAGTCGCCGGAGACGGCCCGGCTGATGAACGAGGGCTTCATCAACATCAAGGTGGACCGCGAGGAGCGGCCGGACCTCGACCAGATATACCAGGGCGTGGTGCAGCTCATGGGGCAGGGCGGAGGCTGGCCGCTCACGGTGTTCCTCACGCCGGACCTGAAGCCCTTCTACGGTGGCACCTATTTCCCTCCGAACGACAAGTACGGCCGGCCCGGCTTCCCCCGGCTGCTGACCTCGCTGCGCGACGCGTGGGTGAACAAGCAGGATGAAATCCAGAAGCAGGCCCGCCTCTTCGAGGAGGGCCTGGGCGAGTTGGCCTCCTACGGCCTGGATGCGGCGCCCGGCGCGCTGTCCGCCGACGACGTGGTGGCCATCGCCCGGTCCATGGCCCAGCAGGTGGACCCGGTGCACGGCGGCTTCGGCGGTGCGCCCAAGTTCCCCAACCCGATGAACCTCGCGCTGATGTTGCGCGGGTGGCGTCGCGCAGGTGGGGCGCCGCTGAAGGACGGCGTGTTCCGCACGCTGGAGCGCATGGCCCTGGGCGGCATCTACGACCAGCTCGGCGGCGGTTTCCACCGGTACTCGGTGGACGAGCGGTGGCTGGTGCCCCACTTCGAGAAGATGCTCTACGACAACGCGCAGCTCCTGCACCTGTACGCGCAGGCGCAGCAGGTGGAGCCCCGGCCGCTGTGGCGCAAGGTGGCGGAGGAGACGGTGGAGTACGTCCGCCGCGAGATGACGGACGCGGGCGGCGCCTTCTACGCGGCCCAGGACGCGGACAGCGAGGGCGAGGAGGGGAAGTTCTTCGTCTGGCGCCCGGAGCAGCTCCAGGCCGCGTTGCCGGAGTCCCAGTCCGAGCTGGTGCTGCGCCACTTCCGCGTCACGCCCGCGGGCAACTTCGAGCACGGCACGACGGTGCTGGAAGTCGTGGCCTCCGCGGCGGAGCTGGCGGACTCGTGCGGACTGTCACTGGAGCATGTGGAGCGGGAGCTGGCCGCGGCGAGGCAGACCCTCTTCGACGCGCGCGAGCAGCGGGTGAAGCCGGGGCGGGACGACAAGATTCTTTCGGGTTGGAACGGGCTGATGATTCGCGGGCTGGCACTCGCCGCGCGCGTCTTCGAGCGACCGGACTGGGCCCGCCGGGCGGCAGCCGCGGCGGACTTCGTGCTCGCGAAGCTATGGGACGGGACGCGGCTGGCGCGCTCGTATCAGGACGGACAGGCGCGCATCGACGGCTTCCTGGAGGACTACGGGGACCTGGCCTCGGGGCTCACCGCGCTCTACCAGTCCACCTTCGACGTGAAGTATCTGGAGGCGGCGGAGGCGCTGGTGCGGCGGGCGGTGGAGCTGTTCTGGGACGCGGAGAAGGCGGCCTACCTCACCGCGCCTCGCGGGCAGAAGGACCTGGTGGTGGCGACGTACGGCCTCTTCGACAACGCCTTCCCCTCGGGCGCGTCCACGCTGACGGAGGCGCAGGTGGAGTTGGCGGCGCTCACAGGGGACAAGCGGCACCTGGAGCTGCCGGAGAAGTACGTGGCGCGGATGCGCGAGGGGCTGGTGAAGAACGCCATGGGCTACGGCTACCTCGGGCTGGCGGCGGATGCGCTGCTCGACGGCGCGGCGGGCGTCACCTTCTCCGGCGCGCGCGAGGCGGTAGCGCCGCTGCTGGCCTCGGCGAACCGCGTGTATGCGCCCACGTTCGCCTTCGGCTGGCGCGAGCCGGGAGCGCCGGTGCCGGCGCTGCTGAAGGAAATCTTCGAAGGCCGCGAGCCGGTGGGCGGCAGGGGCGCGGCGTACCTGTGCCGGGGCTTCGTTTGCGAGCGGCCCCTCACGGATGCCGAGGCCCTGGCCCAGCGATTGGCGGCGGCTCCGACGGGGGCCTGAGCGCCTCGCTCCTGGCTCCGACGGGGCCTCGAGCGCGACGCTCAGGGCCTCGAAGGGAACTCAGCGTCGCGTGCTCAGGGCGACATCGGGGCCGCGGCCTCTTCCTCCTCCTCGGCGCGCGGGTAGTCCGCCGGGCGGGCCGTCGTCGCGTCGATGTCGTTGAGCGAGTAGTCGTCCACGGTGAGGGTGCCCACCCGGTCTATCGACATGCCGAGGCTGAGCCGGCGGGCCGAGCTCGGCACTCCCGGCGTCGTCCACTCGGCGCGGGTGTAGCTGCTCACGGCCGGCAGCAGCGGGCCCTGCGTCCAGTAGTCCCAGACGCCTGAGCTGTCGCGGGTGTACGCCTTGAAGCGCACCGACGTGGTGGCCTTGTACCAGGCGGAGATGCGGTAGCGGTGGCCGCTGGTGGCCGCGGGGGCGCACGTGCCGCTGTCCTGCAGGCTGATGAGCTTGCGGTCGCCGCTGGTGTAGCTGGTGATGCGCACCTGCTGCGCCCAGCTCCCGCTGTGCGCGTCCGACGTCCGCGTCCAGGTGAAGGTGTTGGTGCCGAAGCCGCCGCGCTGCCAGCAGTCCGGCGTGCCATCGCCGTTGCTGTCCGCCTCCAGCGATGGGTTCTGGAACAGCTGCGAGGACGTGGGCGGCCAGGAGACGGGCGGCTTCAGGGCGCCGCCGATGACGGTATCCATGAGGGCGACGGTGGTGCCACGCGAGACGCGGGGGGCCAACCAGTCGAGGAACGCCGCCAGGTTGGCCGGGGAGATGGAGTACTGCTGGGGCGGGTCGCACGGCGAGCAGATGTGGTGGAAGACGATGGGAATCCATCCGCCGCCGGAGTTCTCCGCGTTGAGCACCCAGGCCTTCATCGTGTCGAGCGAGGTGGTGCTCTGCACGGAGCCATGCGTGCGAATCGCGTAGGCGTCCGCGGGAGGCACGGGCTCGCCGTAGGGATTGCTGCTGCTGCCGCCGGGCGAGCGCAGGCCGCCACTCTCCCGGGCCGAGTTGTAGTTGCAGTCGATGACAATCTGCCGCGTGACGGAGTCCTTGTCGCCGAACGGGTAGGCGAAGGACGTCACCCGGAAGCCGGCGTTGAGCAGGGCCACCCGGTCGTTGCAGATTTCCCTGCGCTGGTCGTCCGCGGAGAGCTCAGTGAGGTGCGGGTGGGTCAGCGTGTGGCCGCCAATCTCATGCCCGGCGTCCCGAAGGGCGCGCACCTGGGTGAGGGTCAGGCGGCCGGACATGCCCAGCCTGGCGCTGTTGATGTAGAAGGTGCCGCGCATGCCCCGTGCTTCGAGCATGGACGCGGCCTGGAGCTGGTTGGCCAGACAGTCATCGAAGTTCAGCGAGACGATGACCTGACCCGGCGCCAGCGCGCGAGTGGTGGTTTCCATGGTGCCCCCTCAGGTGGCGATGTCGGACCAGCCTGAAGTTGGGCATGAGGGGCGCCACGGGCACATGCTTCTCTCCAAATGCACACGGGGCGCGAAGGCCTTTTCCCGGCCCCGCGCCCCGCGTGTCACTCACGTGTGTGAGTGAGGACTAGAACAGCCGGATGGTGCTCGACTGGGCTCCCGAGCGCACGCTGCGCAGCTGCTGCGCATTGCCGTACACGTTGGCCTCCGTGCAGGCACCCAGCGCGCCGATGTAGCGCACGTTGATGCTGTCCACGGCGCCGCGCGGGCGCACGATGATGCCGCTGAAGCGCACCAGCGTGTTGCGGTCGTCAGAGTCGAACGGCGTCTCCGGCGTCTTGAAGCCCACCGTCAGCGTCAGGCCGTCCGCGGACACCTCGGTCGTCACCGTCTCGGAGGCGTTGTTGTTCGGCTGGTCCGTCACGAAGCGGCCCATGTTGCCGTCGACGTCGATGTCCGTGGTGAGCAGCTGCGCCACCTGGCAGTCCGCCGTGCGCGGCGCGACTTCCACCGGCCGGTTGAACGTCACCACCAGCTTGCCCGCGTTGCCCAGGAGCGCGTCCGGGTCATCCGCGTTGGAGAACACCGCGTAGAAGCTCTGGTCCGTCGCGCCGGGGGCGCTGATGGCCATCGCCTGCTCCGGCTGGCTCATGCCCGCGACGATGTCCGACTGGCCCGACAGCACGCGGCCGTCGACCGCGCCGCCCAGCACCGCCTCGCAGTGGTACGAGGCGCCGTTGACGAGCTGCGCGCCCGGAATCACCGCGACGCCGTTGGCATCCGTGGTGCCACTCACCGTCGTGCTGCCCGTCGCCTCCGGCGGCAGGAAGCTGCCCGCCGTCTGCAGCGTGTTCGTCTGGTCCAGCCGGTACTGGCAGTTCACCTTCACGTCCGGCACCGCGCGGCCGTTGAGATTCACCAGGAAGCGGTAGTCCACCGCGAAGCCCGTGGGGAACATGCGGAGGTTGACCACCTCCTGCGCGCCCTGCTGCTCGAAGTCGTTGTTCCACGTCTGCATGGTGTAGCGACCCATGAAGCGCTCGTAGCCCGGCGCCTGCGCGAAGATGGGGAACTCCTCGCCCAGCGGGATGCCCTCAATCTGGTAGCAGCCGTCCGCCTCGATGCTGTTCTCCTTCGTCAGGTCGCCCTCGCCACAGGGCTTCGCCCGGCGGAACTCGCCGCCAATGACGGCGTACACCTGCGACTTGGACGCGTCGTCGTCGTCGAGGTTGTTCTTCCCGTCGTTCTCCTGGAAGAAGTTCATGCGCTGGCCGCTCTGGCCATCCACCACGAACCCGACAACGCGACCTTCGCCACCGCTGCTGCAGCCCGTGGCCGCCGCCAGCGTGAGCACCACGAACGCCTTCTTCAGCTTCTGCATGTATTGCCCCCCTCTGTGTGTTGAGGCAGGGCCGCTCAATAGTCGAAGTGTCAACGTATGGCCAGTGGGCTTCTGGACGGGGCGCCCACACCCCGGGGCCGGGGTCACCCGGCCCGCCGGTGCATGCGGACGCTCACTTCACGTCAGTCACCTTCAGCGCGCCGATGAGGGGGGTGATTTCCGCGTTCCCCTCCTCGCCGAAGCCGAAGTGCGTGGCGTCCGCCACCACCTGGTTGAAGGTGGGGTCCATCTGGGTCCATTCCCCCACGTAGGCCTCCACCCACTCGTGCCAGTAGAGGGCGGGCACGCCGTCCTGGTTCACCATGTAGATGACGCCGTCCACGCGCCGCGCGGGGATGCCCGCCGCGCGCAGCAGGGCCACCGTCAGCAGCGAGTGCTCCGTGCAGTCCCCGCGCCGCTGGCTCAGCACGTCCGTGGCCCGGTCCGCGCTGGCCCCGTAGTCCTTCTCCAGATTCGTGGCCACCCAGGTGCTCACCTTCTGGGCCGCGCGGTATGCGTCCTTCTCGTCGCCGACAATCTTCTTCGCCTGCTCGCGGATGGCCGGGGCGTCGCTCTCCACGATGATGGAGGACTTGAGGTTCTCCCCCCCGTCCGGGTCCGCCAGCGGCCGGGGCTTGCGGGCCTTCTCCGCGGGCGCCGCCGCCGACAGCGTCACCTCCACCTTGCCGTCGGGCAGGGGCTTGAAGTGCTGCCGGTACGTCTCCTCGCGGAACTTCTCCGGCAGCCCCTGCACCACCAGCGTCACCTTGCCGGGCACCGCGCGCGCGGACTCGGGCAGCGGCTTGGGGAGCACCACGCGGGTGAGGCCGAACACCTCCACCAGGTCCAGGCGCTTGGCGACG
Source organism: Pyxidicoccus sp. MSG2 (assembly GCF_026626705.1). Lineage (NCBI taxonomy): Bacteria > Pseudomonadati > Myxococcota > Myxococcia > Myxococcales > Myxococcaceae > Pyxidicoccus > Pyxidicoccus sp. MSG2. The sequence goes on from NZ_JAPNKC010000001.1 coordinate 8,192,581, forward strand.
GGCTCCGTCTCCTTGCGCGCCTGCATCGTCTGGCCGAAGTCCACCAGCACCGTCTCCCCGCGCTGGGTGATGAAGGAGGTGACGGGCACCTTCTCCTTCTCCGACAGCGAGCTGACCCGGCTCAGCTTCACCTTCACCCCGTTGATGACCCGCTGCTCCGGGGGCTCCACGGTGGTGGTGAGGCCGTAGGTCTCCAAATCCAACCCGTCCAGCGTGAAGCCCGTCACCTTCGCCTTGCGCAGCAGGGCCACGCGCGCGGGGTCCGAGTCCTCCACGTGCTCCCGCGGGGTGGGCAGCTTCGGCAATTCCTCGTCCGGGCGGCCCGGGCGCTTGCGCACCACGCGCATGCCGTCGGGCATGGCGGTGCCCTCCAGCATCTGGTCTCCGCCGTCCCCCTTCTGCGTCACGGTGAAGGACAGGAGGCGCCCGCCGGGCTTCGCCTCGTAGACGCGCTCCTCGCGGTGCACGCGCTCGGACACGCGCGTGGCCACCATGGCCTTGAAGACGAGCTGGTTGGTGGCCTTCACCCGCGCGGGCTCGCCGGGCAGGAGCTCCACGTCCGTGAAGAGCCAGCCCACCTTCTTGTCCATGAGGTAGAGGCCGAAGTACTCGCCCCCCTTCGGGCGGGGGGCCTTCACCACGTCCGACAGCTCGGCCTTCGCCGGGGCCGTCGTTGACACCGCGGGCTTGGCGGGGGCCTGGGCGAGGACAGGCGGCGCGCCCGTCAGCAGGGCGCACAGGGACACGGCGGCGAGGGACGTCAGGCGGAGCGGGCGGGTCATCACGCCCCTTCTAACGAGGGAAGGGGCGGTTGTCTTCAACCGCCCCGCGCCGCGCCCTCCGGGACTACATCCGCTTGGTGAGGATGATGAGGTCGTCCCCCACCTTGTAGAAGTCGCGGATGCGCGCCTCCTCGCCGTACTTCATGGAGGCGTAGAAGCCGCGGGTGGGGCCGTAGGCCTCCGTGGCGCTCGTCTCCACTCGGATGAGGCGACCGTTGCGGCGGCGGATGTCGCCCTCCATGGCGGACACCAGCGCGGCGCCCACGCCCTGGCCCCGGACCTCCGGCGAGGAGGCAATCCAGTACAGGTCGTAGGTGTCCTCCGTCATCGGCGTGGGGCCGTAGCAGACGTAGCCCACGAGCTGACCGCCCCGGTCCGCGACGACGATGGAGTAGTCCGTGTTGCCCGGCGTGAGCGCGATGCCGACCAGCTCGATGGCGACCTCAACCTCCTGCGGCGAGAAGGTTTCGATCTTTCGAATCAGTGCGGCGAGGGGCTCCTTGTCCTTTGCGACGAGTGGCCGGATGTCCATGTGCTCTCTCGAGAGCGACCTCCACGAGCCGGGCCGCCAGGGCCGCATAGTCCATTCCAGCGGCCTTGGCGGCCTTGGCGAACCCTGCGCTCGGATGAAGGTCACAGTTGGGGTTGATGTCGATGACGTAGGGCACGCCCTCCGGGGATACCCGGAGATCGACCCGTCCATAGTCCTGACAGTCCAGTGCTGCAAAGGCTTCTAGCGCCACTTGCACGCAACGCGCCTCCAGCGTCACGTCCACCTGGCAGGGCCCGCTGGTCGTGTCGCGGTACTCGTCCGACTCCGGCTCCCACTTGGCGGTGTAGGAGACGATGTTCGGCCGCTCCTCGAAGGTACGGCCGAAGTGAATCTCTGTCAGCGGCAGTGGCTGGCGCGGCTGGTTGCCCAGCAGCGGCACGTAGATTTCGCGCCCGGGAATGAACTGCTCCACGAGGGCCGGCTGATGGAAGGTGCGGAGCACCGCGTCACAGGCGCGCACCAGCGCGGCGCGCTCGTACACGACGGAGTCGGCCGTGACGCCCACGCTGGCGTCCTCGCGCGCGGGCTTGACGATGAGGGGCCAGGGCAGGTCCACCGCCAGCGCGTCCTCGAGCTTCTGCACCACGCGGAAGGGCGGGGTGGGCACGCCGCGCGCGCTCAGCACCTCCTTGGCCTTCGGCTTGTGGAGCGCCAGCCCGAGCGACAGGGCGGACGAGCCGGTGTAGGCCAGCCCCAGCGCGTCGAGCAGGCAGGGGACCGCCATCTCCCCGCGGCTGTCCGCCGCGAGCGACTCGCAGAGGTTGACGACGAGGTCCGGCTGGCGCCGGCGCAGCGTGTCCACGAAGTCCAGCCGGTCGCCTTCGATGGCGAGCGGCTCGGCGACGGTGTCCCCGCGGGAGAGGGCCTCGGCCAGGGCCGAGGCGACGCGCACGACATCCTCGCGGGCCTCCCGTCCGGGGTCGTCCTCGAGGAGGTCGTGGTCGCGGTTGTGCAGCAAAATGATGTGCATTCGGAGGTGGGCGAAGGGTTAGCACGTCCCCCGGATTGATCCCAGTCCGTGGATGACGGTTGGCTACCTCCTGGGCTACCTCCCGGAGGGGTATGAAGTACGGTTGGCTACCTCCCGGAGAGGTATCCAGGAGTATGGAAAGAGAACCATGCGTATCCGCGACCCCATCCACGGCACCATTCCGGTGAGCGACCCGGAGAAGGCCGTCATCGACAGCCGGCACTACCAGCGGCTTCGCTACGTGCGCCAGTTGGGCTTCGGAGACCTCGCCTTCCCGGGTGCCACGCACACCCGCCACATCCACTCGCTGGGGGCCATGCACGTGGCCTCGCGCGTCTTCGGCGCGGTGGCCTCGCGCTCGTCGCTGCCGGACGAGGTGCGGGAGCGCTTCTGCGCGGCCGTCCGGCTGGCGGTGCTCTGCCACGACCTGGGGCACATGCCCCTGTCCCATGCCTCGGAGCGCATCGCCCCGAAGCGCTCGCTCCTGCGCCTGCCCTCCTGGTTGGACGCCGCGGCGGAGGGCGAGCAGGCCACCCACGAGGACTACACGGCGAAAATCCTGCTCGACAGCTCGCTGACGCCCATCATCGAGCGGCACTTCGGCTCGCTGGGCATCACCCCCATGGCGGCCGTGGCGCTGATTTCCGGCGCGAAGCCGCCGAAGGACCCGGGCTTCACGCACCAGGGCGTGGACTGGACGCCGCTCCTGCGCGCGATTGTGTCCGGGGAGCTGGACGCGGACCGGATGGACTACCTGCTGCGGGACTCCTTCTACACGGGAGTGAACTACGGCCGGTACGACATGGACTGGATCATCGGCAACCTCAACCCGGCGGTGAAGGACGGGCGGGCGTACCTCGCGCTGAGCCGGGCGGCGGCGTTCGCCTTCGAGGACTTCCTGCTCAGCCGCTACCACATGTTCGTGTCGGTGTACCTGCACCACACGTCGGTGAACTTCGACTACATGCTGCGGCGCTACTACGAGGAGTCGCCCGGCGAGTTCGAGATTCCGTCGGACATGGAGGACTTCCTCCTCTGCGACGACGCGGCGCTCTGGTACACGCTGCGCCGCTCGAAGAATCGCTGGGCCGAGCGCATCAGCCGGCGGCAGGGCTTCAAGCTGCTGGCCCAGTTCACCGAGCGCGACACGGGGTACGACCTGGACGTCCTGCGCAGTGCGCTGGTGACGCACAACTTCGAGCACTACGTCGTCGAGTCGATGAACGTCCTCAGCAAGTACGCCTCCGGTGCGGGGAGCAAGGGGCCGAGCCTGTTCATCATCGACGCTTCCACCGGGCGGCTGACGGAAGTGGCGCGCTACACCCCCCTGTATCAGCGCTACAGTGGCGCGGTGCGCCTCAGCCGGCTGTACGTGCGGCCGGACCAGGCGGAGAAGGCACACGAGCTGATGGGCCGGCTCCTCGGCCAGACGGTGCAACCATGAGTGAGCGTCTCCCCGGTCTGGGCCTCGGCCTGGACACCAGTCACACCCCCGTCGAGCCCCGACCGTCCTCGGTGGCGGTGCTCTACCGGCGCACGGGCGCGGGCGTGGAGGTGTACTGGGTGAAGCGCGGCAAGCAGCTCGCCTTCGCGGGCGGCTTCTACGCCTTCCCGGGCGGAAAGCTGGACGCCGCGGACGCCGAGGTCCCCGTGCGGGGCGCGACGGGAGAGGAGGCGGCACTGCGCTCGGCCGCCGCGCGCGAGCTGTTCGAGGAGGCCGGCGTGCTGGTGGCCGAGGGCGCGGAGGCACTCTCCCCGGAGCGGCTGACGGAGCTGCGCAAGGCACTGCTGGCGGGCGAGCGGGGCTGGGGTGACATCCTGAAGGCGGAGGGGCTGGAGCTGCGCGCGGACGACTTCCGCGCCGCGGGCCGGTGGGTGACGCCGCCGTCCCTGCCCGTGCGCTTCGACACGCGCTTCTACCTGGTGGAGGCGCCGGAGCACTCGCGGGCGGAGTGGTGGCCCGGGGAGCTGTCCGAAGGCGCATGGGTGACGCCCGCGGACGCGCTGGCGCGCTGGGGGGACGGCACGGCACTCCTGCACCCGCCCGCGCTGCACGCCTTCCAGGTGCTCGGCGCCTTCACGGACGAGGCGGAGGCACGGGCGCGGATGATGACGCCGTCGTTCTGCCCGGGCTACGTCGCCCAGCGCATCGAGTTCCAGCAGGGCGTGCGGGTGATGGCGCTGGAGACACCCACGCTGCCGCCGGCCGCGCACACGAATGCGTACGTGCTGGGCAACGGCGAGCTGCTGGTGGTGGACCCGGGCGCCTCGGACGTGAAGCAGTACGCGAAGCTGCTGTCGCTTCTCTCGGGGCTGAAGGCGGAGGGCCTCAAGGTGGTGGCGGTGGTGCTCACCCACCACCACGGGGACCACGTCGGCGGGGCGCGCGCGGTGAAGGAGCGGCTGGGCGTGCCGCTGTGGTGCCATGCGCTCACGGCGGACCGGCTGGACTTCCCGGTGGAGCGGCTGCTGGAGGATGGCGAGGTGTTGGAACTGGCCGGCGATGTGCCGCAGCGCTGGCGTGTGCTGCACACGCCCGGCCATGCCCGGGGCCACCTCTGCCTGGTGGACGAGCGCAGCCGGGCGGCGGTGGTGGGGGACATGGTGGCGGGCGTGGGCTCCATCGTCATCGACCCGCCCGAGGGCAACATGCGCGAGTACCTGGCGCAGCTCGCGCGGCTGCGGGATTTGCCCGTGACGACGCTGTACCCCGCTCATGGCCCTCCGATGCCGGACGGGCCCGCGAAGCTGCAGGAGTACCTGAACCACCGCGCCCTGCGTGAGTCGCTCATCCTCCAGGCGGTGCCGCCGGAGGGGGCCACGCTGGCGCAGGTGGTGTCCACGGCGTACGCGGACACGCCGCCGCTCCTGCACCCGGTGGCCGAGCGCAGCGCGCTGGCCACGCTGGAGAAGCTGATGGAAGAGGGACGCGTGCGCGAGGAGTCGCTCCAGTACTTCCGCGTGTAGTCGCAACGGGCCCCGTTTTCAGGGCAGGATGGCGCATGCTCGTCACCGAGAATGCGCTCCGGAGGTTCATCGCCGCCCTGCGAAGGGGCGCCACGCCCCGGGAGTCGTCGCCCGCCGTGCGGGACTTCGTCGAAAGCGCCCGCACCCTCGACCCACGCACCCTGGTCCGTGATGGTACGGCGCTGCTCAAGAAGGAAAAGGACGCCGCCGTCGCGCGCGTGGTGCTGCGCACGCTCCGGGGCGTGCTGGGGGACATCGAGGAGCACGGCAAGTACAGCGAGTTCGCCGACGACGCGTCATTCGTGCGGCGCGCCGTCCCCACCTGGGAGAAGCAGGTGGGCGACGACGAGGACGACGACGTGCTGCTCGCCGACGACCTCGAGTCGTCCCTGGTGGTGGTGGTTCCGTCGGCCGACATCCCACCCGCGGAGTTGAAGGCCTGGAAGGTGCTCGACAAGAGCCGCCGGCTCGCCACGGCGCTGACCGCCCTCGTGAAGAAGCCCGTCTCGCCGTGGTTCGCGGAGCTGGTCACGGCGTACATCGGGCGCGAGGTGACGCGCATCGCGAAGAGCTCGCGTGCCGAGTCCTGGCAGTCGAAGCTCGATGACGTGCCGGTGCTGCTGGGCCTGCTGCCCGGGCTGGGCATGCCGCCGATCTTCGCCCCGCGCGTGCTGCGCGCCGCCAATCTGGTAGTGCTCCGTCATCAGCACGCGCCCACGCGTGAGGCGCTGGCCGCGCTGGGCGGTGTCGAGGTCTCCGCTGCCGACACGGAGCGCGCCAACGGCATCAAGCGGGGGGCCGCCGTCAGGGCGGGTGTCCGCGCCGCGAATGCGCGACGGGCCGCGAAGACGACGCAACCGGCGACGACGAAGCCGCGACGGGCCGCGAAGGCGCCGCGACGGGTTGCGAAGACGCCGCGGGCAGCGAAGACGCCACGGGCAGCGAAGACGCCACGGGCAGCGAAGACGCCACGGGCAGCGAAGACGCCACGGGCAGCGAAGACGCCACGGGCAGCGAAGACGCCGCGACGGCGGACGACGGACGGCTGAGGCGTAGGGGCTGAGGGTCGCTTCAGAAGCGGCCCATCAACCCGAGCCGGGGCCCATGCTCCGTCATGCCCGCGAGGGGCACCACCCGGACCTGGGAGTGACGGGAGATGGGGGGCTGCGGGGCGGCGGGCCCGGACGCCTGGGACAATTCGTAGCCCACGGTGGCGCCTGCAACGGGCATCACCAGCAGCGCGAGCGAGAGCGCGTCACTGTTGCCCGAGTCCAGCACCAGCGAGCCCAGCAGCGCGCCGCCCCATCCCACGAGGCTGCCGCCGGCGGTGGCGAGGAACTGGCCCTTGCCGCCCATGAGCCGGCCGCCCACCCACGTGCCCGCGGGGATGCCAATCAACACGCCGGTGAAGCCACCCACGAGCGACACGACGCGACAGTCGTCACAACCCACCGTGGGTAGCGCCAGGACATAGCCTGCCACCAGCCCCACGGTGCCCGCCACGATTCCGCCAGCGGTGCCTCCCACCAATTCCACCGCCACGCGGGGCACGGGGTCCTCGGCGCGCGCGGCGGCGCGGACGGGGCGGGCGGGCTCGCTCACGGTGGTGGAGGGCACTTCCCCTCGCCCCGACGGCTCGCGGGTGTCCTCGCCCTCGGGGGGCGGCGTCTGGCGGGATGGCCGGTCCGACGTCCCCGACGAGGGGACGGGGATGAGCGGCGGCGGGGTCAGCTCGGTGACGGGGGCCTCGGCCGGCTCGGCTTCGGACCCCTCGGCGGGCTCGTCCCCGGGCGTCTCCTGTCCCCAGGCGGCACCGGTACCCGTGAGGACGAGGACGGCCAGCCAGGTGGAGAGCACGCGCGGAGGCTTCACCGGGGCGACGCTACCGCAAGGCGGGGCCGGCCGTCGCGTCAGCTCGCGGAGACCTCGGGCACGCGCTGCGCGCGGGCCCGGCGGCGCAGCAGCAGCCAGACGAGGGGGGCCGCGGCCAGCAGCGCCTGCGGGACCAGCGACACCGCGTCCGGGTAGATGCCCAGCAGGTCCACGGTGATGAAGCGCAGCGGCACCAGCGGCAGCGCGCCCACCTCCTGCAGCGAGTGCAGGCCCTTGCCCAGCAGCATGACAGCGGTGACGACGAGGACGATGGTGGACACGTTGAAGAGCGTCTTCATGGGCAGCCGGTAGCCCATGCGGTTGACGAAGAGGACCAGCACGAGGATGGCCACCACACCGAGGAGCGCGCCCCAGGCCACGCCCGCCGGAGAGTCCAGCGCGAGCCCCTGGAGGAAGATGGCCGTCTCGAAGCTCTCGCGCAGCACCGCGGTGAAGGAGATGAAGAACAGGCCCGCCATGCTGCCGCGCCCCAGCGCGCCCTGCATCTTCTGGCGCAGCTCGCCCATGAACTGGCTCATGTTGGAGCGCGCGTTGAGCCACAGCGCGGCGTACACCAGCATGACCACCGCCAGCAGCGCCGCCAGGCCCTCCATCCACTCGCGCTGCGCACCGGCCAGCAGGTGGCGGCCCAGCACGTAGGAGATGGCGCCGACGACGAGCGCGGAAATCCACCCGGCCTGCACCACGCGGATGTGCTCGGTGGCCTTCATCTTCTTCAGCGCCGCCAGCAGCGCGGCGACGATGATGGTGGCCTCGAAGCCCTCGCGCAGCATGATGAGCAGCGTCAGCCACATCGTGGACACCAGGTCCGCCGCGCTGCCCGTGCTCCGGCGCGCCTGGTCCAGCAGGGAGATGAGCTCGCGTCCCTCGTCCTGCAGATGGGGGCTGCCGCTCTCCGCCGCCAGCCGCGCCTGGAGGAAGGCCTTCTCCATGCGCATCACCAGCTCCGGGTCCCTGGAGCGCAGCTTGGGCTCCACCGGCTCCACGCCGTTGAGGTACGCGTCCAGCAGGGCCGCCTTCGCGGCCGCGCTGTTTCCGGCGGCGCCCTGGCGCATGGCCTCTTCGATGCCTGCGCGCGCGAGCAGCAGGGAGCGCTCCTCGTCCGCGTCCGGCAGCTTGCGGCGCAGGCAGGCGAGGTGCTCCTGGCCGTACTCCTTCACCAGGTCGTCATCGGTGGAGTTGGCCAGGCGCTCCAGCGAGGCGCTCGGCGGAGTGCCCTCGCAGGGGGGCTGGCGCAGGGTGAAGACGAAGAAGGCCAGCGACCAGCGCTCCTCCTCGGAGAGGGTGGGGTAGGACGGCATCGACGTGCCCGGCACGCCGAAGCTGGTGGTGTTGAAGGCCTTGTAGGGGGTGAGGCCGCCCATCAGCTCGGCGTCCTGGAACTTCGCGGGGGCGGGCTCCATGTTCGCGGCGATGGGCACGTCCGCGTGGCCGTCCACGCCGTGGCACGCCGCGCAGTTGGTCTTGTAGAGCGCTTCGCCGCGCTTCAGGTCCGGCAGACGGCGCGGGCTGCGGGCGAGGCCACCGGCCAGCACCAGGTCCTCCACCAGCGCGCCGCAGTCCCGGCTGACGCCCGGCGCGTCCTGGGCGTGGTCCACCCGCGCCTGGATGGCCTGCACGCGCGGCAGGAAGGCCTCCGCGGCAGGGCCCAGGCCCTTCGCCGCGTCCACCGCCTCCGCCGCGAAGCTCTTCTGCTCCGCCAGCTCGAACTCCGACTGGGTCTCGATGGCGTTCGGGTAGTCCGCCTCCAGGTACTGGAGGATGCCGATCAGCCGGTGCCAGGTCCGCTCCTCCGAGGTGCCCTCGGCACGCGCCGACAGGGGCAGCACGAACAGCAGGAACAGCACGGACAGGGCAGCGCGAGTCATGGCCCCCGGTCTACCAGCCGAGGGGTTGTGTTTCAATCTTGAGAATCAATATCAAAATTAAGACGCATCAGACGCTCGATAAGACGGGACGGGTCGGTCCGGTCCACTGCTCCACCTGGAGCGATTGGATGCGCAGACTGTCCACCTTCCAATCCCCACCCCGGAGCCGGCCGATGGCCAGGGCGCCGATGGCCAGGGCGCCGATGGCGAGCGCGCCGACGCTGAGCGCCCCCAGGGTGAGGGCGCCCAGGGCGGTGGCACCCGAGGCGAGCGCGGGGAAGACGCGGGGACGGGGAGCCCGTCGGGCCCGGAGCGAGGAGGCCAGCCGCAGGGAGACGGTGAGCGCGGCGCTGTTGGCGGCGGTGAGCGCGGCGGCGCTGGCCAGGGCCGCGATGCGCCAGGGGAAGTCGGCGGGACGGGTGGTGATGGCGGTCTGCATGCCGTGGAAGTGGGCACGTGCCGACAGGGTGCCAGCAGCCGTGAGGCAGGGCGCCCGCTCGGACGGGCACTCCCTGGGCGTTCGGGATGTCAGCGGTCGGGGTGAAGGGCGTCCATGCCACATGGACCTGGATATCCCCGCCCCGAAGCCCGCCGCGTCGCTGAAGATGTACATCCTCATCCGCGAGTCGGTGCCCACCGGGCATGCCGTGCTGGCGGCGGCGCACGCGTCGCTCGCGGCGTACCTGAAGTTCAAGGACACGCCCGAGGTGGCCGAGTGGCTCGCCGGTCCGTTCTACAAGTCCGTGTGCCGGGTGTCGGACGCGGAGTTCGAGCAGGGCAGGGCCTGCGAGGACCACGTGGTGCTCACCGAGTCCTCCCTGGGCGGGCAGGAGGTGGCCATCGCCTTCCGGCCCCGGCGCGAGTGGCCGAAGGCGTTCCGCTTCTTCCGCCTGTTCAAGTGACGCGGACGGGCCTCAGCGCTCGTACGTGAGGAACGCGTGGGGCAACTCGGCCTCCGGGTGCTGCGCGTCCTCGACGAGCCGCCAGCCGGACAGGTCCACCTCGGGGAAGTACGTGTCGCCGGGGAACTCGCGGGCGATGCGCGTGAGGTAGAGCCGGTTCCAGCGGTCCATCGTCTGCGCGTACATGTCCGCGCCACCCGCGATGAAGACCTCGTCGTCGCCGCGCGCCCGGGCCAGCAAGAGCGCCTCGTCCACCGAGTGCGCCACCATGACGCCCGGGGGCGCGTAGTCCTTCTGCCGGGTGACGACGATGAAGGTACGGCCCGGCAGCGGACGGCCGATGGACTCGTACGTCTTGCGGCCCATGACCAGGGTGTGGCCCATGGTGAGCTTCTTGAAGCGGGCCAGGTCCGCGGACAGTCGCCACGGGAGCTGGTTGCCGGCGCCGATGACCCGGTTGGAAGCCATGGCGACGATGGCGGACAGTCTCATACGGCCACGGGCGCCTTGATGGCGGGGTGCGGCTCGTAGCCCTCGAGCGTGAAGTCCTCGTACTTGAAGGCGAACAGGTCCTTCACGTCGGGGTTGATGCGCATTCGGGGCAGGGGCCGGGGCTCGCGCTGAAGCTGCGTCTTCGCCTGCTCCACGTGGTTGAGGTACAGGTGCGCATCGCCCACGGTGTGGATGAACTCGTGCGCCTTCAGGCCCGTCACCTGCGCCACCATCATCGTCAGCAGCGAGTACGAGGCGATGTTGAACGGCAGCCCGAGGAAGATGTCCGCGCTGCGCTGGTAGAGCTGGCAGGACAGCTTCCCGTCGGCCACGTAGAACTGGAAGAGCACGTGGCAGGGCGGCAGCTTCATGGAGGGCAGGTCCGCCACGTTCCACGCGCTGACGATGTGCCGGCGCGAGTCGGGGTTCTTCTTCAGCCCCTCCACCAGCCCCTTCATCTGGTCGATGTGTTCACCGTTGGGCGCGGTCCACGAGCGCCACTGGTGGCCGTAGACGGGACCGAGGCTGCCGTCCGCGTTGGCCCACTCGTCCCAGATGGTGACGTTGTGCGCCTGGAGCGAGTGCACGTTGGTGTCCCCCGCGAGCATCCACAGCAGCTCGTGGAGGATGGACTTCACGTGCAGCTTCTTCGTGGTGACGAGCGGGAAGCCCTGCGTGAGGTCGAACCGCAGTTGGTGGCCGAAGACGCTGAGCGTGCCCGTGCCGGTTCGGTCGCCCTTCTTCGCCCCATGGGTGAGGACGTGGTCGACCAGGGACAGATATTGCCGCATACGGCCATCTAGGATCTGCGCCAGTCTGGATCAAGTCTTTGACGTATCCGTCCGCCTTCCCGTGGACGTCGCACACGCCGTGCCGTTACAAGCCCGCCAACGATGAAGATCTATACGAAGAGTGGAGACGCCGGGGAGACGGGCCTGTTCGGCGGCGGACGCGTCCCCAAGGACGACGAGCGCGTGGACGCGTACGGCGAGGTGGACGAGCTGAACGCGACGATTGGTCTGGCCCGCGGCTTCCCGATGCCGGCGGACATGGACGCGCTGCTACAGCGCCTCCAGGACCAGCTCTTCACGCTGGGCGCGGTGATGGCGACGCCCGCCGACACCAAGGCGTCCTCATACATTCCCGAGCTGAAGGCGGAGTGGGCGGAGGACATGGAGCGCGCCATCGACGGCTTCGAGGCCGAGCTGCCGAAGATGACCCACTTCATCCTCCCCGGGGGCACCCAGGCCGCCGCCGCGCTGCACCTGGCGCGCACCGTGTGCCGCCGCACGGAGCGCCGCACGGTGCCGCTGTTGCGCGAGGGGAAGATTCCGCAGGCCGTGGTCGTCTACCTGAACCGGCTCTCGGACCTGCTCTTCGTCATGGCCCGGCTGGCGAATCACCGGGCTGGCGTCCCGGACGTGAAGTGGATACCGGAGAAGAAGAGCACGCCGTAGAAGACGCCCGATGAATCCGCTGCCCACCTCCCAGCTCCGCGAGCTCGCCAGCCTCGTTGGCTTCGACCTGGTGGGCTTCTCACGCGCGGAGCCGATTCCCCCCGCCTTCCTGATGGAGTGGCTGGAGTCCGGCCATGCGGCGGACATGGATTGGATGGGAGAGCGGGCCGCAGAGCGCCTGGACGTGCGGACGCTGCTCCCGGGCGCGCGGACGGTCATCTCCTTCGCGAACAACTACTGGCGGGACGACGCGCAGTCGGTGGACTCGCCGATTGCCCGTTACGCGCGGGGGCGCGACTACCACTCCACGCTGCGCGACAGGATGAAGGCCTTCCGCAAGTCGGTGGTCTCCATGTTCCCGGGGGTGGGTACCTACGGGAGCGTGGACAGCGGCCCGCTGATGGAGAAGGTGTGGGCGGCGCGCGCAGGGCTGGGGTACGTGGGGAAGAACGGCTGTTTCATCACCGAGCCCTACGGCTCGTGGGTGCTGCTGGCCACGCTCATCCTGGACGCGGAGGTGGACGCGTACGGGGAGGGCCCGGCGGCGGACCGGTGTGGCTCGTGCCGCCGCTGCCTCATGTCCTGTCCCACGGGAGCGTTGGTGGGCAACGGCCGCGTGGACGCGCGCGCGTGCCTGTCCTACCAGACGATTGAGAACCGCGAGCGCGAGGTGCCCGAGGCCTTCCGTCTCAAGTTCGACAACCTCATCTTCGGCTGCGACATCTGCCAGCAGGTGTGTCCGCTCAACCGGCGCCCGGTGTTCGCGGAACACCCGCGCTTCGCGCCGCGAGCGGTGGCGGAGCTGGGCACGCTGGAGCTGGCGGGGCTCACACCGGAACAGTATGAGCACCTCATACCCGGTACAGCGCTGGCACGCGCAAGGTACGATGGGCTCCGCCGCAACGCGGTGTATGCGCTGGGCGTCGCCAGGCAGGCGGACGCGCGGGTGTTGCTCGAAAAGCTCTGCGGCGACACGAGCGAGTTGGTACGTACAGCGGCGCAATGGGCGCTCAGCCAGCTCGACCCCTGACCTCCACCGCTGCCTCCTCCTCGCTGGGCCTGGTGTACGCCGGGATGTGCGTCCAGGTGCTCATCAGCGCGGGCACGTACCTCGCAGGCAAGCGGGCGATGACGGAGCTGCCACCGCTCACGGTGGTGCTGTGGCGCTTCATCCTGAGCGGCGCGGTGTTCGTGCTGCTGCTGGGGCTGACGCCGGGGCCGAAGCTGCCTCCGCGCCATGAGTGGAAGCGGGTGCTGGGACTGGGGCTGCTGGCGGGGCCGGTGAACCAGGCGTTCTTCTTCTATGGCCTGTCGAAGTCCTCGGCGGCGCACGCGGCGCTGTTCTATTCGCTCACGCCGCTGGGTGTGTACCTGCTGAGCCTCGCGAGAGGGCATGAGCGGGCCTCACTGCGCGCGGTGGGAGGAATCGCCACGGCCTTCGTGGGGGTGGTGGTGCTGCTGCTGGGGCGGGGGCTGGCGGACGCGAGCGGCTCGTTGATGGGGGACCTGCTCATCCTCGGCGCGGTGGTGGCGTGGGTGGGGTACACGACGGAAGGCAAGCCCTTCGTGGCGGCGCACGGGACGATTCGCGCGACGGCGTGGAGCATGGTGGCGGCGACGCTGATGATGCTGCTCATGGCGCCGTTCATGGCGAAGCCCGCCGAGGTGATGGCGGCGAGCAACGCGGCGAAGGGCTCCATCGTGTACCTGGGGCTGCTCACGTCGGTGGTGGCGTACCTCATCTGGTACTACGCGCTTTCGAAGGTGCCGGCGTCGAAGGTGGCCATCTTTTCGAACCTCCAGCCCCCGACCACCGCGGTGGCCGCGTGGCTGCTGCTGGGCGAGTCGTTGCACTGGGAGATTGCTGTGGGCGGTGTGCTCGTGCTCGCGGGCGTGCGGTTGACGCAGACGGCGCACGTGCGGCCGCCGCCTCCGGCGCCGCTGCCTCCGGATGCGGAGCGGCAGGCGGCGTAACGGTCAGGAGCGTCGCAGGTCCGGTGGCAGGCTCTCGGTGGGGCCGCGTGAGAGGAGCACGATGTTCCTCCGGGGCTGTGTCTGCTCCAGTGCGTCGATGACCTTCAGGAGAAGGCCGTCGTCACACAGGATGGCCCAGTGCTGGAATCCCTCTTCAAGGGCACGTATGGCGAGGAAAGGTGACGCTGTGAGCGCGCCGGTCGCGGTCGGTTGAGGCATGGACAAAGCACTCTCGTGACGGGATGCTCGCGGGCCGGAGGTGACGATGGCCGTCCTCGACGTGGCACGGGCCGTTCCGCTGCTCCGCAAGGAGTACGGTGAAGGGCGGTTGATCCCCTTTCTGGGCGCGGGCTTCTCGAAGCCCTTGAAGCTGCCCGACTGGAGCGAGCTGATTGCCGACATGGCCGGGCGGCTCGGCTTCGAGCCGGACATGTTCAAGCTCCACGGTAACTTCGAGCAGCTCGCGGAGTACTTCGCTCGAGACGACGCGGGCAACATCGGACACCTCGTGTACGAGATGACGCGGCACTTCGACTCGGCCTCGGCCGAGTTGCTTCGCAAGACGTCGCCCATGCACCTGGCGCTGGCGGCGCTGACGTGGCACACCCTCTACACCACCAACTACGACTCCCATGTGGAGGGCGCCCTGCGCGATGCGGGGAAGCCGGCCTGTGTGCTGGCCTCATTCGAGGACTTCCAGGGCCCGCGCCCACCCGACGCGTGCGAGGTCATCAAGTTCCACGGCACGCTGTCCAAGCCGGAGACGATCGTCCTCACGGAGAGCGCCTACTTCCAGCGGATGGCCCTGGAGGCGCCCCCGGATCAGCGCCTGCGTGCGGACCTGCTGAGCCACAGTTTCCTGTTCATCGGCTACAGCTTCAGTGACGCGAACATCCGCTACATCTGGTACCGGATGCAGCAACTCCGCCAGCAAGGCCAGGGCCGGAAGGACCCGCGGGCCCGGCGGTGCTTCTTCGCCACCTTTGGCGTGGGGCAGGTGCAGGCGGAGCTGCTCGAGCGCTGGAACATCGACGTCATCCAGCTCGACCCGGTAGACAAGAGCGGGAGCGTCACGGAACTGCTGCGGAGCATCCGATGAAGGACGCGTACTACTACACGTCGAGCGCCGACAAGGTTCGCGAGGTCGAGCACTTCTTCAAGCCCATGGTGCGGCTCGGCATCTTGAAGGTGCCTCCTCCGGGGCTCACGGAAATTCTCGACACGGACCTCACCCAGCTCATCAAGGCCAAGGCCGCGGCCGCATACAGGGCGGTCCAGGTGCCCGTGGTCGTCGAACATGGGGCGTTCTGTTTCGACTACCTCAAGGGACTGCCGGGAGTGCTCATCCGACCCTTCTGGAGGGAGATGGGTGGGGGGCTCTGCGCGCTGGTGCCGCCTGGGCAGTCCCGGAAGGTGACGGTCCGCAGCGCCGTCTGCTACTGCGACGGCAAGGACCGGAAGATCATCCTCAAGGAGGTCGAGGGTGAGCTGCCCCCCTGCGCGCAGGGAACGGGCGGCTTCCACTGGGACCCCATCTTCATCCCCAAGGGGGAGACGCGGACGTTCGCGGAGATGACACTGGACGAGAAGCTGGCCCGGTCACCCTCCGGGCTCGCCTACGCGGAGTTGCGCAAGCAGTTCGGGTTCTGACACGCCATGAACGTCTTTATCTCGGCGAGCCTGGCTCGAGGAGCCGTCGCCACGTCACCCGCCGAAGGGGTCGCTGGGCCAGGCCATTTCCTACGCGCTGAAGCAGTGGGACGCGCTGAGCCGCTTCGTCTTGGATGCGCGCCCGCCGCTCGACAACAACCGGAGCGAGGGTGTCCTGCGAAAGGCCGCTCTGGGCTGGAAGAACCTTCTCTTCGTCGACAGTGAAGCTGGGTAGGCGAGGTAGAGCCTCTTAATCTCCGTTCGGGTCCCAATCAGAGATGTCCTTCTTGGGCTGCGGAGTCGGTGTCGGCTTGGGCGGCGCCTTCGTCGTCGTCGCGGGCTTTCGCGAGGGCGGCGCCGCCAGCACGGCGGGCTCTTCATCCAGCAGCGGGTCCTTCTCCTCACGGCTCGCGGAAGCGGCAGGTTTCTCCGGCTCCGACTTCACGGGCTCCGCGGCCGGCTTCGCCGGCGCGCTCTTCCCCCCGGACTTCGCCACGGGCGCGGGCTCCGGCTTCGCGTCCAGCGGCTCCAGGTCCTCCAGCCCCAGCGACTTCTCGGGCTCCGGCTCCACGTCCGAGGCCCGGTAGCCACCGCGCTTCGAACCCTCCGAGGAGCTCCCCGTCACCATCTCCTCCGCGTTCGCGCGGCCCGACGTCGCCCTCGAACCCGAGGCCCCCCGCGGCGGCACCGGCTCCGGCGCGGGAGGCACCTCCTCACGCTCACGCGGCGCCTCCGAGGCCCGGTACGACTCCCTCTTCTCCGTCCCACCCTTCGAGTCGGATGACGGAATATCACCGTACGGGTCGTCCCTGCTCGACCGCTTGGGCGCCTGCTCGTCGTCTCCGAACGGGTCCTCCTCCTGGCTCTTCTTCGTCTTCTTCCGTGCCGGCTCGGACCTGCGGGACGGCCGCTCCCCGTCGTCGGCCACTCCGGGTGGCAGGTCCTTCAGCGACGAGTGCCGATTCGCACAGTGGTCCAGCGTCTCCTGGCACTCGGCGATGCACGAGGTCAGCTTCTTGATGGCGCGCCCGCTGCCTCCGTACTCGATGGCACAGTCCTCCTTGCACGAGGAGTAGTCCTCCTGGCAGCCGGTGGGGACGGCGGCGGCCGCGGGGCTGGAGGCGAGCAGCAGGGCGAGAAGCGGGTAGGCACGCATGGCGAATGCGAAAACTACCAGTCTTCTCGCCTCACGGCGCCAGGGGCCCGCGCTATGGTCCGCGTTCGCGGCAATCACGCATAGAGGAGGCACATGGCTGTCAGGGTGGGCATCATCGGGAGCCACGGACTCGGACAGATGCTCGGAGTCCTCGGTCGGGGAGAATCCCACACCCTGGAGACACCCTTCGGCCCCCACGCCGGCCCCATCATCACCACCGAGCTGGACGGCGTGTCCGTGGTCTACGTGTCCCGCCACGGCCCCGGCCACATCTACAACGCCACCCGCGCCCCGTACCGCGCCAACCTCTTCGCGCTGAAGCTGCTCGGCGTCACCCACGTCCTCGCCACCGGCACCGTGGGCAGCCTGCGCGAGCACCTCCAGCCGCCCCAGCTCGTCCTGCCGGACCAGGTCATCGACCGCACCTACCGCCGGCCCTGCACCTTCTACGACGACGTCGCCGTCCACGTGGAGCTGGCCAGCCCCTTCTGCGCCACGCTCCGGCAGGTGCTCGTCGCCGCCGCGGACCCTGGCGGCCCCGCCGTCCACCCCGAGGCCACCTACGTCTGCATCGAGGGCCCCTCGCTCAGCACGCGCGCGGAGAGCCTCCTGTACCAGGCCTCGGGCGCGGACGTGGTGGGCATGACGGCCATGCCCGAGGCCCGGCTCGCGCGCGAGGCGGAGCTGCACTACGCGCTGGTGGCCCTGCCCACCGACTACGACTCGTGGCGGCCTCCTCCTCCGGGCCAGGCGCACGAGGAGCGGCTGACGCAGGTCTCCCACAACGTCCAGGCCGCCACCGTCACCGCCGCCGCCCTCATCCGCCGCGCGCTGCCCCGTATCTCCGAGCCTCGCGAGCCCCGCGGCAACGGCTGCCGCTGTGACACCGCGCTCGCGCTGGCCATCGCCACCGACCGGGCCCGCATCCCCGACGAGGTCCGCACCCGGCTTCGTCCACTGCTGGGCAGATACCTCCCACCCAACGTCGCCTGAGCGGGCCCGAGCGGCGACTGCCTGGCCGGGCGCCTGCCTGCTCGCCTGCTGCCAACCCTCCCCACCGTTCCCACCTTCCTCACCCCAGGGGGAGAGGCGAGCGAGGAGGGGAGATGCGATTGCCCAGGCTCAAGTATCTGACATGGCGTGAGTTCGGCCGGCGCTTCGTGAAGGAGTTCCAGGAGGACACCGTCACCGACATCGCCGCCCAGCTTTCGTACTACCTGCTCTTCTCGCTGTTCCCGTTCCTCTTCTTCCTCTTCACGCTCGTCGCCTACCTGCCCTTCGCACCGGGCGCGGTGGACGCGATGGTGGACCGCATCCGTCCGCTCGTCCCCGGAGACGCGCTGGAATTGGTGACGGGGCACCTGCAGGCGCTGGTCAATCAGCCCCGGCCCAAGCTGCTGACGGCCGGTCTCGTCATCGCCCTGTGGACGGCGTCGCGCGGCGTGGACGCCCTGCGCAAGGCGCTCAACCTGGCCTACGACGTGCCCGAGTCCCGCCCCATCTGGAAGACGCAGGGACTGGCCATGCTGGTGACGCTCGTCGGCACGCTGCTCATCCCGCTGTCCTTCACCATCTTCCTGCTCGGCGGACGGCTGGGCGCGTGGGTCGCCGACAAGCTGCAACTCACCGACGCGTTCTACTTCGTCTGGTCCTGGCTGCGCTGGCCCTTCACCGCGTCGCTGGTGATGCTGGCGCTCGCGCTCTGCTACTACCTGCTCCCCGACGTGAAGCAGAAGTTCAAGTACATCACCCCCGGCTCCATGCTGGGCACGGGCATCTGGCTGGTGAGCACCTGGGGCTTCACGCAGTACGTGGAGCACTTCGGCAAGTACAACGTCACCTACGGCTCCATCGGCGGCGTCGTGGTGCTGCTGTTGTGGCTCTACATCTCCGGGCTCGTCTTCATCCTCGGCGGCGAAATCAACGCCATCCTCGAGCACGCGTCCGCGGAGGGGAAGGAGAAGGGCGCTCGCGACTTCGACCAGCCCGCGCCGCTGGAGCCGCCCGTGATGACGCCCGGGGCGGCGAAGAGCGCCAGCAGCGCGAAGAAGTCGCGGCTGGCGCGCTTCCGGTGGAAGCGGCGGGTGGCCCGGGGGCAGTCCCCCGAGCCCACCCTTCCGGAGCAGGAGCGCGAGCCCCCCTCCCACCTGCACTGAGGAGCCGCGGGCTACTTCTTGCCCAGCT